>NZ_JAAAMT010000012.1 GCF_009905435.1 Pseudomonas sp. R5(2019)
CGCGATGGGCCGCGCAGCGGCCCCTGAGGCCATTGGCATCTGCGATTGAGCCAGCAAGTGCAGATGATTTCAGAATCGCCGGGGCCGCTGCGCAGCCCATCGCGGCCAGGTCCGCTCCTACACTGGCATTGGGGCTTGCCCGCGATGCTTTTCAGGGCCCTATATCTCCACCTGTGTACCCAACTCGATCACCCGGTTGAGCGGCAGGTTAAAGAAGCGCAGGTTGCCGTTGGCATTCTTCAACAGGAAGGCGAACAACAACCCCCGCCAGCGCGCCATGCCCACCAGCTTCGAGGGGATGACGGTTTCCCGGCTGAGGAAGTACGTGGTGCGCATAGGGCTGAACTCCAGCGCTTCAAGGTGGCACAGGTTCAAGGCAGCCGGCACGTCTGGCTCATCCATGAAACCGAAGTGCAGGATCACCCGATAAAAGCCCTCGCCATAGGCTTCGACCTCGAAACGGTTCTGAACCGGAACACGCGGCGAATCTTCGTTCACCACCGTCAGCAATACCACCTGCTTATGCAGGACCTGGTTGTGCAGCATGTTGTGCAACAACGCATGGGGCACGGCGTCCGCCCGTGCGGTCAGGAACACTGCCGTGCCCTCGACCCGATGCGGAGGCTGCACGCGAATACTGCCGATAAAGATCGGCAAGGGCAGGCTGCCCTCGTCGATGCGGTCCACCAACACCTGTTTGCCGCGCTTCCAGGTGGTCATCAGCACAAACAACGCGATACCCGCCAATATCGGAAAGGCACCGCCTTGAAAGATCTTCGGCACGTTGGCCGTGAAAAACAACGCGTCGACGAACAGAAAGCCCAAGAGGATTGGCACCGCAAAAATCGGCGGCCACTTCCATAACAGCAACATCACCGCCGACACCAGAATGGTGGTGATCAGCATGGTACCGGTCACCGCCACGCCGTAGGCCGATGCCAGCGCGCCCGACGACTCAAAGCCCAGCACCAGCAAAATGACACCCACCATCAGCGACCAGTTCACCGCGCCGATATAGATCTGGCCCTGCTCGGCGCTGGAGGTGTGCTGGATATGCATACGGGGTACATAGCCCAGCTGGATCGCCTGCCGAGTCAAGGAAAAGGCCCCGGATATCACCGCCTGAGAAGCAATCACCGTGGCCAGCGTCGACAGGCCGACCAAAGGTACCAGCGCCCAACCGGGGGCCAGCAGATAGAACGGGTTGCGTGCCGCGTCAGGGTTTTCCAGCAGCAACGCCCCCTGACCGAAATAGTTCAACACCAGCGCCGGCAGCACCAGGGCGAACCAGGCACGGGCGATCGGCTTGCGCCCAAAGTGCCCCATGTCGGCGTACAGCGCCTCGGCGCCCGTCAACGCCAGTACCACGGCACCGAGGATCGCCACGCCCATGCCGGGGTGAACAATGAAAAAGCGCACCGCCCACATCGGGTTAAAGGCATACAACACCTCGGCATGCTGGACGATGCCATGCACCCCCAGCGCTGCCAGCACCCCGAACCAGGCGACCATGACCGGCCCGAACAGAATGCCGATGCGAGCCGTACCGTGGCGCTGGATCAAGAACAGCGCTACCAGCACCACCAGCGACACCGGGATAACCCAGTGATCGATACCCTCAAACGCCAGCCCCAGGCCCTCGACTGCCGACAGCACCGATATCGCCGGGGTGATCATGCTGTCGCCGTAAAACAACGCAGCGCCGAACAAGCCAAACACCACCAGCAGCGTCTGCAACCGCGGATAAGCCGTCGACGCCCGTCGCGCAAGCGCGGTCAGGGCCATGATCCCACCCTCGCCCTGGTTGTCGGCGCGCAGGATAAACAGCACGTACTTGACCGAAACCACCCAGATCAACGACCACAGGATCAGCGACAGAATCCCCAGCACGCCGTCGTGATTGACAGGCACGCCATACTCACCGGAAAACACTTCCTTGAGGGTGTACAACGGGCTGGTACCGATATCGCCGTACACCACCCCAACTGCCGCCACCAGCATGCTCAATGGCTTGGCCGTCGAATGCTCGTTAGCCACCTGACTACTCGCCTGAGCCATCATCCCCCCTGGAACCAAGCTCCGGGCTTGCGCCAAATTGACGAAAAACCTGCGTCTGCGCGCGCGCAACCCGCTTTATCACCGCAGGTCAAAATCCACTGCGGCTCAACGCGTCGAAGCATAGCGCAGCACTCGTCGTATTTCCCCGTTTAAAGCTGGTCAAGCGCGCTGTCGGCCGCTAGAATTGCGCACTTTTTGACCAGAGGCGCTCGCAGCGCCCGCCAGGGCAGTTACGTTCACTGCGCAACTGCTCCTTCAACACCGAGGTTAGCCATGTCCACCGTCCCTACGCCTGCCGCCCCAAAGGTTGGCTTCGTTTCCCTGGGCTGCCCAAAAGCCCTGGTCGATTCCGAGCGCATCCTTACGCAACTGCGCATGGAAGGCTATGAAGTCGTCCCCACCTATCAGGATGCCGACGTCGTGGTGGTCAACACCTGCGGCTTTATCGACTCCGCCAAGGCCGAATCTCTCGAGGTGATCGGCGAAGCCATCGCCGAGAACGGCCGCGTGATCGTGACCGGCTGCATGGGCGTGGAAGAAAGCGCCATTCGCGACGTTCACCCCAGCGTGCTGTCGGTCACCGGCCCTCAGCAATACGAACAAGTGGTCAATGCCGTCCATGAAGTGGTACCGCCACGCCAGGACCATAACCCGCTGATCGATCTGGTGCCGCCGCAGGGGATCAAGCTGACCCCGCGCCACTACGCGTACCTGAAGATTTCCGAAGGCTGCAACCACAGCTGCTCGTTCTGCATCATCCCGTCCATGCGCGGCAAGCTGGTCAGCCGCCCGGTAGGTGACGTGTTGAGCGAGGCCGAGCGCCTGGTCAAGGCCGGTGTCAAGGAACTGCTGGTGATTTCCCAGGACACCAGCGCCTACGGCGTCGACGTCAAGTACAAGACCGACTTCTGGAACGGCCAGCCGGTGAAAACCCGCATGCTGGAGCTTTGCCAGGCGCTCAGCACCCTGGGCGTCTGGGTGCGCCTGCACTACGTCTACCCGTACCCGAACGTCGACGACGTGATCCCGCTGATGGCGGCCGGCAAGATCCTGCCGTACCTGGATATCCCCTTCCAGCACGCCAGCCCCAAGGTTCTGAAGGCGATGAAGCGCCCGGCCTTCGAAGACAAGACCCTGGCACGAATCAAGAATTGGCGCGAACAGTGCCCGGACCTGATCATCCGCTCCACCTTCATCGTCGGCTTCCCTGGCGAAACCGAAGAAGACTTCCAGTACCTGCTGGACTGGCTGACCGAGGCCCAGCTCGACCGCGTCGGCTGCTTCCAGTACTCGCCGGTTGAAGGCGCACCGGCCAACGATTTGAACCTGGACGTGGTCCCGGATGACGTCAAGCAGGACCGCTGGGACCGCTTCATGGCGCACCAGCAGGCCATCAGCGCCGCACGCCTGCAGATGAAGATCGGCAAGGACATCGAAGTGCTGATCGACGAAGTCGACGAACAAGGCGCTGTCGGCCGCTGCTTCTTCGATGCCCCCGAGATCGACGGTAACGTCTTCATCGGCGGCGACAACAACCTCAAGCCGGGCGACAAGGTCTGGTGCCGGGTAACGGATGCCGACGAATATGACCTGTGGGCTGAAGTGATCTGATTCGGCTCTGGATCGCGCTGGTTTCCTCGCGGGCAAGCCTTGCTCCCACACCCCTCGCGGATGTGGGAGCAAGGCTTGCCCGCGATGCTTTTAGTGGCGCACTGTTTTGATGCCATCTATCGTCCCTGGTCAATGGACAACAGGAGGAGAACATCTGGCATGCGCCACTACCCGGTCGTGCAAACCCCACGGCAAAGCGACTACGACGAATTGACCGAGGTCTGGGAGGCCTCGGTACGCGCCACCCATGACTTTTTACCGGACGGCTATATCACCGTGTTGCGCGGCCTCGTCCGTGAGCAGTACCTGGATGCGGTCATGCTGATCTGTTGCAAGGACGCGCGCCAGCGCATCACAGGCTTCGCCGGCATTGCCGCCGGCAAGATCGAAATGCTCTTCGTGGCCCCTGAGCATCGTGGCCAAGGTATCGGCCAAGCGCTGCTGCAATACGCCGTCAAGCACCTGAACGCCAGCGAACTGGACGTAAACGAGCAGAACACCCAGGCCCGCGGCTTCTACGCCAAACTGGGCTTCGAAGAAATCGGCCGCTCGGAAACCGACGGCATGGGCCAACCCTTCCCCTTGCTGCACCTGCGCCTGACTCGCTCTTGCGGCCTCAACCCGGGCTGAAACCACCACCGTCGAATGTTGCCGGGATAAACCGGCGCCAGGCGGTTACAATGTCATCCTTTTCTTGTAACGGCCTTGCACATGACAGACCCCATCCGCCTTTCAAAACGCCTCATCGAACTGACTGGCTGCTCGCGCCGGGAGGCCGAACTGTACATCGAGGGTGGCTGGGTCTCGGTGGATGGCGTGGTCATCGACGAACCGCAGTTCAAGGTCGGCGACCAGAAGGTCGAGCTGGCGGCCGGCGCCCAGGCGGTTGCACCCGAGCCTGTGACGCTGCTGCTCAACCAGCCTGCCGATCAAACCAGCGACAGCGCCCTGCCCGGCATCACCGCCGAGACGCTGGCAGAAGAGCACCGCTATGGCCGTCGCCCGCTCAAGGGGCACTTTGCCCGCCTGGCCTGCGCCGCGCCTTTGCAAGCAGGCGCCAATGGGCTACAGATCTTTACTCAGGACTGGCGGATCGTACGCAAGCTCACCGACGACATCGCCAAGCTTGAACAGGAATACGTGGTTGAAGTCGGTGGCGAAATCGCCGAGCACGGCCTTAACCGCCTGAATCATGGCGTGAAGTGGAAAGGCCGCGAGCTGCCGCCGGTCAAGGCCAGCTGGCAGAACGAAACCCGCCTGCGCATGGCCATGAAGAACCCGGCTCCAGGCCTGATCGCCCAGCTGTGCGCCAGCGTTGGCCTGACCGTCGTGTCGATGCGCCGCATCCGCGTCGGTGGCGTGTCCATGGGCAAGCTGCCGCTGGGCCAGTGGCGCTACCTGTCCGCCAAGGAAAAGTTCTAACCCCCCCTTTCTTCGACGTCGCCAACCGGCGGCGCGCTTTCTCAGGATTCGACCATGATTCACAACGATGTACTGCGCAGCGTGCGCTACATGCTCAACCTCAACGACAAGCAAATGACCGACATCATCAAGCTGACCGGCTTCGAGGCCGATCAGGCCGATGTCACAAGCTTCGTGAAGAAAGAGGAAGAAGAAGGCTTCGCCCACTGCCCGGACGAACTGATGGCGCACTTCCTGGACGGCCTGGTGACCTTCAAGCGCGGCAAGGACGACAGCCGTCCACCGGTGCCGGTCGAGCTGCCAGTGACCAACAACATCATCCTGAAAAAGCTGCGTGTGGCCTTCGAGCTGAAAGAAGAAGACCTGACGGCCATCCTCAAGTCGGTGGACTTCCCCGTCTCCAAGCCCGAACTGAGCGCGCTGTTCCGCAAGGCCGGCCACAACAACTACCGCGCCTGTGGCGACCAGCTGTTGCGCAACTTCCTCAAGGGCTTGGCCCAGCGCGTACGCCCTGGTTGACCATGAACCACAGCGTCTCGCCGATCGGTATCGTGCATTCCTGCTTCAAGGAAAAGTTCGCCATCCCGCGCCAGCCTCAGCTGGCACCAGCGGCGCGGGGCGTGCTGGAATTGCTGCCGCCGTTCAATCAGGGCGATGCGGTACAAGGGCTGGAACAGGTCAGCCATGTCTGGCTGCTGTTCCTGTTCCATCAAGCCCTGGAAGACAAGCCACGGCTGAAGGTGCGCCCGCCGCGCCTGGGCGGCAACAAATCCATGGGCGTGTTCGCCACCCGTGCCACCCATCGCCCCAATGGCATCGGCCAATCGGTGGTCAAGCTCGAGCGTGTTGAAGCAGACCGTTTGTGGCTGTCGGGCATCGACTTGCTCGACGGCACCCCGGTGCTGGACATCAAGCCTTACGTGCCTTATGCCGACAGCGTCGAGGATGCCTTCAATGGGATCGCCAGCGCTGCTCCAGCACTGATTGCAGTGCGATGGAGCGATGAGGCGCTGGTGCAGGCCCAGGTTCATGCACAACGTCTTGGCGAGCCGCTGGTGGCCTTGATCGAGCAGTGCCTGGCGCAGGACCCCCGCCCGGCCTACCAGACGCCCGCGCCTGAACGTCAATACGGCGCCTGCTTCTGGGATGTGGACGTGCGCTGGCACTATCCAGCCCCGGACACCATCACCGTGTTGACGGTAGTGCCGGCAGCAGCCTGAAAACGCCCTGGGGTCCTGGCTCCTGGCTCCTGAAGGGACGATCCGCGGTGCCTGGGCTTTTTGCGTACAGAAGATCAAAAGCTAGAGCAAGAACCTTTTATGCCTGCGCCACCGCGATCTCCCGCCCTACAAGCAAAGCTGACAACCCCAATCTCACAGGCCATGGCACGTTGCAACAAATGTGGGAGCGGATTTATCCGCGAAGCGCCGCGCGGGCGGCGCGCGATCTCAAGAACAATGAAAAACCAAGGCAGACACCTCCCACGGCTCATGCGATCTGCTGGCAGCCCTCCTCGCCTCCCCCATCAGAATGAAGAGGGTTGCCTGAGGACCGTATCAAGGCTTCCAAGTGCTTGCCTTGGGTTTTCCGGCGCTGCCGAAATCGAGCGCCGCCCGCGCGGCGCTTCGCGGATAAATCCGCTCCCACATTTGTTGCAACGTACCATGGCCTGTGAATTTGGAGTTGCCAGCCTTGTTTGTTCGGCTTTAGATCTGTGTGGTTTCGGTGTGGCTATCCCGCAATTGCGCGATGAACCATAAAAAAACGCCCGATCAAGCCGTATTGAGCGGGCGTTTTTTTGTCAGCTTATTTCGTGGATTATTTTTCCACGAAAGCGCGTTCGATCAGGTAATCACCTGGCTCACGCATCCGCTTGGACACTTTAAGACCGAAGCTGTCGAGTACCTCGCTGGTTTCATCGAGCATGCTCGGGCTACCGCAAATCATTGCACGGTCATCCTGAGGGTTGATCGGCGGCAGACCGATGTCGCTGAACAGCTTGCCGCTGCGCATCAGATCGGTCAGGCGGCCCTGGTTCTCGAACGGTTCGCGGGTCACGGTCGGGTAGTAGATCAGCTTGTCACGCAATGCGTCGCCAAAAAACTCGTTCTGCGGCAGGTGCTCGGTGATGAACTCGCGGTAGGCGACCTCGTTGACGTAGCGAACGCCGTGGACCAGGATCACTTTTTCAAAGCGCTCGTAGGTTTCCGGGTCCTGGATGACGCTCATGAACGGTGCCAGGCCAGTACCGGTGCTGAGCAGGTACAGGTGTTTGCCCGGGTTCAGGTCGTCAAGCACCAGGGTGCCGGTAGGCTTCTTGCTGATGATGATTTCATCGCCTTCCTTCAGGTGCTGCAACTGCGAAGTCAGCGGGCCATCCGGCACCTTGATGCTGAAGAACTCCAGATGCTCTTCCCAGTTAGGGCTGGCGATCGAGTAGGCGCGCATGAGTGGGCGGCCATTGTCTTGTTGCAGCCCGATCATCACGAACTGGCCGTTCTCGAAGCGCAGGCCCGGGTCGCGGGTGCACTTGAAGCTGAACAGGGTGTCGTTCCAGTGATGGACACTGAGGACACGTTCGTGGTTCATGTTGCTCATGTACGGGGCTCCTGAAGAAAAACGCGGCGCTGAGCGAGAGCGCGATTGTGCCGTAGTTTAGAGGCAGTGAGAATATCTGTTAAATGGATTATTAAGATATAGGTTATCGGTTATATAGATATGCGATTTACTTTACGTCAGCTTCAGGTGTTCGTCGCCGTTGCCCAGCAGGAAAGCGTCTCACGTGCCGCCGGCATGCTGGCATTATCGCAGTCGGCCGCGAGCACCTCTATTACCGAACTCGAACGCCAGTCGAGCTGCCAACTCTTCGACCGCGCCGGCAAACGCCTGAGCCTCAACGCCTTGGGCCATCAACTGCTGCCGCAGGCGGTGGCCCTGCTCGACCAGGCCAAGGAAATCGAAGACCTGCTTAACGGCAAGTCCGGTTTCGGCTCCCTGGCCGTGGGCGCGACCTTGACCATTGGCAACTACCTGGCAACCCTGCTGATCGGCAGCTTCATGCAGCTGCACCCGGAAAGCCAGATCAAGCTGCACGTGCAGAACACCGCTCATATTGTGCAGCAGGTGGCCCACTATGAAATTGATCTGGGTCTGATCGAGGGCGATTGCAACCACACCGACCTTGAAGTGCAGCCCTGGGTCGAGGATGAGCTGGTGGTGTTCTGCGCACCGCAACACCCCCTCGCCAACCGCGCCAGCGTGGATATGGAGACCTTGACCCGCGAGGCATGGATACTGCGCGAACAGGGCTCCGGTACGCGCCTGACCTTCGACCAGGCCATGCGACATCATCGCAATTCACTGAATATTCGTCTGGAGCTGGAACACACCGAGGCCATCAAGCGCGCGGTAGAGTCGGGCCTTGGCATCGGCTGCATTTCGCGCCTGGCCCTGCGCGATGCCTTTCGCCGGGGCAGCCTGGTGCCGGTGGAAACCCCGGAGCTGGATCTGGCCCGGCAGTTTTATTTCATTTGGCACAAACAGAAATACCAGACCTCGGCCATGCGCGAGTTTCTCGAACTTTGCCGCGCCTTCACCGCCGGTGTCAGGCGCAGCGACGAGATCGTCCTGCCGAGTATCGCTTAAAGCAGCACCACGCCCCAGACCAGCGCGATCATGGTCAACGTCACCAGTTGGGCGGCGCTGCCCATGTCCTTGGCGTTCTTGGACAGCGGGTGGCGCTCCAGCGAGATGCGGTCAATGGCCGCCTCGACCGCCGAGTTGAACAACTCAACGATCAGCGACAGCAGACACACCGCAATCAACACGGCACGCTCGGCACGGCTCACGTCCAGCCAAAAGGCGAGGGGCACCATCAGCACGTTGAGCAGCACCAACTGACGGAACGCGGCTTCCCCGATATAGGCTGCACGCAGCCCGTCCAGCGAGTAACGCGCAGCATTGAAAATACGTTTGAGGCCGGTCTGGCCCTTGAAAGGCGACATAAATGGGCTACTGCAACCAAGGAGGTGGAAACGCTAGTTCAGATCGGGTCAAAAAAGCGTGAAGGACAGGCCACTCAACTCGACGAGATCGATTCAAGTTGTTGCAGGAGCAAGGCGGCCTGAGTTCGGGTACGCACGCCCAGCTTGCGGAAAATCGCCGTGACGTGGGCCTTGATGGTGGCTTCGGACACGCTCAATTCATAGGCGATCTGCTTGTTCAGCAAACCTTCGCAGACCATGGTCAAGACCCGGAACTGCTGGGGTGTCAGGCTGGCCAGGCCTTCGCTGGCGGCCTTGGCTTCGGCCGAGACACTGACGGCCTCGAACGCTTGCGGCGGCCACCAGACATCACCGTCGAGCACCTTGCGCACCGCTTGCTGGATGATTTCAAGCGAACTGGATTTAGGGATGAAACCGCTGGCGCCAAACTCGCGCGAGCGCACCATCACCGAGGCTTCTTCCTGGGCCGAGACCATTACCACCGGGACCTGTGGGTACTGACCACGGAGCAGGACCAGGCCGGAAAAGCCGTAGGCCCCCGGCATGTTCAGGTCCAGCAGGACCAGATCCCAGTCGGATTTCTCTGTCAGACGGGTTTCAAGCTCAGCGATACTCGCGACTTCGACCAGTCGGGTTTCCTTGCCCAGGCCCAGGGTGAGGGCTTGGTGCAATGCGCTGCGAAACAAAGGGTGGTCATCGGCTATCAGGATTTCGTATGTGGCCATCGATCAAATGATCCTGTTCTGTGCAAGCGCCTTTTTTGAGGACGCTTGCCGAGGCAACTCAAGGCATCGGTGTTGTGCACCGTACGCCGCTGGACATTCCCTAACGCCCAAAATACGCGTGTTCAGACCTTCGTCGTGCCCGAATCGGCGCCAAGGATGCCGAGGCGGGCCCGGGTGGTCAAGTTCAAAGGAGCATAATGCCATTGTAGTGCCCGATGCCTTGGTGACCGCCAGCAGCAGACCAATCAACCGGTCGCGACTACAGATACGGCTGCAAGCGCGTGTGCACGGCATCCTGCTCATCAATCGGCAACTGGAACTTGGCGCTCAGGTAATGGGTGCTGAAGACATCCAGGTAAGCGTCCAGCGCATCGGCAGCCGTCAGGTCTTGCGCCAGCTCCAGGCACATCGCGGCGACTTCGGCGGTACAAAAATGATCGTCACGCTTGGAACGCCGCAGCTTGTAGCGAGACAGGCGCTCCGGCTCCAGGCTCAGGACCGGGAAGCGATCGAAGTACGGGCTTTTGCGAAACATCTTGCGTGCTTCCGTCCAGGTTGCATCCAGCAGGATGAACAATGGCCGCTTGCCGTGGGCCGGCGCCACCTGGGTCACGACCCGTTGCGGCTCGACGAACTCGCCGGGAAACACCAGATACGGCTGCCACTGGGGATCATCGAGCAGTGCCAGCAAGGCTTCGTCCACATGCTTGCGTTGCCAGTTGAAGGCATGGGTCCAGGCAATGGTGTCGGCAATCAACCAGCCGGTATTGCTGGGTTTAAGCGGTTCCACATCGTGCATCACCAGACACATGCCCGAGCGAGCCTCGACACGGGGTCGCCAGGCACACAGGCAGTGGCTGGGGATCACTCGGCAATCCGGGCAACGCGGGGCACGCGAGCCACGGGCGGTAAAGGGCTTGACGCAACGAGCCAGGCGCTCATCGCGCAGCAGAGAAACAGCATTGCTCATGAGCGCGGACAACAAAGGCAGGACAGGATCGACACGACAACAACTCGCAAGCTCAAAAGCTGGCGAGTTTATCAGATCGCCCGTGCTGCTAATGAGATAGAGCGCCACGGCGACGTCCCTTATAATCGCCCCCCTAATCACTCACGGTTTACGCTACAGCGTCCACCCCGCGGAGGCCGCACTGAACGTACCGCCAGGTCGCTGGTCCAATCGCCAGTCACCGAATCAGGAGAGTTGCATGCTGCGTTTTATCGTTCCGTCCATCACCTTGCTGCTCGCGCTGCCGCTGGGCGTCCAGGCTGCATCGCTGAAAGACTTTGAGCTCGACAAGATGCTGGACAAGGTCGCCAAGCAAAGCAGCGTCGGCACCCCGAGGGCGATCAACGACGACATTCTTGACCAGGGCTACACGGTGAGTGGCAAGGAGCTGATCAATCACCTGAGCGTGCGCGAAAGCCATGCGGTGAAAATGCGTGCCAATCCGGATGCGGTACGCTTTCAGCTGGGCAAAAGCGTGTGCCTGAACAATGGCTACCGCCAGTTGTTGGCCAAGGGTGCGGTCATGCGATACGACTTCACCGAATACAAAACCAATCGCCCGGTCACTACCGAACGCTTCACGGCTGCCGATTGCGGCATGACCAACCCGCCGAAGAAGAAGTAACACCCTCCTCCGTTGACGCGCCATCGCACCAGCTGGCGCGTCATGTGCGCCCGCTTCCCTCAGGCTTTCGGCGCCCTCTGTAGCTCGACAAACTGATTGCCAGTCATGGTTTTAAGAGCACATGATCAAGTCAGCATAAAGATCCGGCAGGGTCTAGATTTAGAAAGACGAATCCCCATTTCCTGACGGGCAAGCGGAGGGGATTGCCCAACCACTGGTTGAATGATTGCCATAAGACAAAGCAGATACTGTATGGAAGCAAACACTGCCTTACCGGCGCAGGTGGCGCTTAAGTAACCGCCGCCTTGCACGCACGGTAACCAGCGATACATACAGTGTCGCGGCCTGACCGCAATGCCCTCAGGCCAAAGGTTGCGATGCAGAAGGAGACGTTGAATGCCTTATAAACCGAATGATTTCCTATCCACTTACTTCAAGAGCAACGGTATCGACCTCACCAGCAAGGTCGAAGAACAGATCAATCTGGTGGCACCCAATAGCCCAAACCAGCCGCTCTACCGCGACATGATCCTCACTGTCCTGCGCATGGCCCAGGACGACCGCGATCGCTGGAACGCAAAGATTACCCTGCAGGCCTTGCGTGAACTCGATCACGCCTTCCGCGTACTGGAACAGTACAGGGACAAGCGCAAGGTCACCGTGTTCGGCTCAGCCCGAACGCCTGTCGAACACCCCCTCTATGCCTTGGCTCGTGAACTGGGCGCCGCGCTGGCACGCTCGGACCTGACAGTCATCACCGGTGCCGGCGGCGGCATCATGGCGGCGGCCCACGAAGGTGCCGGGCTGGAACACAGCCTGGGGTTCAATATCACCCTGCCCTTTGAACAACATGCCAATGCCACCGTGGAAGGCACCGACAAATTGCTGCCGTTCCACTTCTTTTTCATTCGCAAGCTGTTCTTCGTCAAGGAGGCTGACGCACTGGTGCTCTGCCCTGGCGGCTTCGGCACGCTGGATGAAGCACTGGAAGTGCTGACGCTGATCCAGACTGGCAAGAGCCCGCTGGTGCCTGTGGTGCTGCTGGATGCACCCGGCGGGACGTTCTGGAAGGAAGCGTTGAGCTTTATCAAGCGCGAGCTGGAGGACAACCGCTACATTCTGCCCAGCGACATGAAACTGATACGACTGGTCTATAGCGCCGAAGAGGCGGTCCAGCAGATCAACCAGTTCTACGGCAACTACCACTCCAGCCGCTGGCTGAAAAACCTGTTCGTGATCCGCATGCACCATGCGTTGACCGAAAATGCCTTGACCACCATGCAGACCGACTTCGCCGACCTGTGCCTGAGCGACACCTTCCATCAACATGCCTACAACGGGGAAGAGCATGACGAACCCCAGTACAGCCATCTGGCGCGGCTGGCCTTTACCTTCAATGGGCGCGATCACGGTCGTTTGCGAGCGTTGGTCGATTTTATCAACCTTGAGGAAAACTGGGTTAAACCCCAAGGGCAACAGCAGACGCCATCCGTACAACGCTCATCGCGTGAACCCCTGAAAGTCAACTGACGCCCAAAACAAAACTGCCAACCTTATGAAGGTTGGCAGCGTTGTCATTCAATCATCCAGGTCACGGCCGCTCAACAAGCGGCCCACCATCTCCATCGAATATCCCCGATAGACCAGAAAGCGCGTTTGCTTTGACCGTTCGCGCTGATCCGCAGGACGCTGGCCGGAGAATTTTCGCTGCCAGGTGTCACGCAAGTGCTCCTGCCAATCGACCCCGCTTTCTCGCAAGGCCTGCTCGATATCGGAACGCTGCAAGCCGCGCTGCCCGAGTTCTTCCCGGATGCGAACAGGACCGTAGCCAGCGCGTGCGCGATAGCCGATAAAGCTTTCCAGATAACGGGATTCACTCAGAAGACCCTCTTCCGTCAGGCGGTCGAGCGCTTCATCGATCAATTCAGGCGGGGCGCCGCGCTGACGCAGTTTACGCGTCAGCTCGACTCGACCGTGCTCGCGTCGCGCGAGCAGGTCCATGGCTGTCCGTCGCACCGCGACGGGGGTATCGAGTACTACGGACATGGGATCAGAAGTTGGCGTCGGCGTCTTCAGGCGCTTCTTCCACTTCTACTGCAGCGGCACCCGGCTTGACGGTTGGCGCGCCGGTCAGCAGCTTGTCGCGAATCTGTTTCTCGAGGGCGGCGGCGATTTCCGGGTTCTCTTGCAGGAACTTGGCGGAGTTGGCCTTGCCCTGACCGATCTTGCTGCCCTGGTAGCTGTACCACGCACCGGCCTTTTCCAGGAAACCGTGCAGAACGCCCAGGTCGATGATCTCGCCGTTCAGGTAGATGCCCTTGCCGTAGAGGATCTGGAACTCAGCCTGACGGAAAGGAGGGGCAACCTTGTTCTTGACGATCTTGACGCGGGTTTCGCTACCGACAACCTCGTCACCTTCCTTGACCGCGCCGGTACGACGGATATCCAGGCGGACCGAAGCGTAGAACTTCAGCGCGTTACCACCGGTGGTGGTTTCCGGGCTGCCGAACATGACACCGATCTTCATGCGGATCTGGTTGATGAAGATGACCAGGCAGTTGGCGTTCTTGATGTTACCGGTGATTTTACGCAGCGCCTGGGACATCAGGCGAGCCTGCAGGCCCACGTGCATGTCACCCATCTCGCCTTCGATCTCGGCCTTTGGAACCAGTGCGGCCACGGAGTCGACGATGATGACGTCAACAGCGTTGGAGCGCACCAGCATGTCGGTGATTTCCAGTGCCTGCTCGCCGGTGTCCGGCTGGGAAACCAGCAGGTCGTCGACGTTGACGCCCAGCTTGCCGGCGTATTCAGGGTCCAGGGCGTGCTCGGCATCGACGAACGCACAGGTGGCACCCATTTTTTGCGCCTGGGCGATGACCGACAGGGTCAGTGTGGTTTTACCGGAAGATTCAGGACCGTAGATTTCGACGATACGGCCTTTGGGCAAGCCGCCGATGCCCAGGGCAATGTCCAGACCGAGCGAGCCGGTGGAGATGGCCGGGATGGCCTGGCGATCGTGATCGCCCATGCGCATGACCGCACCTTTACCGAATTGACGTTCGATCTGACCCAGGGCCGCAGCCAAGGCACGCTTCTTGTTGTCGTCCATTGAAGTCCTCGTAATTCAATAAGGCCTGACGGCCAGAATAACTGTATAAGTAGCCAGTATTATTCCACAGGGTTTTGCAACCGCCTACCCCCGATTTGCTATTTCTTCGGCAGCAAGCTGGATCAGCCCCTCTAGCGCGGCCTTCACCGTTTGTCGGCGGACTTCGTCACGGTCGCCAGGGAAGTGTCGGCACTCAACCAGCTCTCGTTCGCCGGCCGACCAGGCCAGCCACACGGTACCGACCGGCTTCTGTGGCGAGCCGCCGTCCGGGCCGGCGATCCCGCTGACCGCCACGGCGAACCGTGCCCCGCTTTCGGCACGTGCACCGCGCACCATGGCCTCGACCACTTCACGGCTGACCGCCCCCACTGTGGCGAACAACGCGTCGGCAACGCCCAGCTGCTTGCTTTTCTGGGCATTGGAATAGGTCACGTAGCCGGCCTCGAACCAGGTTGAACTGCCGGCGATTCGGGTGATGGCCTCGGCAATGCCACCACCGGTACAGGACTCGGCGGTGGTGACCTGGGCATTCAGGCGGCGCAGACGCTCGCCGAGGGTGCTGGCCAGTTGGGTGATCGGGTCCATGACGCGCTCCGTTGAGGGGTTCCGGTTGCCTACCGTACACGAGGCATGCAGCCATGCAAGGGCAGCGAACCCGAGAATATGCTGCAAGCTGCGACAGCCTCCGCGGTCTCATACATAGAGTGCCGATTGCTGCCCCGCGTTCGGCAAGCGAGGGAAAATCCCTGTACTATTCGCCGCTTGCCTTATTGTCTAATCGACACTGCGAGCCACGTTTGCGCATGAGTGACCTTTCAAACCACACCCCGATGATGCAGCAGTACTGGAAGCTGAAGAACCAGCACCTGGACCAGCTGATGTTTTACCGCATGGGCGACTTTTACGAGATCTTCTACGAAGACGCGAAAAAAGCCGCGAAACTGCTGGATATCACCCTGACTGCGCGTGGGCAGTCCGCGGGCCAGTCGATTCCCATGTGCGGTATTCCGTACCATGCTGCCGAAGGCTACCTGGCCAAGCTGGTGAAGCTGGGCGAATCGGTGGTGATCTGTGAGCAGATTGGCGACCCGGCAACCAGCAAGGGCCCGGTCGAGCGCCAGGTGGTGCGCATCATTACCCCCGGCACTGTCAGTGATGAAGCCCTGCTCGATGAGCGTCGCGACAATCTGATCGCCGCCGTGCTTGGCGATGAACGCCTGTTCGGCCTGGCCGTGCTGGACATCACCAGCGGCAACTTCAGTGTGCTTGAAATCAAGGGCTGGGAAAATCTGCTGGCGGAGCTTGAGCGCATCAACCCGGTCGAGCTGATGATTCCGGACGACTGGCCGCAAGGCCTGCCCGCCGAAAAGCGCCGTGGCTCGCGCCGCCGCGCGCCGTGGGATTTCGACCGTGACTCGGCTTTCAAAAGCCTGTGCCAGCAGTTCTCGACCCAGGACCTTAAAGGCTTCGGCTGCGAGAAGCTGACCCTGGCCATCGGTGCCGCCGGCTGCCTGCTTGGCTATGCCAAGGAAACCCAGCGCACCGCCCTGCCCCACCTGCGCAGCCTGCGCCACGAACGCCTGGACGACACCGTGGTGCTCGACGGCGCCAGCCGGCGCAACCTGGAGCTGGACGTGAACCTGGCCGGTGGCCGCGACAATACCCTGCAATCGGTGATCGATCGTTGCCAGACCGCCATGGGCAGCCGCCTGCTGACCCGCTGGCTGAACCGCCCGCTGCGCGACCTTAAAGTACTCACGGCACGCCAGGGTTCGATTCGCTGCCTGCTCGAGGCCTACCGTTTCGAAAAGCTGCAGCCGCAACTCAAGGAAATCGGCGATATCGAGCGGATCCTTGCGCGTATCGGCCTGCGCAATGCCCGCCCACGCGACCTGGCTCGCCTGCGTGATGCCCTCGGCGCATTGCCAGAGCTGCAAAACGCCATGGCCGAGCTGGAAGCACCGCACCTGGCGCGCCTGGCAGCCATTGCCGGCACTTACCCGGAACTGGCCGACCTGCTGCAAAAGGCAATCATCGATAACCCGCCTGCGGTCATCCGCGATGGCGGCGTGCTGAAAACCGGCTACGACAGCGAACTCGACGAGCTGCAGTCGCTGAGCGAGAACGCCGGTCAGTTCCTGATCGACCTGGAAGCCCGCGAGAAGGCCCGCACCGGCCTTGCCAACCTCAAGGTCGGCTATAACCGCGTGCATGGCTACTTTATCGAATTGCCGAGCAAGCAGGCCGAACAGGCTCCGGGCGACTACATTCGGCGTCAGACCCTCAAGGGCGCCGAACGTTTTATCACCCCCGAACTCAAGGCCTTCGAAGACAAGGCCCTGTCCGCCAAGAGCCGCGCCCTTGCCCGGGAAAAAATGCTCTACGACGCCTTGCTCGAAACCATGATCGGGCATCTGCCGCCGTTGCAGGACACCGCTGCGGCGCTGGCCGAGCTGGATGTATTGAGCAACTTGGCCGAACGCGCGCTGAACCTGGACCTGAACTGTCCAAGCTTCGTCGAAGAGCCCTGTATGCGCATCACCCAGGGCCGTCACCCGGTAGTGGAGCAGGTGCTGACCACCCCGTTCGTGGCCAACGACTTGGCGCTCGATGACAGCACGCGCATGCTGATCATTACCGGCCCCAACATGGGCGGTAAATCGACATATATGCGGCAAACGGCGTTGATCGTGCTGCTTGCCCATATCGGCAGCTTCGTCCCGGCCGCGAGCTGCGAATTGTCGCTGGTGGACCGGATCTTCACCCGGATCGGTTCCAGCGACGACCTGGCCGGCGGGCGCTCGACCTTCATGGTCGAAATGAGCGAAACCGCGAATATCCTGCACAACGCCACCGAACGCAGCCTGGTGCTGATGGACGAAGTGGGCCGCGGCACCAGCACCTTTGACGGTCTGTCGCTGGCTTGGGCCGCAGCCGAGCGGCTGGCACAGTTGCGCGCCTGCACGCTGTTTGCCACCCACTACTTCGAGCTGACCGTACTGCCGGAAAACGAACCGCTGGTGGCCAACGTTCACCTGAACGCCACCGAGCACAATGAGCGAATCGTCTTCCTGCACCATGTACTGCCGGGCCCAGCCAGCCAAAGCTACGGCCTGGCGGTGGCGCAACTGGCCGGCGTGCCAGGGGTTGTGATCCAGCGCGCGCGGGAACACTTGAGCCGCCTGGAAACCTCAAGCCTGGCCGTTGAGACACCCGTTGCCAAACCCGGCCAGACGTCGGTCCCGCATCAAAGCGATCTGTTCGCCAGCCTGCCACATCCGGTGCTCGACGAGCTTGCGCGCACCGATATCGACAACCTGACTCCGCGTCAGGCACTCGATTTGCTCTATACACTTAAGACACGGGTCTAACGCACGCACGCTCAAGCTGATAGAATCCCGCGCGGTTTGGGAACGCCGCGGACTCCTAGCCTGGTCCGCCGGCTGCCTGACCCAAACCTGGCGGAGCCCTGTCTGGATGGGTTCCGTTGCCGCCGCCTGAGGAGAAAACGAGAAATGACCTTCGTCGTCACCGACAACTGCATCAAGTGCAAGTACACCGACTGCGTAGAAGTCTGTCCGGTGGACTGCTTTTACGAAGGCCCGAACTTCCTGGTTATCCACCCGGATGAGTGCATCGATTGTGCACTGTGTGAGCCTGAATGCCCTGCCCAAGCGATCTTCTCGGAAGACGAAATTCCGGCAGGCATGGAAAACTTTATCGAGTTGAACGCCGAGCTGGCGGATATCTGGCCGAACATCACTGAACGAAAAGATCCGCTGCCGGATGCTGAAGAGTTCGATGGCGTCAAAGACAAGCTCGCGGATCTGGAGCGCTAAACGCACCGGATTCAAAAAAGGCCCCACGAGGGCCTTTTTTTGTGGGCACGGTATTTTGCGCGCACCAGGATCAAGAGCAAGAGCACTTTTGTGCAGACAAAAAAAGGGGCGGTATGACCCGCCCACATTTTTTCCATAGTCCCTGCTTGTCCCTGTCATCATCCTGATGAATCGCTTCCTGCGATGTCCCTGGCCGTCATCCTTGATAGCCTGTGTCTGTCCGTAGACACAGTGCTGATACTAGAGGTTCTGGCGGGCGAAGCAATTGGCGAAACCTTTCAAAAAGAAACCGAAACCTGACGATACACCCAACAAACAGGCTTTGATTTCAGGCAGTTAGATAAAAACCCAAGCCCTTCCAGGCCACCTGGCCACAGCACCTGCTCACAACCGCTTACACCACGGGTAAGTGAACGCTTACACCCGTCCTCAGACCTGAAAACTCTTTGCATGGGCCAGACATGAAAACGCCCCGAACCAGTCGGGGCGATTGCATTGCAGACAGCCGAGCCTTGGTACTACTGGAACAAGGACTCGCTGGACAGCCCGTTTTTCTCGAGAATCTCGCGCAGGCGTTTCAGGCCTTCCACCTGGATCTGGCGAACCCTTTCACGGGTGAGGCCAATCTCCAGGCCAACATCTTCCAGCGTACTGCTTTCATGGCCGCGCAGACCAAAGCGGCGGACCACCACTTCACGCTGCTTGTCCGTCAACTCGCTGAGCCACTGGTCGATGCTTTGGGACAGATCGTCGTCCTGTAGCAGCTCACAAGGGTCGGTGGGGCGGTCGTCCGTAAGTGTATCGAGCAGGGTTTTGTCCGAGTCCGGGCCCAGGGAAACATCCACCGAGGAAACCCGCTCATTCAGGCCCAGCATGCGCTTGACCTCGCCTACCGGTTTTTCCAGCAGGCTGGCGATCTCTTCCGGCGAAGGCTCGTGGTCGAGCTTCTGGGTCAGTTCGCGAGCTGCGCGCAGGTAGACGTTGAGTTCCTTGACCACATGGATCGGCAAACGGATCGTGCGGGTCTGGTTCATGATTGCCCGTTCGATGGTCTGACGAATCCACCACGTGGCATAGGTCGAAAAACGAAAGCCGCGTTCAGGGTCGAACTTCTCGACCGCGCGAATCAGGCCAAGGTTGCCTTCTTCGATCAGATCGAGCAGGGAAAGGCCCCGGTTAACGTAGCGCCGGGCAATTTTCACTACCAGCCGCAGGTTGCTTTCGATCATGCGTTTGCGCCCGGCCGGGTCACCACTTTGCGACAGGCGCGCGAAGTGAACTTCTTCTTCCGGTGAGAGCAGAGGGGAAAAACCGATTTCGTTCAGATACAACTGGGTAGCATCGAGCGCACGGGTGTAATCGATGTACTTGTGTTGTTTAAGCGTGGTGGAGCTTTTAGCCTTGGTACGAACCGAAGGTACAGCAGGTTCTTCGTCGGACACCGATTCCATAACGATGTCGGCTTCCATAAGGAGCACCTCATCGTCGATGTCAAACTCCGGCGCTTCTTTGTTGAGAGCCATTGTTATAGTCCTTTGCTGAGTTCGACCTCAAGCTCTAGCGACGCCGATTCCTTGGCAGCACTAAAGCCTGTCCCCATTTACGTGAAGGAACAGGCTGGGAATGCAATCAACGACGCGGCAGGAATTGCAGCGGATCGACAGGTTTACCTTGGCGGCGAATTTCAAAATGCAGCTTCACCCGGTCAGTCCCCGTTGAACCCATTTCTGCAATTGTCTGTCCGACCTTGACCTGCTGTCCCTCCCGAACCAACAGCCTGCGGTTGTGGCCGTAGGCGCTTACGTAAGTATCGTTGTGCTTGATGATGATCAGCTCGCCGTAGCCCCGCAAGCCACTCCCGGCATAAACCACCGAACCATCAGAGGCAGCAAAAACAGGCTGTCCCAAATCACCCGCGATATCAACGCCTTTATTCAAACTACCGTTTGAAGCAAATTTACCAATCAGAATGCCGTTTGCAGGCCATGACCAGCCCCCTGTCGAACGCTCTGCGGCAGACACTGGCGTGGGCACAGGCTCGACGGCAGACGACGGGAGGGTGGACGGTACGGGCTCGATTGCAACGGTGCCATTGGCGTTCACAGGACGCTTGATGATCGTGGTTTTGCTCGAGGAGGAAGGTGAGGAACCGGACTGGGCCACCACCGTTGTCGGCGCGCCACTGGAGCGCCCGTCAAAGCGGATCGCCTGCCCCGGGCGAATCGTGTAAGGCGCCGGGATATTGTTGCGCGCTGCGAGCGCTTTGTAGTCCCAGCCATAACGGAAGGCGATGGAGAACAACGTGTCACCCTTGCGCACCACATACTGACCGGTTGTGACTGTCGGTCGTTGTGGAGCCGCACGATCGACCACGCGCGCACTGCTGGAGGAGCTGGAGGAACTGCTGCACCCTGCCAGGAAAGTGCCGAAAGCAAGACCAATCACCAGAAGCTTTAAGCTCGATAGACCCGCACGCTGCCGAATGACTGTGAGACTCACCCGCCGCTCCCTCTAGTGGTGACCAAATGAAATAATGTTGCAATTATAACCAGACGACGACGAATTACCGACGCCAAAGTAACGACAAAATTTGATTGAGCGCACTTTTCAGAGTTCGACCCGCCCATAGACCGGCGCTTTGAGACAGAATTCCCAAGTGCCAGCGCTATATTCAGGCCAAGGGCCCATGAAGCAAGGGAACGAACCGTACTGAGGCTAGCACTCGGCGCGAGAATCCATGTTCTTCACGCACGATCAGCATCAGTTGCTGCACTTCACCGACCGCGCCCACCGGGATGACCATCCGACCGCCAGGAGCCAACTGATCGAGCAGGGCCTGGGGCACTTCCGAGGCTACAGCGGTGACGATGATACCGTTGTAAGGCGCCAGCGCCGGCCAACCTTCCCAGCCATCACCCCAGCGAAACACCACGTTGCGCAGGTTCAGTGCGGCCAGGCGTTCCTTGGCCCGATCCTGCAGGACCTTGATCCGCTCGACCGAAAACACTCGCTCCACCAATTGCGCCAGGATGGCCGTCTGATAGCCCGAACCGGTGCCGATTTCCAGGACCTTGTCCAGCGGCCCGGCCTCCAGCAGCCGCTCACTCATGTGCGCCACAATGAACGGCTGGGAGATGGTCTGGTTATGGCCGATCGGCAAGGCGGTGTCTTCATAGGCGCGATGGGCCAGCGCCTCATCCACGAACAGGTGCCGGGGCGTGAGCCGAATGACATCGAGCACGCGCTCGTTGGTTACCCCTTCCTCGCGCATCCGCTGGATCAGCCGCTCGCGCGTGCGCTCGGAGGTGAAGCCGATTCCGCCTCGCATCAGGTCGTCCTGTTTTCGCATCAGCGCATCCCCTCCAGCCAACCCTTCACGCTATCGAAAGCGTCATTGAAGGTTCGGTCCAGCTGCAGTGGCGTAATCGATACGTACCCCTGCATGACCGCATGGAAGTCAGTTCCCGGACCACCGTCCTCGGCGTCCCCGGCCACCGCGATCCAGTAGCCTTCCTTGCCACGGGGATTGACCACCTTGGTCGGCGCGGCCGCGCGGGCACGATGCCCCAGGCGAGTCAGCTGGATCCCGCGTATGTGATCCAGCGGCAAGTTCGGGATGTTGACGTTCAGGACCGTGCGCGGCGCCAGGTTGAGCTGATCGTGAGCCTCCACCAGCTTGCGAGCATAGTAGGCCGCAGTCGCCAGGTTATCGGGCTGGCGCGAGAGCAACGAGAAGGCAAACGAGGTATTGCCCAGAAATCGACCCTCCAGAGCTGCCGCCACGGTGCCGGAATACAGCACGTCATCTCCAAGATTAGCCCCTAGATTGATACCCGACACGACCATATCGGGTTGATGCGACAACAAGCCGTTGAGGCCCAGGTGGACACAATCGGTCGGAGTGCCATTGAGGCTGATGAAACCATTGGCCAAAGTCTGTGGGTGCAGCGGCCGGTCCAGCGTCAGCGAACTGCTGGCCCCGCTTTTGTCCTGGTCCGGTGCAATCACTGAACACTCGGCATAGTCCGCCAGCGCAGCATGAAGCGCGGCGAGACCGGGGGCCGTAACCCCATCGTCGTTGGAAATCAGAATACGCATGGGCTGTCCGTCTGTTCTGCCGAGACCAGATCGACCAGTTCGCGCACCACAACGGTGGCGAAGCATCCGGCCGGGAGAACGAATTCCAGTTGCAGAATATCAGGCTCGGGATAATGCCATGTCAGGCCCTGGATGGGCAGTCGCAGGATGCGACGTTCGTGATCCATTCCCGCCAGGATCAGCCATTGGCATAGTGGCCAATTGACCTGCGCCACGGCCTGTTCCAGCGCGTGCGAATCACTGCCGGCCGGCGAGTCGCCAGCGCCCCACATCGGGCCGGTGGGGTGCAGGTCGAGAATCGCCAGACGCGGATCGCTGCACTCGTCAACGCCTGCCGGGAAAAAACTGCGGCTGTCGGTGAATGCCAGCAAATCGCCAACCCGTGCCGTGTTCCAGCTGCCTTCGGCAACCCGCGCCGCCAGCACCTGGTTGAACAGATAACTGCGAGCCGACGACAACAGGCGTGAACGGGTGTTGCGCTGCTCCGGCAGCGCCTGGCGCTCAGCCCAGTGCCGGGCGGCGGCGATATTGCCGCCATCATGGCCAAAGCGCTGGGTGCCAAAATAGTTGGGAACCCCTTCGGCGGCCATGCGCTCAAGCCGCGTATCCAGAGCCTTGGGATCGGCGGACAAGCCCGTCAGGCGCAAGGTGAAACCATTGGCGGAATGAGCACCGCGCTGCAGCTTGCGCTGGTGGCGGGTGCGCTTGAGGATGCGCAGCGTTTCATCTTCGGCCGCCGACAGATCCGGGTCGGCCTTGCCTGGCAAATGCAGGCTGAACCACTGGCGGGTCAGGGCTTGCCGGTCCTTGAGCCCCGCGTAGCTGATGGCCCGCACCGGAACACCGGCTGCCCGCGACAGGCGCCGGGCTGCCTCTTCGGTATTCAAACCGCGTTTTTCCACCCACAACCACAGGTGTTCGCCTTCGCCGCTCAAGGGGATATCGAGCACTTCATCGACCTGGAAATCTTCCGCGGTCGCCTTCAGTACAGCGGTGCCCAGGGCTTCACCCCAGGCGCGTGGGCCGAGCAGTTCCAGTTCGGTCATGCTGGCAGCAACAAGGCAACGGCGTGAACGGCAATGCCTTCCTCGCGACCGGTGAAGCCCAGCTTCTCGGTGGTGGTGGCCTTGACGTTGACCTGATCGAGTTCGATGGCCAGATCTTCGGCGATCAGCGTGCGCATGTTTTCAATATGGGGGGCCATTTTCGGTGCCTGGGCAACAATGGTGGCGTCGACGTTGCCAACCTTCCAGCCTTTGGCCTGCAGCAAACCCACCACGTGACGCAGCAGCACGCGGCTGTCGGCGCCTTTGAATTGAGGGTCGGTGTCCGGGAAATGCTTGCCGATGTCACCCAGGGCGGTGGCGCCGAGCAAGGCATCGCTCAAGGCATGCAACAACACATCGCCGTCGGAGTGAGCGAGCAGGCCGAAGGCGTGCGGGATTCGTACACCGCCCAAGGTAATGAATTCGCCTTCAGCGAAACGGTGCACATCATAGCCGTGGCCAATACGCATAAAAAAACGCCCTGAGTGAGTCAGGGCGTGATTCTACCTGCTTTGCGCAACCTTGGGCTCAGGATTTGCCACCCTTGCACAGAGCCTGGGCATGATGACGCAGGTGGTCGTCGATGAAGCTGGCAATGAAGTAATAGCTATGGTCGTAACCTGGCTGCAGGCGCAACTCCAACGGGTGACCGGCCGCGCGTGCCGCCTGGGCCAGCACCTCGGGCTTGAGCTGGTTGGCGAGGAAATCATCGCGATCACCCTGATCGACCAGCAGCGGCAAGCGCTCGCTCGCCTCGCTGATCAACACCGAAGCATCCCACCCGCGCCAGCGCGAACGCTCATCGCCCAGGTAGCGCGAAAACGCCTTCTGCCCCCACGGGCAATCCATCGGATTGCTGATGGGCGCGAAGGCCGATACCGACTGATACCGACCCGGGTTGCGCAAGGCGCACACCAGCGCGCCGTGACCACCCATGGAATGGCCGCTGATGCCACGTTGCCGCGAGGCAGGGAAATGCGCCTCGACCAGCGCAGGCAATTCCTTCACCACGTAGTCATGCATCTGGTAGTGCTCGGCCCAGGGCTGCTGCGTGGCGTTGAGGTAGAAGCCTGCACCCAGGCCGAAGTCCCAGGCGCCATCCGGATCTGCTGGTACGCTCGGGCCACGAGGGCTGGTGTCGGGCGCGACGATGATCAAGCCCAGCTCGGCGGCGAGCTTGTGCGCGCCGGCCTTCTGCATGAAGTTTTCATCCGTGCAGGTCAGGCCGCTCAGCCAGTACAGCACCGGCAACTTGCCGCCCTGCTCGGCCTGCGGCGGCAGGTACACCGCAAAGACCATGTCGCAGCCCAGCACTTCGGAGGTGTGGCGGTAGCGCTTGTGCCAGCCACCGAAGCTTTTCTGGCAGGAAATATTTTCCAGGCTCATGACAGACCTCAGAAATGGATGACGCTGCGAATGCTCTTGCCTTCGTGCATCAGGTCAAAGGCCTTGTTGATGTCTTCCAGCCCCATGGTGTGGGTGATGAAGGTATCCAGCGGGATTTCGCCCTTCTCGGCCATTTCCACGTAGCTTGGCAGCTCGGTGCGCCCACGCACGCCGCCAAATGCCGAACCACGCCAGACGCGACCGGTCACCAGCTGAAACGGACGGGTAGAGATTTCCTGGCCGGCACCGGCGACACCAATGATGACCGACTCACCCCAGCCCTTGTGGCAGCATTCCAGTGCCGCACGCATCAGCTGCACATTGCCGATGCACTCGAACGAAAAGTCCACGCCGCCGTCAGTCATGTCGACAATCACTTCCTGGATCGGACGATCGAAGTCCTTCGGATTGACGCAATCGGTGGCGCCCAGCTGACGGGCAATTTCAAACTTGGCCGGGTTGATGTCGATGGCGATAATCCGACTGGCCTTGGCCTTCACCGCACCAATCACGGCCGACAGACCAATGCCACCCAGACCGAAAATGGCCACGGTGTCACCGGCCTTGACCTTGGCGGTATTCAGGACTGCACCGATCCCGGTGGTCACACCACAACCGAGCAGGCAGACCTTCTCCAGCGGTGCTTTCTTGTCGATCTTGGCCACGGAAATTTCCGGCAGCACGGTGTACTCGGAAAAGGTCGAGGTACCCATGTAGTGGAACAGCGGCTTGCCGTTGTAGGAAAAGCGCGTGGTGCCGTCAGGCATCAGGCCTTTGCCCTGGGTCGCGCGAATGGCCTGGCACAGGTTGGTCTTGCCCGAGAGGCAGAATTTGCACTTCCGGCATTCCGGGGTGTACAGCGGGATCACGTGATCGCCGACCGCCACCGAGGTCACGCCTTCGCCAATCGCTTCAACGATGGCGCCACCTTCATGACCCAGGATCGAGGGGAAAATGCCTTCCGGGTCCGCACCGGACAAGGTGTAGGCGTCGGTATGGCACACGCCGCTGGCCACCACCCTCAGCAGCACTTCACCGGCCTTGGGCATCGCGACATCAACTTCGACGATCTCCAGCGGTTTCTTCGCCTCAAAGGCAACAGCGGCACGGGACTTGATCATCTTCTTCTCCTGCAGAGGTGGGCAAACATCCAATCAGTGTAATTGAGTGCCGACTGATGAATAATCAGGTCGAAGACAAAACATTATTGCTGCACAGGGATAATCATGAGCGAGAACCGCTGGGAAGGGATCGACGAATTCGTTGCCGTCGCCGAATGCTGCCAGTTCACGGCGGCAGCCGAACGACTGGGCGTATCGTCGTCTCACATCAGCCGGCAGATCGCTCGCCTCGAAGACCGCCTGCAAACGCGGTTGCTGTACCGCAGTACCCGCCGCGTCACGCTTACCGAAGCCGGCCAGACTTTCCTGCAACACTGCCAGCGGCTGCAGGATGGCCGCGAAGAGGCTTTACGTGCGATCGGCGACTTGAACAGCGAACCCAAGGGCCTGCTGCGCATGACCTGCGCGGTGGCCTATGGCGAGCGCTTTATTGTGCCGCTGGTGACGCAATTCATGGCCGCCTACCCGCAGCTGCGGGTCGATATCGAATTGAGCAATCGCACCCTGGACCTGGTGCATGAAGGGCTGGACCTGGCGATCCGCCTCGGTCGCTTGCAAGAGTCCCGACTGGTGGCGGCGCGCCTGGCGCCGCGGCGCATGTACCTGTGCGCCTCACCCTCCTACCTTGAGCGCTACGGCAGGCCGCACAGCCTGTCGGAGCTCAGCCGCCACAACTGCTTGATTGGCAGCTCGGACATCTGGCAACTGCAGCAAAACGGCCGCGAGTTCGCCCAGCGGGTCCAGGGCAACTGGCGCTGCAACAGCGGGCAAGCAGTGCTGGATGCGGCGCTGCGGGGTGTTGGTTTGTGCCAGCTACCGGATTATTACGTGCTGGAGCACTTGCGCAGTGGCGCACTGGTGTCGTTGCTCGAAGCGCACCAGCCGCCGAATACCGCGGTGTGGGCGTTGTATCCGCAGCAACGGCATCTGTCGCCGAAGGTGCGAAAGCTGGTGGATTATCTGCGCGAGGGCCTGGCCAAGCGGCCTGAGTACCAGACCGCTTCAGGTTGACTACCCCTTCCCACACCAATGGTGCGTGGGGTCTGTAGGAGCAAGGCTTGCCTGCGATGGGGCGCGCATGGGCCCTGGGGGCTGCTTCGCAGCCCATCGCAGGCAAGCCTTGCACCTACGGGGGATTGCCGGTGGATTCAGCGGCGCAGGGCCCAGCGCTGGCGTAGCCACTCCAGGTCTTCAGGGCGGGTGACCTTGATATTGTCGCTGCGCCCTTCGATCAGGCGCGGGGCCTGGCCGGCCCATTCGATGGCCGAGGCTTCGTCGGTGATCGCCGCATCGGCCACCAGGCTGTCTGCCAAAGCCCGGTGCAATGCGCCAAGGCGAAACATCTGCGGGGTGAAGGCTTGCCAGATGGTGCTGCGATCGACTGTGGCACTGACCCGACCCCGGGCGTCAGCACGCTTGAGGGTGTCACGGGCCGGGACTGCCAAAAGGCCACCAACGGGATCATCCGCCAGCTCCGCCAGCAGCTTGTCCAAGTCGGTACGGGCCAGGTTTGGCCGCGCCGCATCGTGAACCAGCACCCAATCGTCGTCTGCCGCGCCTTGTTCATGCAGCAACAACAGGGCATTGAGTACCGAGTCCGCGCGCTCACGGCCACCAGCGGCACGCTGGATACGCGCGTCGCGAGCCGATTGCAGGTGAGGCCAGTAAGGATCATCAGCCGCCAGGCTGACCACCACCCCTTTCAAGCAGGGATGGTCAAGAAAACAGTCGAGACTATGCTCCAGAATAGTTCTGCCGCCCAGTTCCAGGTATTGCTTGGGTCGGTCGGCAGCCATGCGGGCGCCAATGCCCGCGGCGGGAATCACTGCCCAGAAGGCAGGCAGGGACTGGCTCATTGCGCCATCTGGTAGAGGGTTTCACCCTCCTTGACCATCCCCAGTTCATGGCGAGCGCGTTCTTCAACGGTCTCCATGCCCTTTTTCAATTCGAGTACTTCAGCGTCCAGTACACGGTTGCGCTCCAGCAAGCGCTCGTTTTCAGCGTGCTGGTCGGCGATTTGTTGCTTCAGGTCAGCCACTTGCTTGAGGCTTCCATTGCCCACCCAGAGGCGATACTGCAGGCCACCGAGCAGCAGGAGCAAGACGAGGAACAACCAATAAGGACTGCGCATCTAGATATCCAGTGGAAAAAGACGACCGCAGCTGTGGAGCGTCTTATGGCACGAAGCCTGGCACTGGCCAGGCTTCGTGATGAAGCTCACAGCAGGGCTGCCAAAACGTCAACATGCGACGCTTGAAGCAGACCCTAGTGTCTTTTTACCATCTCAGGCTTAACCGCGAAACTCGGCGCGACCACGGTAAACCGCTTTGCTGCCCAGTTGCTCTTCGATGCGCAACAGTTGGTTGTACTTCGAAACGCGGTCGGAGCGGCACAGCGAACCGGTCTTGATCTGGCCAGCCGCGGTCCCGACAGCGAGGTCGGCGATGGTCGAATCTTCGGTTTCGCCCGAACGGTGCGAGATCACGGCAGTGTAACCGGCAGCCTTGGCCATCTGGATGGCTTCCAGGGTTTCGGTCAGGGTGCCGATCTGGTTGAACTTGATCAGGATCGAGTTGGCAATGCTCTTGTCGATGCCTTCCTTCAGGATCTTGGTGTTGGTCACGAACAGGTCGTCGCCGACCAGTTGGACTTTCTCGCCGATCTTGTCGGTCAGGATCTTCCAGCCAGCCCAGTCGGACTCGTCCAGGCCGTCTTCGATCGAGATGATCGGGTAGCGCTCGGTCAGGCCTTTGAGGTATTCAGCGAAACCTTCGGCGTCGAATACCTTGCCTTCACCGGCCAGATCGTACTTGCCATCCTTGAAGAATTCGCTGGCAGCGCAGTCCAGGGCCAGGGTCACGTCAGTGCCCAGCTTGTAGCCAGCGTTGGCAACGGCTTCGGCGATAGCCGACAGCGCGTCTTCGTTGGAAGCCAGGTTCGGCGCGAAACCGCCTTCGTCACCAACGGCAGTGTTCAGGCCACGGGCCTTCAGCACGGCTTTGAGGTGATGGAAAATCTCGGTACCCATGCGCAGGCCGTCGGAGAAGGTCTTGGCGCCAACCGGCTGAACCATGAACTCCTGGATGTCGACGTTGTTGTCGGCATGCTCGCCGCCGTTGATGATGTTCATCATCGGAACCGGCATCGAGTAGACACCCGGAGTGCCGTTGAGGTTGGCGATGTGCGCGTACAGCGGCAGGTCCTGGTCCTGGGCAGCAGCCTTGGCAGCGGCCAGGGACACGGCGAGGATGGCGTTGGCGCCCAGGTTACCCTTGTTCTCGGTACCGTCCAGTTCGATCATGGCGCGGTCCAGGGCTTTCTGGTCAACCGGATCCTTGCCCAGCAGTGCGTCACGGATCGGGCCGTTGATGTTGGCAACGGCTTTCAGCACGCCCTTGCCCATGTAACGGCTCTTGTCGCCATCACGCAGCTCCAGCGCTTCGCGCGAGCCAGTGGAAGCACCGGACGGCGCGCAAGCGCTGCCGATGATGCCGTTGTCCAGAAGCACGTCAGCTTCGACGGTAGGATTGCCACGTGAGTCGAGAACTTCACGACCTTTGATGTCGACGATTTTTGCCATTGTTGTACGCACTCCAAAATTGACGAAAACGACGCAGCTGAAGAAAAACGTGAGCGTCTGCAGGCGTTAGCGACTGGCAGGCCTGAAGACGGTCAGGCTCCGACCCGAGGGTCAGAGCGAGAAATCGTGCGGTACTTTACCGGAGATTCGAGGATTACGCGGTTTCTACTGTCGGAAAACTCTTGATGAGGTCGTCCAGAGCCTTGAGTTGGCTCAGGAATGGCTCGAGTTTGTCCAGGCGCAGGGCGCAAGGGCCGTCACACTTGGCGTTGTCCGGATCCGGATGCGCCTCGAGGAACAAACCGGCCAGCCCCTGGCTCAGGCCTGCCTTGGCCAGGTCGGTGACCTGGGCGCGGCGACCGCCGGCGGAATCCGAGCGAGCGCCCGGCATCTGCAGGGCATGGGTCACGTCGAAGAACACCGGGTACTCGAACTGCTTCATGATGCCGAAGCCGAGCGGGTCCACCACCAGGTTGTTGTACCCGAAGCTGGTACCCCGCTCGCAGAGAATCAACTGATCATTACCGGCTTCTTCGCACTTGGCCAGAATGTGTTTCATTTCCTGAGGTGCGAGGAATTGCGCCTTCTTGATGTTGATCACGGCACCGGTCTTGGCCATGGCCACCACCAGGTCGGTCTGGCGCGACAGGAAGGCTGGCAACTGGATGATGTCGCAGACTTCAGCCACTGGCGCTGCCTGGAATGGCTCATGCACGTCGGTGATCAAGGGCACGCCGAAGGTGGCCTTGATCTCCTCGAAAATCCGCAGGCCCTCTTCCAGGCCGGGGCCACGGTAAGAGGTCACGGAGGAGCGGTTGGCCTTGTCGAAGCTGGCCTTGAACACATAGGGGATACCGAGCTTTTCGGTGACCCGCACGTACTCTTCGCACACCTTCAGGGCAAGGTCCCGCGACTCCAGCACGTTCATGCCGCCGAACAGGACAAACGGCTTGTCATTGGCGATCTCGATCGCGCCTACACGGATAATCTTCTGTGCCATGGGTCAGGCCTTTTTCTGATACTGAGTCAGTGCAGCCTTGACGAAACCGCTGAACAGCGGGTGACCGTCACGCGGTGTCGAGGTGAACTCCGGGTGGAACTGGCAGGCGACGAACCATGGATGTTCCTTCGCTTCGACCACTTCGACCAGTGCGCCATCGCCCGAACGACCGGAAATCTTCAGACCGGCCTCGATCAGTTGCGGCAACAGGTTGTTGTTTACTTCGTAGCGGTGACGATGACGCTCGACGATCACGTCCTTGGCATAGCAGTCGTGAACCTTGGTGCCGCTTTCCAGCTGGCATTCCTGCGCACCCAGACGCATGGTGCCGCCCAGGTCGGACGACTCGGTACGGGTTTCGACCGCGCCGGTGGCATCTGCCCACTCGGTGATCAGGCCCACGACCGGGTGACCGCAAGTACGGTCGAACTCGGTGGAGTTGGCGTCTTTCCAGCCCATGACGTTACGGGCGAATTCGATCACGGCCACTTGCATGCCCAGGCAGATACCCAGGTACGGAACCTTGTTCTCGCGAGCGTATTGCACGGCGGTGATCTTGCCTTCGACACCGCGCAGACCGAAGCCGCCCGGTACCAGAATGGCGTCCACGCCTTCGAGCAGGCCAGTGCCCTGGTTCTCGATGTCTTCGGAGTCGATGTAGCGCAGGTTGACCTTGGTGCGGTTCTGGATGCCGGCGTGGCTCATCGCTTCGATCAGCGACTTGTACGCATCCAGCAGCTCCATGTACTTGCCGACCATCGCGATGGTGACTTCGTGCTCTGGATTGAGCTTGGCATCGACGACCTTTTCCCACTCGGACAGGTCGGCACCGTTGCATTGCAGGCCGAAACGCTCGACGACGAAATCGTCCAGGCCCTGGGCGTGCAGCACAGCCGGGATCTTGTAGATGGTGTCGACGTCTTCCAGCGAAATCACCGCACGCTCTTCAACGTTGGTGAACAACGCGATCTTGCGACGCGACGACACGTCGACCGGGTGGTCGGAGCGGCAGATCAGCACATCAGGCTGCAGGCCGATGGAACGCAGTTCCTTGACCGAGTGCTGGGTTGGCTTGGTTTTGGTTTCGCCCGCGGTGGCGATGTACGGAACCAGCGTCAGGTGCATCAGCATCGCGCGCTTGGAACCCACTTCAACCCGCAGTTGGCGGATCGCTTCGAGGAACGGTTGCGACTCGATGTCGCCGACCGTGCCGCCGATTTCAACCAGGGCCACGTCGGCATCGCCGGCGCCCTTGATGATGCGACGCTTGATTTCGTCGGTGATGTGCGGAATCACCTGGATGGTAGCGCCCAGGTAATCACCACGGCGCTCTTTGCGCAGCACGTGCTCGTAGACACGGCCAGTGGTGAAGTTGTTGTTCTGGGTCATGGTCGTGCGGATGAACCGCTCGTAGTGGCCCAGGTCCAGGTCGGTTTCGGCGCCGTCGTGGGTGACGAACACTTCACCGTGCTGGAACGGGCTCATGGTGCCCGGGTCGACGTTGATGTACGGATCCAGCTTGAGCATGGTGACCTTAAGTCCCCGCGCCTCCAGGATGGCCGCCAAGGATGCCGATGCAATGCCTTTCCCCAATGAAGAAACAACACCGCCCGTGACGAAGATGTAGCGCGTCATGAAAAACCCTAGAAGTCTGCGTTAAAGCGGTCAGAGCCGCCGGGGAAAGCGAAGGAAGGCCGAGGCCCCCGATCACCTGCAAATTTTACGGTGCACCTTGAAAAACTGCCGCGTTTTGACAGACCGGGGAAAAAGCACCCGGCATGGAACTCGCTACACATTTTCAGAATCGCCCAGCAAAGACTGCGTGGTAACCGGCAACAACTGTGATTCGGTTGAATCAACAGAAGCTGTATCAAGAAGGGAGCGTAGTCTACCGGAAACCCCCTTTCATCTCAAACCTTGCGCGTTCGTCGGTGGCAACCAGTGCAGCTGCAGGTTGCCTGCTCCCGCACCAGGCCGGTTTGCCACCGCGACCAGTTGCTCATCCAGATACAGCAAAGGCAGCCTGGCGCGGGCGAATGCGGGCAAGCCCCATTCGTTGAGCAGGCGTTTCAGATCACGATGTCCGCGACCTGAAAGGGCAAGTACTTCGCCGCCCTGGCGGTAGCCGACTCGCAGGCGCCCCTGCGGCAGATCGCCGCTCAGCCAGACCTTGCCGTTGCCCGGCAGGCTTAATGGTTGCGCGGTGGCTTGCCAGCCAATGGTGCCCTCAGGCACCAGCAGCCAGTCACCTGACAACCACCACAATCGACCGCCCGCGCGATGCAGTTGACCGTCGGTCAGTTGCCACAGCGCCGTCGCCGATGCACCGGCGTCACGCAAGCTTTCCCAACTGGCCCAGTGTCGACTGTCGGGCAGGCGCGTGCGTGGCGCCAACCAGCATTGCAAGGCATTGCGCTGACGCTTTGATGACAGTGCCAACAGCGGCGCCAACGCCAGGGACGACAGGCCGAGCCACTCAAAACCGCTGGGCGTCGCGGCGACTGAAAGATCCTGTTCGGCAAGCTCATCGAGCAGGCCCTGAGCCTCGGCCAGATGCTCCGCGGCACGGGCCATACTGGCTCCCGCCTGCGGCCAGCGCCGAGCCAGAACGGGCATCACCTCATTACGCAGGAAGTTGCGCGAGAAACGGCTGTCGGTGTTGGACGGGTCATCGATCCAGCTCAAGCCATGGGCCTGCGCATAGCCCAATAACTCACCGCGAGGCACATCGAGCAAGGGGCGCAGCAGATGACCGGCGGCCAGCCGACGCTGGCGAGGCATGGCGGCAAGGCCCCGCAAGCCGCTGCCACGCAGCAGCCGAAACAGCAGAGTTTCCGCTTGGTCATCGCGGTGTTGTGCCAATAACAGCACCTCGTCCTGACCCAGCACTTGAGCAAAGGCTGCATAGCGCGCGTCACGCGCTTGCTGCTCAAGACTGGCACCGGCCTCGACCTGTACGTGAATGACTTGTAGCGGCACGTTCAGGCTGTCGCAAAGCGACTTGCACCGTGCAGGCCAACCGGACGCAGCGGCTTGCAGCCCATGATGAACATGGAGCGCGCGCAACGGGGGGAGTTTTTCGCTGTGGGTCAGCTGGGCGATCAGATGCAGCAGGACGGTGGAGTCGAGACCGCCAGAGAGGGCGATGTACCAGGCCGGGGCATTGCGCCAGGGGGCCAGGTGAGTCAGAAGCCGGGATTGCAGGCTTGGAGGGAAAGCAGGCATCAGGACCCTCCTGCGCGGTGGAGCTTGAGGCAAACGTGGGAGCGGATTTACCGGATCGCCGGACCGCCGCGAATACAGACACCGCAATTTGTCAGAAATACCGCGGTGTCTGTATTCGCGGATAAATCCGCTCCCACAGGGGTCTATCAGCAGCCTGACATCAGAGCCCGTAGCTCATCAGGCGCTCATAACGACGTGCCAGCAAGGCGTCGTTGTCGAACTTCTTGAGCATCGACAGCTGCTCACCCAGCGCCTGACGGATCGAGGCAGCGGCTGCAGCGGGATCACGGTGTGCACCGCCCAGTGGCTCATTGATGACCTTATCGACAATGCCCAGGCCTTTCAGGCGCTCAGCGGTAATGCCCATCGCTTCGGCAGCGTCCGACGCCTTCTCTGCGGTTTTCCACAGGATCGAAGCGCAGCCTTCCGGCGAGATCACCGAGTAGGTGGAGTATTGCAGCATGTTCAGCTGGTCGCAGACACCGATGGCGAGTGCGCCGCCCGAACCGCCTTCGCCGATAACCGTGGCGATGATCGGGGTTTTCAGGCGTGCCATGACGCGCAGGTTCCAGGCGATGGCCTCGCTCTGGTTACGCTCCTCGGCGTCGATGCCAGGGTAGGCGCCCGGGGTGTCGATGAAGGTCAGGATCGGCATCTTGAAACGCTCGGCCATTTCCATCAGGCGGCACGCCTTGCGGTAGCCTTCAGGACGCGGCATGCCGAAGTTGCGGCGAACCTTTTCGCGCACGTCACGGCCTTTCTGGTGACCGATGACCATCACTGGCTTGTCGTCCAGACGGGCAACGCCACCGACGATAGCGGCGTCGTCGGAGAAGTGACGGTCGCCGTGCAGTTCATCGAACTCGGTGAAGATGTGGTCGATGTAATCCAGGGTGTACGGGCGACGCGGGTGACGCGCCAGGCGCGCAATCTGCCAACTGGTCAGGTTGCCGAAAATGCTTTCGGTCAGCGTGCTGCTCTTGTCTTGCAGACGGGAAATTTCATCGCCGATGTTCAGAGAGTTGTCGTTACCGACCAGGCGCAGCTCTTCGATCTTGGCTTGCAGGTCAGCAATCGGCTGTTCGAAATCGAGAAAATTCGGGTTCATAGGCTTCCGTCTTGGGTCGACGGCCAAGCGGCCGGCCGGTTGATCCGTTTAGCGCCCACCATAAGGGATCAGGCGCATTCAGGTCGAGATTAAATCACAGGTCGAGCCGATTCCCGGGCTTGGCCCGAGCATCCGCTCAACGATATTGCAAAAAGACGTTCTCACGCCCGAACTGGTCACGCAGAGCTTGAATCAAGCTGTCCGCCGGGTCGATCGCCCAACCCTCGCCGAACTGCAGCAAGGCTTTCGCATCGGGCCCGGTGTACTCCAGGGTGATCGGGCAGGCACCGCGATGACGCTTGCACAGATCGCCAAGCCAGGTGAGACGATCGCCCTTCAGCGCCTGGGCATGCACCTTCAGGCGCAGGCTCTCGGCCAGGTTGGTGCGTGCATCTTCCATGCTCATCACCCGCTTGACCCGCAGGCGCAGACCGCCGGAAAAGTCATCGTTGCTGACCTCCCCTTCGACCACCACCATGGCATCGGTTTGCAGCAACGACTGCGCCGAGTGGAACGCTTCGGCAAACAACGAGGCCTCGATTCGGCCCGAGCGGTCATCGAGGGTGATAAAGCCCATCTTGTCGCCCTTCTTGTTCTTCATCACCCGCAGCGCAATGATCATGCCGGCCACGGTCTGGGTATCACGGGCAGGCTTGAGGTCAATGATCCGCTGACGAGCGAAGCGGCGAATCTCGCCTTCGTATTCGTCGATCGGGTGACCGGTCAGGTACAGGCCCAGGGTTTCCTTCTCGCCGCGCAGACGCTCCTTGAGCGTCAGCTCCTTGGCCTTGCGATGGTTGGCATAGACGTCGGCATCCGGCTCGACAAACAGCCCGCCGAACAGGTCGGCATGGCCACTGTCGTGGGTGCGCGCGGTTTGCTCGGCCGACTTGATCGCCTCTTCCATGGCCGTCAGCAACACGGCACGGTTGCGGTCGATGTTGGCCTGGTAGGCCTTCAATTCGTCATGGAAGTACGGCCCCAGGCGATCCAGCGCGCCGCTGCGAACGAGCGCATCGAGGGTCCGCTTGTTGATGCGCTTGAGGTCGACGCGCTCGCAGAAATCGAACAGATCCTTGAACGGCCCCGCTGCGCGCGCCTCGACGATAGCCTCTACCGGGCCCTCACCGACACCCTTGATCGCGCCCAGACCGTAGATGATCCGGCCGTCTTCATCCACCGTGAACTTGAATTCGGAGGCGTTCACGTCCGGCGCATCCAGGCGCAGCTTCATGGTCCGCACTTCTTCGATCAAGGTCACGACCTTGTCGGTGTTGTGCATATCCGCCGACAGCACCGCCGCCATGAACGGCGCCGGGTAATGAGCCTTCAGCCAGGCCGTCTGGTACGACACCAGGCCGTAGGCAGCGGAGTGGGATTTGTTGAAGCCGTAACCGGCGAATTTCTCCACCAGGTCGAAAATGTTACCGGCGAGGTTGGCGTCGATGCCGTTGGAGGCGCAACCCTCGATGAAACCGCCGCGCTGCTTGGCCATTTCCTCGGGCTTTTTCTTACCCATCGCTCGACGCAGCATGTCCGCACCGCCAAGGGTGTAACCGGCCATGACCTGGGCAATCTGCATCACCTGTTCTTGATACAGGATGATGCCGTAGGTCGGCGCCAATACTGGCTTGAGGCCATCGTACTGGTAATCGGGATGCGGGTACGCAAGCTCCGCGCGACCGTGCTTGCGGTTGATGAAGTCGTCAACCATGCCCGATTGCAGCGGCCCCGGACGGAACAGGGCAACCAGTGCAATCAGGTCTTCGAGGCAGTCGGGCTTGAGCTTTTTGATCAGCTCTTTCATGCCCCGGGATTCAAGCTGGAACACCGCCGTGGTTTCGGCCTTCTGCAGCAGGGCGTAGGTCGGCTTGTCGTCCAGCGGGATAAAGGCGATGTCCAGCGGCGCTTCGTTGACCTTGGCGCGGTCGCGGTTGATGGTCTTGAGCGCCCAGTCGATGATGGTGAGGGTCCGCAGACCGAGGAAGTCGAACTTCACCAGGCCGGCGGCCTCGACGTCGTCCTTGTCGAACTGGGTTACCAGACCGCCACCTTCCTCGTCGCAGGAAATCGGCGAAAAGTCGGTCAGTTTAGTCGGGGCGATAACCACACCACCGGCATGTTTGCCGGTGCCCCGCGTCACACCTTCGAGCTTGAGGGCCATGTCCCAGATTTCCTGGGCTTCCTCGTCGACCTTGAGGAAGTCGCGCAGGATCTCTTCCTGCTCGAACGCTTTCTCCAGCGTCATGCCGACTTCAAACGGGATCATCTTCGACAGGCGGTCGGCCAGACCGTAGGACTTGCCCTGTACCCGCGCCACGTCACGCACAACAGCCTTGGCCGCCATGGAGCCGAACGTGATGATCTGGCTTACCGCGTTGCGGCCGTACTTGTCGGCCACATAGTCGATGACCCGGTCACGACCGTCCATGCAGAAGTCGACGTCGAAGTCGGGCATGGAAACCCGTTCCGGATTGAGGAAACGTTCGAACAGCAGGTCATATTCCAGCGGGTCGAGGTCGGTGATCTTTTGCACATAGGCCACCAGCGAGCCGGCACCCGAACCCCGCCCAGGACCTACCGGCACGCCGTTGCTCTTGGCCCACTGGATAAAGTCCATAACGATCAGGAAGTAACCGGGGAACCCCATCTGGATGATGATATCCAGCTCGAAATTGAGCCGATCGACATAGACCTGGCGCTTGGCGTCGTAATCTTCAGTGGTGTCACGCGGCAGCAACACCTGCAGACGATCTTCCAGGCCGTCGAAGGAAACCTTGCGGAAGTACTCATCGATGGTCATGCCATCGGGGATCGGATAGTCAGGCAGGAAGTGCTTGCCCAACTTGACTTCAATGTTGCAGCGCTTGGCGATTTCGACCGTGTTTTCCAGTGCCTCAGGCAGGTCGCTGAACAGCTCGGCCATTTCCTCGGCGCTTTTGAGGTATTGCTGATCGCTGTAGTTTTTCGACCGACGCGGGTCATCCAGCGCCCGGCCTTCGCCGATGCACACCCGGGTTTCGTGGGCTTCGAAATCGCTCTGCTTGATAAAGCGCACATCGTTGGTCGCCACCAGCGGCGCGCCAAGGCGGTCAGCCAAGGCTACGGCGGCGTGCAGGTATTCTTCGTCGTTGGTCCGGTTGGTGCGCTGCACTTCAACGTAGAAGCGGTCCGGGAAAATATCCATCCACTCGCGCAGCAGCACTTCGGCCTCGGCAGGGTTGCCGGAAAGCAACGCCATGCCGATATCGCCCTCCTTGGCCGCCGAGAGGGCAATCAACCCTTCGCTGGCGGGCGGCACCCAATCGCGCTCGATGATCACCAGGCCATTGCGCTGGCCTTCGATAAAGCCGCGGGAGATCAATTCGGTCAGGTTGCGGTAACCCTTGGCGTTCATCGCCAGCAGGCTGATACGGCTCAGCGGCCCATCCGGGTCCTTGTTCGCCAGCCACAGGTCGGCACCGCAGATCGGCTTGATGCCGGCGCCCATGGCGGCCTTGTAGAACTTGACCAGCGAGCACATGTTGCTTTGGTCAGTCACCGCCACGGCGGGCATGTTCATCCCGGCCAGGGCCTTGACCAGCGGCTTGATCCGCACCAGACCATCGACCAGCGAATATTCGGTGTGCAGGCGTAGATGAACGAAAGAAACCGACATGGAGATCCTATAGCAACCGAAAAACGACAAGGCCCGGATTGTACCGGGCCTTGATAAAAACATCAGCCAGTCAGGCGGGTGTGAAATCCGGATCAAGCGCCAGACGCGCCTCAAGCGCCACCCGCACCGGGGCAAACGAGCGACGATGAATGGCGGTCGGCCCCAGCCGCGCCAAGGCTTCCAGGTGCACAGGGGTCGGGTAACCCTTGTGCCCGCCGATGCCGTAGCCCGGGTAAATCAATTCAAATGCGGCCATTTCCCGATCCCGGCTGACCTTGGCCAGGATTGAGGCGGCAGCAATGGCTGGCACCTTGGCATCACCCTGCACCACCGGCGCAGACGGCACCGCCAATCTGGGGCAGCGATTACCGTCGATCAGCGCCATTTTCGGTGTGATGCTCAGGCCTTCCACCGCACGCTGCATGGCCAGCATGGTGGCCTGCAGAATGTTGAGACGGTCGATCTCGTCGACTTCAGCCCGAGCGATGCACCAGGCCAAGGCTTTCTCGCAGATCTCGTCGTAGAGTTTCTCGCGCTTGGCTTCAGTCAGCTTCTTGGAATCATTGAGCCCCAGAATCGGACGATTGGGGTCCAGGATGACCGCCGCCGTTACCACGGCGCCGCACAGCGGGCCACGACCCACCTCATCGACACCGGCCACCAGGTCTTCGACCAGATCGAAATCCAGTCCCATGCTCATCTGCATTTATTGCTTACCCAACAAGGCCAAAACGGCGTCGGCGGCCTGATTCGAGGCGTCACGACGCAGCGTTCGGTGAATCTGATCGAAACTGTCGGTCTGCTCGGCACCGGCACCCACCAGAGGCGCCACGGTACGGGCCAGTGCTTCGGGCGTTGCCGCCTCCTGCAACAGCTCCGGCACCAGCAAACGCTGGGCCAGCAGGTTCGGCAAGGACACGTACGGGCTTTTCACCATACGCTTGAGAATCCAGTAACTCAGCGGCGCCAGGCGATAGGCCACCACCATCGGCCGCTTGTACAGCAGCGCTTCCAGGGTGGCAGTGCCCGAGGCGATCAATACCGTGTCGCACGCCGCCAGCGCCAGGTGCGACTGGCCGTCGAGCAGCGTCAGCGGCAGATCGCGGCCTTGCAGCATCTGCTCCAGCTGCAGACGACGTTCCGGGTTGGCGCACGGCAGCACAAAACGCACCTGCGGCAACTGCTCGCGCAGCTGCTGCGCCGCATCCAGAAACAATGCGCCCAGGCGCCCGACTTCACCACCGCGACTGCCCGGCATCAAGGCCACCAACGGCCCTTCCGGCAAGCCTAGCTCAGCACGGGCGGCGGCGCGATCAGCGTCCAGAGGGATGGTATCCGCCAGCGGGTGACCGACGAAACGCACCGGTACCCCTTGCTCTTCATAGAAGCGTGCCTCAAATGGAAACAGCGTCAGCATCAGGTCGCAGCCTTCGCGAATCTTCAGCACGCGCTTCTGCCGCCACGCCCACACCGACGGGCTGACGTAATGCACGGTCTTGATTCCGGCCTGACGCAGCTTGAGCTCGATATTGAGGGTGAAATCCGGCGCATCGATACCGATGAAGACATCGGGCTTCTGCTCGATCAGGGTCTCGATCAGCAGCTTGCGCCGCTTGAGCAACTCACGCAGACGGCCGAGCACTTCGACCAGCCCCATGACCGCCAAACGTTCCATCGGAAAATAAGAGGCCAGGCCCTGGGCCTGCATCAGCGGACCACCCACACCGATGAATTGAACATCCGGGTGGCGCTCCTTGAGCGCGCGCATCAGGCCCGCGCCAAGGATATCGCCGCTGGCCTCACCCGCCACCAGCGCTACACGTAGTGCGCCCATGGTCAGCGAGTAATGCCGCGGGTCGAAGTCTTGATCGACGTGAGGAACACGTCCACTTCAGGAAACTGGCTGGCAGGTTCGGCCAACTCGACGATGGCCTGCTCCACGGTCAGCCCCTGGCGGTAAACCACCTTGTAGGCTCGGCGCAGGGCATGGATCGCATCTTCACTGAAGCCCCGACGGCGCATGCCTTCGAAGTTCATGCTGCGGGCTTCGGCCGGGTTACCAAAGACCGTCACGAATGCCGGCACGTCCTTGCCAATGGCCGTGCCCATGCCGGAGAAGCTGTGGGCGCCGATGTGGCAGAACTGATGGACCAGGGTGAAACCGGACAGGATCGCCCAGTCATCGACGTGCACATGCCCGGCCAACGCAGTGTTGTTGACCAGGATGCAATGGTTGCCGATGACGCTGTCATGGCCGATGTGGGCATAGGCCATGATCAGGTTATGGTCGCCCAGGGTCGTTTCCGATCGATCCTGAATCGTACCCCGGTGAATGGTCACGCCTTCACGGATGACGTTATGGTCACCGATCACCAGGCGGGTTTCTTCACCCTTGTACTTCAGGTCAGGCGTGTCCTCACCCACCGAGGAAAACTGGTAGATGCGATTATGCTTGCCGATGCGGGTCGGGCCCTTGAGCACCACGTGCGGCCCAATCACGGTTCCCTCGCCGATTTCCACACCGGCGCCGACGATCGACCAGGGGCCGACTTCGACACCCGGGGCCAGCACGGCCGACGGGTCGATGATTGCGCGAGGGTCAATCAAACTCATAGTTTGCGTTCCGCGCAGATAATTTCAGCGGAGCACACGGGCTTGCCGTCGACCGAAGCCTGGCAATCGAATTTCCAGATCTGACGCTTGCAGCTGATGAACTTGGCTTCAAGGATCAGTTGGTCGCCCGGCAGGACAGGCTGGCGGAAGCGCAGCTTGTCGGAGCCCACGAAGTAGTAGAGCGTGCCGTCGGCAGGCTTCACGTCGAGCATCTTGAAACCCAGGATGCCGGCCGCCTGGGCCATGGCTTCAATGATCAATACACCCGGCATGATCGGGTGAGCAGGAAAGTGGCCGTTGAAAAACGGTTCGTTGATGCTGACATTCTTATAGGCACGAATGCGCTGAGCCTCGACATCGAGCTCCACTACCCGGTCCACCAACAGGAACGGGTAACGGTGAGGCAGGTATTCGCGAATTTCGTTGATGTCCATCATTTCGAGGGGAAGCCTGTAGTAAATAAGGAGCGCGCGACTGACACGCAGCACTCCTGTAAGCAAATCAAGGAGGCAGTCTAGCGGCTGTGCACACTTGATGTGGAAATGGTTTCAGCCTTCTGATGAAGCCTGGCCGCTTGAGGTCACTGCTTCGAGACGCTTTTCTAATTGCTGCAGGCGTTTCGACATATCATCGAGTTGGCGAATTCTCGCCGCACTCTTGCGCCATTCTGCTGCTGGCTGCATCGCTGTACCGGACGAATACGCGCCTGGTTCAGTGATCGAACGGGTCACCATGGTCATGCCAGTGACGAAAACGTTATCACACACATCGATGTGGCCGACCATACCGACGCCGCCCGCGATGGTGCAATGCTTACCGATTCTGGTACTGCCGGAAATCCCGACGCATGCGGCCATGGCGGTGTGATCACCCACCTGTACGTTGTGGGCAATCTGGATCTGGTTATCAAGCTTCACGCCATTGCCAATGCGGGTGTCGGCCAGTGCGCCGCGGTCGATGGCGGTATTGACGCCAATCTCGACGTCGTCGCCGATGCAGACCCCACCGATCTGGGCAATCTTCTGCCAGACGCCTTTTTCATTGGCAAAGCCGAAGCCTTCACCACCCAGTACCGCGCCAGACTGGATCACCACCCGCTTGCCGATGCGAACATCGTGGTAGAGGGTGACGCGCGGCGCCAACCAGCCGCCTTCGCCAATCACACAACGGGCACCGACAAAGCAATGCGCACCGACGGTGACGTCAGCACCAATGCTGGCACCGCTTTCAATAACGGCGAATGCACCGACACTGGCGCTCGGGTCAACCTGCGCGTCCGCCGCCACCACAGCAGTCGGATGAACACCGGCCACAGCTTTGGGCTTGGGATCGAACAGGTGGGAAATCCGGGCGTAGGCCAGGTACGGATCGGGGACGATTAACGCGTCGCCAGCGTAGCCTTCGGCATCGGCAGCCTTGAGCAACACCGCAGCGGCCTTGGTCTCGCCCAGGTATTTGCGATATTGCGGGTTGGCCAGGAAGGTCAGCTGGCCAGGGCCAGCCTCCTGCAAGGTGGCCAGCCCACTGATCTCCTTCTCCTCGGCGCCACGCACGGCAGCCCCGAGGAACTCGGCCAGTTGACCGAGCTTCATGGTCACGATCATGATCAGCGCGCTTGGTTCATGCGCTCGATGACTTGGCGAGTGATGTCGTACTGAGGTTTGACATCAATCACGGCACCGCGCTCGAAGACCAGGTCGTAACCGCCTTTCTTGATGACTTCCTCAACGGCGCCATCCAGTTTCGGCTTCAGCTGCTTGAGCATTTCGCGGTCAGCCACGGCCTTGGCTTCGTTCAGTTCCTTGGACTGGAACTGGAAGTCGCGGGCCTTTTGCTTGAATTCAAGCTCCAGGCGCTCACGCTCGCCCTGCTGCATCTTGTCGCCACCACTGACCAGACGGTCCTGGATGCCCTTGGCGCTGCTTTCCAGGGATTTCAGCTTGGTCAGTTGCGGACCGAATTTTTTCTCTGCATCGACAGCGTATTTCTTCGCCGCGTCGGATTCGAGCAGTGCCATCTGATAGTTCAGAACGGCGATTTTCATGTCGGCGAAAGCCGGGGTCGCGATCAGGGCCGTAGCCAGGATAGCCAGTTGAGTCAACTTACGCACGATGCACTCCTACAGAATCCGTTGTCGTTAGCTTGGGTCAGACGCTTAGAAGGTCTGACCGAGGGAGAATTGGAACACTTGGGTTTCGGCTTCGTCCGGCTTCTTGACCGGCATCGCCAGGCTGAAGCTCAGCGGGCCCAATGCAGTGATCCAGGTCACGCCCACACCCACGGAACTGGCAAGCCCGGACAGGCCGACTTTCTCGCAGTCAGGCTTGGAGCCGCAGTTGGTGTCGAACACGTTACCCACATCCCAGAACAACGAGGTCCGCAGGGAGCGCTGGTCTTTGACGAATGGCAGCGGGAACAGGATTTCCGCACCACCCTGGACCAGTACGTTGCCACCGAACGGCAGCGGGTCCTGATCCGGGTCGAGCGCTGTACCTGGGTTGGTCCCTTTGCTCGGCGTACTGCGCGGGCCGAGAGTGCTGTCCTTGAAGCCACGTACCGAGTTGAAGCCACCGGCAAAGTAGTTCTCGTAGAACGGCAGGCCCGAGGTCGAACCGTAGCCATCACCAAAGCCCAGCTCCGTGTGGAACCGCATGGTGTACTTGTCGTTGATCGGCTGGAACAGCTGAGCACGATAATCGAGCTTGAAGAACGACAGGTCGCTGCCCGGCGTCGTGGTTTCCAGCACCAGGCTTTGCGAGTGACCACGGGTCGCCAGCACGCCTTTGTTCAGGGTCGATTCGGACCAGCCGGCCGAAGCCTTGAAGTTCACGTACTTGTCGCCTTCCTGATTGATGAAATCGAAGATCTCGTCAACGGTGTACAGGCCGGTGTTGATCTCGTCCTGCTGGACGGTCAGGCCGAAGGTCAGGCGCGAGGTCTCGCTGATCGGGTAACCGACGTTGACGCCGGCACCGAGGCTGTCCACGGCATAGCTGGCGACGTCGACATCAAGCTCGTCGTAGTCGGTGGTGCGATAGAAGGCGTTATAGCCCAGGCTCACACCGTCTGCGGTCCAGTAGGGGTCCACGAAACCGAAGTTGTATCGGCTCTGGTATTCGCTTCGGGTCAGGCCAATGGAGACCTTGTTACCGGTACCCAGGAAGTTGTTCTGGCTGATCGAGCCACCGAGGATCAGACCGGCGCTCTGGGCAAAACCGACACTGGCGGTAATGGAGCCGGAGGCCTGCTCTTCGACGCTGTAGTTCACGTCGACCTGGTCATCGGTGCCCGGTACGGCCGGGGTCTCGACGTTGACTTCCTTGAAGAAGCCCAGGCGCTCCAGACGGGTCTTGGATTGGTCGATCAGGTAGGTCGAAGCCCAGCCGCCTTCCATCTGGCGCATTTCGCGACGCAGCACTTCGTCTTCGGTCTTGGTGTTGCCACGGAAGTTGATGCGGTTGACGTAGGCACGCTTGCCCGGGTCGACCACAAAGGTGATGTCGACGGTGTTGTCTTCATCATGAGGTTGTGGCACGCCGTTGACGTTGGCGAAGGTGTAGCCTTCGTTACCCAGACGGCGGGTGATCAGCTCGGAGGTGGTGGTCATGACCTTGCGCGAGAACACCTGGCCAGGCTTGACCAGCAGCAGGGCCTTGATCTCGTCTTCCGGCACTTTCAGGTCACCGGACAGCTTGACCTCACGAACACTGTATTTCTCGCCTTCGTTGACGTTGACGGTAATGTAGACGTTTTTCTTGTCCGGGGTGATCGATACCTGGGTCGAGGCGATATCCATGTTGATATAGCCGCGATCGAGGTAGTAGGAACGCAGACGTTCCAGGTCGCCGGAGAGCTTCTCACGGGCGTACTTGTCGTCGTTCTTGAAGAAAGACAGCCAGTTGCTGGTCTTGAGCTCGAACAGGTCGATCAGGTCTTCGTCGGGGAATACCGAGTTACCCACCACGTTGATGTGCTGGATAGCGGCGACGGTGCCTTCGTTGATCTTGATCTTCAAGGCCACGCGGTTGCGCGGTTGCGGCACGACTTCGGCATCGACCTCGGCGGAGTAGCGACCCTGGGCCACATACTGGCGCTGCAGTTCGTTACGCACGCCTTCGAGCGTTGCCCGCTGGAAGATTTCGCCTTCGGCCAGGCCGGACTGCTTCAAGCCCTTCATCAAGTCTTCAGTGGAGATCGCCTTGTTGCCTTCGATCTCGATACTGGACACCGAAGGACGCTCGACCACGGTGATGACCAGGACGTTACCTTCACGACCCAGCTGGATATCCTGGAAGAAACCGGTCTTGAACAGCGAACGCGTGGATTCCACCAGACGGCTATCATCTACCTTATCACCGACGTTCAGTGGCAAGGCACCAAACACGCTGCCGGCAGAAACCCGTTGCAGCCCGTTGATGCGGATATCGGAGACAGTGAAGGACTCGGCGTGAACTTCAGCGATCATCATCACGGTGAAAACCGCAGTTAGCAACAGACGTTTCATGAAGTCCTTTCTTATTCCAACTGGCAATAAACAAACTGCCGCCAAGGGCGGCAGGTTCGCAATTGAGCGAAGCGTTACAGTCGACCCAAATCGTTTATCAGGGCAAGCAGCATGACCCCGACTACCAAACTGATACCGATCTGAATCCCCCAACCTTGCACCCGATCGGACAACGGACGACCACGCGCCCATTCAATCAGGTAGAACAGCAAATGCCCCCCATCCAGCACAGGGATGGGCAGCAGATTAAGAACCCCCAGGCTAATGCTCAGGTAGGCAAGGAAATTCAGAAAATCCCCTACACCGGACTGGGCCGAAGCGCCCGCCACTTTAGCAATGGTTATCGGTCCGCTCAAGTTTTTTACCGAGAGCTCGCCGAACAACATTTTCTTCAGCGAATCCAGGGTCAGGACGCTCATCGTCCAGGTCCGTCGAACGCCTTCAGCCACGGCATCCAGCGGCCCGTAACGGACTTCGCGAAGCATCGCTGCTGGCCACTCGACAGCTTTTACGCCCGCCCCAAGATAACCCCCTTTGGCCTTGCCTTCGCCGCGACTGGCAAGCTTGACCGGCACGTCCAGCTGGGCCCCGTCGCGCTCGACGCGCAGGACAACCCGGGCGTCCGGGCGCTTGCGCACCAGGTCGACCAGTTGCTGCCAATCGGTCAGCGCCTGACCATCGAGGCTCAACAGACGATCACCAGACTTCAGGCCCGCCGCCTGGGCGGGGCCTTTCGGATCCAGCTCGGCCAACAACGGCTCCAATGCAGGACGCCACGGGCGAATACCCAGCGAAGCGATCGGATCAGGCTCATCTTCACCCTTGAGCCAGTCGTTCAAGGCGAGCGAGCGGGCCTGCTCCACTGTGGCGCCTTGTTCGCGCACCGACACCTGCAAGGTGCCGCTCTCACCCAGGCGACTGACCAGCTGCAGATTGACAGCGGCCCACCCGCTGGTCGGCTCACCATCGATGGCAACAATTTCCTGCCCTTCGTGCAGCCCGGCGACCGCCGCGATACTGCCTGTTTCGACTGCGCCGATGACCGGGCGCACCTGTTGGCTGCCGAGCATGGCCAGAACCCAGAAAAACAGGATAGCGAGCAGGAAGTTGGCGACAGGGCCGGCCGCGACAATAGCGATGCGCTGACGCACCGACTTGCGATTGAAGGATTGATCGAGCTGATCGGCAGGCACTTCGCCTTCACGCTCGTCGAGCATTTTGACGTAGCCGCCCAGCGGGATGGCTGCCACGACGAACTCGGTTCCCTGGCGGTCATGCCAACGCAACAGCGGCGTACCGAAGCCGACCGAAAAGCGCAGCACCTTGACGCCACAGCGACGCGCCACCCAGAAGTGGCCGAATTCGTGGAAGGTAACCAGCACACCCAATGCCACCAGGGTGCCGATAATCATGTAAAGCGCACTCATTTCGTTCTCCGAATGACGTTCACAGGTTTCGGCCCTCCTCGCCAGCGTGCTTGCCCATCAGCGACCGCGACGACTCAACCATTGCCCAGCCAGCTCACGCGCCCGGGTATCGGCGGCGAACACGGCCTCAAGTTCATTGACCGCGACAACCGCTTCGCCGTCCAGCACTTCCTCGATGATACTCGCGATCTCCGGATAACGGATGCGCCGATCCAGAAAAGCTGCCACCGCCACTTCGTTGGCGGCATTGAGCATGGCGGGCGCACTATTGCCGGCTTCTGCAGCCTGGCGAGCCAGGCGCAAACACGGGAAACGCTGCTCGTCAGGCGCCTGGAAGTCCAGCCGCGCGATAGCAAACAGATCCAGAGGCGCTACACCGGAGTCAATCCGCTCAGGCCAGGACAGGGCATGCGCGATGGGGGTGCGCATATCCGGGTTGCCCAACTGCGCCAACACCGAGCCATCGACGTAGTCGACCAGTGAGTGAATCACGCTTTGCGGGTGCACCACGACCTCGACCTGTTGCGCACGCGCATCGAACAGCCAGCAGGCTTCGATCAACTCCAGCCCCTTGTTCATCATGCTGGCCGAATCCACCGAGATCTTGCGACCCATGGACCAATTGGGGTGCGCACAGGCCTGTTCTGGCGTGACCGACGCCAATTCGTTCATCGGGGTTTCGCGGAACGGCCCGCCCGAAGCGGTCAGCAGAATGCGGCGAACGCCGACTGCGCCAAGCCCCTGGGAGAAGTTGCCCGGCAAGCACTGGAAAATCGCATTGTGCTCGCTGTCGATCGGCAGCAGCACCGCGCCACTGCGACGCACGGCCTGCATGAACAAGGCACCGGACATCACCAGCGCCTCCTTGTTTGCCAGCAGGACTTTCTTGCCTGCCTCCACCGCCGCCAGCGTCGGGCGCAACCCCGCCGCCCCGACGATAGCCGCCATGACCGCGTCGACTTCGCCGGCAGAAGCGATCTGGCACAAGCCCTCCTCCCCCACCAGCACTTCGGTCGCAAGCCCGGCCGCCCGCAATTGCGCCTGCAGTTCACCAGCAGCCTCAGCATGCGGCACTACGGCAAACGCCGGCGTGTGCAGCACGCACAGCGCCAGCAGCTCACTCAGGCGCGAATAGCCACTCAGGGCAAACACCTGATAGCGCTCGGGATGGCGAGCAATGACGTCCAGCGTGCTCAGACCGATGGAACCGGTAGCACCCAGCACGGTGATCCGTTGCGGGCGACTCACAGTACGCCCCAGTTGGCAGCCCAGAGCACCACGGCAAACACAGGAATGGCAGCGGTGAGGCTGTCGATGCGGTCCAGCACACCACCATGCCCGGGCAGCAGCTGGCTGCTGTCCTTGATGCCGGCACGGCGCTTGAACATGCTTTCAGTCAGGTCACCCACCACCGACACCAGCACCACCAGGGTGGCGCCGAACAAGCCTTGAATCAATTCGGCAGCGCTCCACTCACGCTGGACAGCGACCACAGCGGTAATCAAGAGGCTGGCCAGCAAGCCGCCATACAAGCCCTCGCGGCTCTTGCCCGGACTGACCTCCGGCGCCAGCCTGCGCTTGCCGAAGGCCTTGCCGGAGAAGTAGGCGCCGACGTCCGCGCCCCACACCAGCACCATGACCGCCATGATCAACCAGTTACCCAGCGGCCACTGCTTGATCAGGACCAGCCCTTGCCAGGCCGGCAACAGCACCAAAAGGCCGATCAGCAATTTACAGGCGACGCTGGACCACAGGTCGCCCGTGCGCGGATAGGTAGCCACCAGCCAGGTCGCCAGCAACCACCATAGAATCGATGCGCCCAATACCCACGGCGCCATTTCCGGCAACAGGTACAGCAAGAACAGCAAGCCTGCGACGATCGCAGCGTAAACGATGCGAAGCGGCTGCGCCTCGAAGCCGGCCAGACGCGCCCATTCCCAGGCACCCAGGGTGACCACCAGGCCGATAAAAAGGGAAAAGCCGGCGCCCGTGAGCAGGAAGAACCCGCACAGAGCAACCGGCAGCAGAATCAGCGCAGTGATGATTCGTTGTTTAAGCATTAAGCGCGGGCTCCAGCTTCGACCTGCTCGCTCGTTTTACCAAAGCGCCGCTGACGCGAAGCAAAATCGGCCAGCGCAGTGCGCATGGCCTCGTGTTTGAAGTCCGGCCAGAACAGGTCGGAGAAATACAGCTCGGCATAGGCCAACTGCCACAGCAGGAAGTTGCTGATGCGGTGCTCGCCACCGGTGCGGATGCACAGGTCGGGCAATGGCTGGTCGCCGGTCACCAAACAGGTCTGGAGCAGGCCCGGGGTAATGTCCTCAGGGCGCAAATGCCCCGCCTGAACTTCGCGGGCAAGGCGCTGTGCGGCCTGGGCGATATCCCACTGCCCACCATAATTGGCGGCAACCTGCAGAATGAAGCGACCTTCGCCGGCAGTCATCGCTTCTGCTTCGCGCATGGCGGCCTGCAACTCGGGATGGAAACGGGAACGGTCGCCGATAATGCGCAGGCTGATGTTGTTTTCATTCAAGCGCCGGGCTTCACGCCGCAACGCCGAGAAAAACAGTTCCATCAGTGCCCCGACTTCGTCGGCCGGGCGCTGCCAGTTCTCGCTCGAGAAGGCGAACAGCGTCAAGACTTCAACGCCCGACTTCACGCACACCTCGATGACCGCGCGCACCGCGTCCACGCCAGCCTTATGGCCGGCCACGCCGGGCAGGAAGCGCTTCTTCGCCCAGCGATTGTTCCCGTCCATGATGATTGCGACATGGCGCGGAACCGCGCCAGTCACTGCCTGTTTGGTCTTATCCATGAATAAACTATACCGACCCTTAAACGGCCATCAGATCTGCTTCTTTTTGCTTCACAGCCTTTTCGATTTCAGCCACGAACTTGTCAGTCAGCTTCTGAATGTCGTCAGCAGCGCGACGCTCGTCGTCTTCGCTGATTTCCTTTTCCTTGACCAGATCCTTGAACTGGCTCAGCGCATCGCGACGGATGTTGCGCACGGCAACACGCGCATCTTCAGCGGCATCACGAGCCTGCTTGGTGAAGCCCTTGCGGGTTTCTTCGGTCAGCGCTGGCATGCTGATCAGCAGCAACTCGCCAAGGTTGGTCGGGTTCAGGTTCAGGCCGGCGCTGCCGATCGCCTTGTCGACAGCACCGAGCATGTTGCGCTCGAAGGCGACGACTTGCAGGGTACGGGCGTCCTTGACGGTAATGTTGGCCACTTGCTTGATCGGCGTATCAGCGCCGTAGTACGGGACCATCACGCCTTCAAGAACGCTGGGGTGCGCCTGGCCGGTACGGATACGGCTGAAGGCATGCGCCAGCGACTCGAGCGACTTCTGCATGCGCTCCTGGGTGTCTTTCTTGATTTCGTTGATCATTCTTCGCCTTCCTCGATCAGAGTTCCTTCAGCGCCGCCCACTACGATGTTCAGCAGCGCACCTGGCTTGTTCATGTTAAACACCCGCAGCGGCATCTTGTGGTCGCGGCACAGGCAAATTGCGGTCAGGTCCATCACGCCCAGCTTGCGATCCAGTACTTCATCGTACGTCAAGCGATCGAATTTCTCGGCATGCGGGTCCTTGAATGGATCGGCAGTGTACACACCATCGACCTTGGTCGCTTTCAATACCACGTCCGCGTCGATTTCAATCGCGCGCAGGCAAGCGGCCGAATCGGTGGTAAAGAAAGGGTTGCCGGTACCGGCAGCGAAAATTACCACATCGCCGGAATTAAGGTGACGAACACCTTTGCGACGGTCGTAGTGATCGGTGACACCGACCATGGAAATCGCCGACATGACGATGGCCGGGATATTGGAACGCTCCAGCGCATCGCGCATGGCCAGGGCATTCATTACGGTTGCCAGCATGCCCATGTGGTCACCGGTAACGCGATCCATGCCGGCTGCGCTCAAGGCAGCGCCACGGAACAGGTTGCCGCCGCCGATGACCAGACCGACCTGAACGCCGATGCCGACCAGCTGGCCAACTTCCAGCGCCATGCGATCCAGTACTTTCGGATCGATCCCGAACTCCTCGGAACCCATCAGGGCCTCGCCGCTAAGTTTGAGCAAAATGCGTTTATAGCGAGGTTGACGACCACTCACCTGCTGAGCCATTGCGAATCTCTCCTGCGGCGTTTTAAAAAATTCTGAGCCGGCTGTTTTCAGCCAGGCCAACTCTAAGCTTGGCGCTGCGACAGCGCCATGGATGCGGGCCTCGTAAGCCGGAATCCGTCCTTCACTTTGACAAAGAGGCTGCGCGCGTGAGCGGGCAGCCTCTTTGGGGCGACAGAGATTAATCCGTCTTATTGCTTGTTGGCAGCAGCCACTTGAGCGGCAACTTCTTCTGCGAAGTTGTCAACTGGCTTCTCGATGCCTTCACCGACTTTGAAGTAGGTGAACGAAACGATTTCAGCGCCGGCTTTCTTGGCCAGTTCACCGACCTTGACTTCAGGGTTCTTGACGAACGCCTGCTCGACCAGGCTGGCTTCAGCCAGGAACTTGGTGATACGACCAGCAACCATCTTCTCGACGATTTCGGCTGGCTTGCCCTTGATCTTGTCTTCGTTCAGGCTCATGAAGACGCCTTTTTCGCGCTCGATAGCGTCGGCCGAAACTTCCGAAGGCAGCAGGAACTCAGGGTTGCTGGCGGCTACGTGCATGGCGATGTCTCTGGCCAGCTCAGCGTTGCCGCCTTTCAGAGCGACCACAACACCGATCTTGTTGCCGTGCAGGTAGGCATCAACCACGTCGCCTTCAACGCGGGTCAGGCGGCGAATATTGACGTTCTCGCCAACTTTGGCAACCAGAGCTTCACGTGCTGGCTCTTGAGCGGCGATCAGCGGCGCTGCGTCGGTCAGTTTGTCAGCGAATGCTTTTTCGATGCTGGCAGCAACGAAGGCCTTGAAGTCGTCCTGCAGAGCCAGGAAGTCGGTCTGCGAGTTGACTTCCAGGATCACGGCAGACTTGCCGTCTTCAGCGACTTTAGTAGCGATAGCGCCTTCAGCAGCAACGTTGCCTGCTTTCTTGGCAGCCTTGATGGCGCCCGAGGCACGCATGTCGTCAATGGCTTTTTCGATATCGCCGCCAGCCTTGGTGAGGGCTTTTTTGCAGTCCATCATGCCTTCGCCGGTGCGCTCGCGCAGTTCTTTTACCAGCGCTGCAGTAATTTCTGCCATTTCAAATTCCTCTTGGATAGGTTTTCAACCATTCCACCCGTTCAGGGCGATTCAATTCTGGAAATCCGCCGCCGGCTGTGCTCGATACTTATGCTCGATAAAAACGCAATGACGACGCCAGGGGGATTTCGAGGTGGCAAAAAGGGGGCAAAGCCCCCTTTTTGCGTACTGAGTCAACGCCAGGCGTTACCGACTCAGCCTTCTACTGTTGCAGCAGGAGCGTCTTGAACGAACTCTTCGGTACCGCCAGCAACGTGGTTGCGGCCACGGATAACAGCGTCAGCCATCGAACCCATGTACAGCTGGATGGCGCGAATGGCGTCATCGTTGCCTGGGATGATGTAGTCAACGCCTTCCGGGCTGCTGTTGGTATCGACAACGCCGATGACCGGGATGCCCAGCTTGTTGGCTTCGGTGATCGCGATGCGCTCGTGATCAACGTCGATGACGAACAGTGCGTCAGGCAGGCCGCCCATGTCCTTGATACCGCCCAGGCTGCGATCCAGTTTTTCCAGATCACGGGAGCGCATCAGGGCTTCTTTCTTGGTCAGCTTGGCAAAGGTGCCATCTTCGGCCTGGGTTTCCAGGTCGCGCAGACGCTTGATCGAAGCACGGATGGTTTTGAAGTTGGTCAGCATGCCGCCCAACCAGCGGTGGTCGACGTACGGCGAGCCGCAACGTGCTGCTTCTTCAGCTACGATCTTGCCGGCGGAACGCTTGGTGCCGACGAACAGGATCTTGTTTTTGCCCTGGGCCAGGCGCTCTACGAACGTCAGAGCGTCGTTGAACATTGGCAGGGTTTTTTCAAGGTTGATGATGTGGATCTTGTTGCGCGCGCCGAAAATGTACTTGCCCATTTTCGGGTTCCAGTAACGGGTCTGGTGGCCGAAGTGCACACCGGCCTTCAGCATATCGCGCATATTGACTTGGGACATGATAGTTCCTTGATAAGTCGGGTTAGGCCTCCACGCATCCCAATGACCAACCGGCAGCTCAGTGGCTGAGGGCACCCAGGTCATCGTGCCGATGCATGTGCGGGTTAGTGCTTCCTGGGTAGTCCCGGAAAGCGGCGCATTTTATACCACAGAACCTCGAGCAACGAAACCCGAAATAACAACCGCTCGCCAGGGTTTTGCGCATGGCCAGGATTCGCGCCAGAATGATCACAGCCCCGCTCTACCCGAGCCAAGATGTCTATATATAAGGTTGCAACCTTGCCACACCCGCCAGAACCGGCCATGCGTCTGGTAGAATTGCGCCTTTCCCGAGTTTACCCGCGCCCGCCGGCGCCGAGAGAGCCTTAATGACCGTCACCATCAAAACCCCCGAAGACATCGAGAAGATGCGCATCGCCGGCCGTCTGGCGGCCGAGGTGCTGGAAATGATCGGGGAGCATGTCAAGCCTGGCGTGACCACCGAGGAACTGGACCGTATCTGCCACGATTACATCATCAACGTGCAGCAAGCGATCCCGGCGCCGCTGAACTACAAGGGGTTTCCCAAGTCGATCTGCACCTCGATCAATCATGTGGTCTGCCACGGCATCCCCAACGAGAAGCCGCTGAAAAATGGCGATGTGTTGAACATCGACATCACCGTCATCAAGGATGGTTACCACGGCGACACCAGCAAGATGTTCCATGTCGGCAACGTGCCCGAGTGGGCAGTACGCCTGTCGAAAATCACCCAGGAATGCATGTACAAGGGCATTGAAGTCGTGCGTCCCGGCGCACGCCTGGGGGATATCGGCGAAGTGATCCAGAAGCACGCCGAAAAGAACGGTTTCTCGGTCGTTCGCGAGTATTGCGGCCACGGCATCGGCAAGGTGTTCCACGAAGAGCCTCAGGTGCTGCACTACGGTCGCGCTGGCACCGGCATGGAACTGAAGGAAGGCATGACCTTCACCATCGAACCGATGATCAACCAGGGCAAGGCCGAGACCCGCCTGCTCGGCGACGGCTGGACCGCGATCACCAAGGACCGCAAGTTGTCCGCCCAATACGAGCACACCATCCTGGTGACCGCCGACGGCTACGAGATCTTTACCCTGCGCAGCGATGACACCATCGCCCGCACCTCGGCCTGAGCGCCCTTGTCCAATCAGTAAGGAAAGCGACGATGCCGCAGGTGGATCCAGAATTGTTCGACCGGGGTCAGTTCCAGGCCGAACTGGCGTTGAAAGCCAGCCCCATCGCCGCTTTCAAGAAGGCCATTCGCCAAGCCCGCGAAGTGCTCGACGGGCGCTTCAAAAGCGGCCGTGACATCCGCCGCCTGATCGAAGACCGCGCCTGGCTCGTCGACAATATCCTGCAGCAGGCCTGGAACCACTTCGACTGGAGCGAGGACGCCGATATCGCCCTGGTCGCGGTCGGGGGTTATGGCCGCGGCGAACTTCACCCTTACTCCGACATCGACCTGCTGATCCTGCTCGACAACGCCGATCACGAGATCTTTCGCGATTCCATCGAGCGCTTTTTGACCCTGTTGTGGGACATTGGCCTGGAAGTTGGCCAAAGCGTGCGCTCGATCGAGGAGTGCGCCGAACAGGCCCGTGGTGACCTGACGATCATCACCAACCTGATGGAAAGCCGTACCATCGCCGGCCCCGAACGGTTGCGCCTGCGCATGCTCGAAGTCACCAGCACGGCGCACATGTGGCCAAGCAAGGAGTTCTTCCTGGCCAAGCGTGCCGAACAGAAGGCGCGACACCACAAGTACAACGACACCGAGTACAACCTGGAACCCAACGTCAAGGGCTCCCCCGGTGGCTTGCGCGACATCCAGACGGTGCTCTGGGTCGCCCGCCGCCAGTACGGCACCTTGAACTTGCATGCCTTGGCGGGCGAAGGCTTTTTGCTGGAAAGCGAGAACAACCTGCTGGCTTCCTCCCAGGAGTTTCTCTGGAAGGTGCGCTATGCCCTGCACATGCTCGCCGGTCGCGCGGAAGACCGCCTGCTGTTCGACCATCAGCGCAGCATCGCCGCGCTGCTGGGTTACAAGGACGACAATGCCAAGCGCGCCATCGAACGCTTTATGCAGAAGTACTATCGGGTGGTCATGAGCATCGCCGAGCTGAGCGACCTGATCATTCAGCACTTCGAAGAGCTGATCCTCGCCGACGATGCCAGCAGCAGCACCCAGCCGCTCAACTCGCGCTTCCAGTTGCACGACGGCTATATCGAAGCCACGCACGTGAACGTGTTCAAGCGCACGCCGTTCGCCATGCTGGAAATCTTCGTGCTGATGGCTCAACACCCGGAAATCAAAGGGGTGCGCGCCGACACCATCCGCCTGTTGCGCGAGCACCGGCACCTGATCGACGACGAGTTCCGCAACGATATCCGCAACACCAGCCTGTTCATCGAGCTGTTCAAGTGCGAGATCGGTATCCACCGTAATCTGCGGCGCATGAACCGCTACGGCATCCTGGGGCGCTACTTGCCGGAATTCGGTCATATCGTCGGCCAGATGCAACACGACCTGTTCCACATCTATACCGTCGATGCGCACACGCTCAACCTCATCAAGCACTTGCGCAAGCTCCAGTACACGCCGGTTTCCGAGAAGTTTCCGCTGGCCAGCAAGTTGATGGGCAAACTGCCCAAGCCCGAACTGATCTACCTGGCCGGGCTGTACCACGACATCGGCAAGGGCCGCCACGGCGACCACTCCGAGCTGGGCGCCGTGGATGCCGAAGCCTTCTGCCATCGCCATCAGCTGCCCCACTGGGACAGCCGCCTGATCGTCTGGCTGGTGCAAAACCATCTGGTGATGTCTACCACCGCCCAGCGCAAGGACCTCTCCGACCCGCAAGTGATCCATGACTTCGCCCACCTGATGGGCGACCATACGCGGCTCGACTACCTCTATGTGCTGACGGTTGCCGACATCAACGCGACCAACCCGAGCCTGTGGAACTCCTGGCGCGCCAGCCTGCTGCGCCAGCTCTACACCGAGACCAAGCGTGCCCTGCGCCGCGGCCTGGAGAACCCGCTGGACCGCGAAGAGCAGATTCGCCAGACCCAAAGCGCGGCCCTGGACATTCTGGTGCGCAGTGGCACCGACCCGGACGACGTCGAACAACTCTGGTCGCAGCTGGGCGACGATTACTTCCTGCGCCATACCGCCGGCGACGTGGCCTGGCACAGCGACGCAATCCTGCAGCAACCCAGCGACGGCGGCCCGCTGGTGCTGATCAAGGAGACGACCCAGCGCGAGTTCGAGGGCGGCACCCAGATCTTCATCTATGCACCGGACCAGCACGATTTCTTCGCGGTGACCGTGGCCGCCATGGACCAGCTCAACCTGAACATCCATGACGCCCGTATCATCACCTCCAGCAGCCAGTTCACCCTCGACACCTACATCGTGCTCGACAACGATGGCGGTTCGATCGGCGACAACCCGGTGCGCATCAAGGAAATCCGCGACGGCCTGACCGAGGCATTGCGCAACCCGGACGACTACCCGACCATCATCCAGCGTCGAGTGCCGCGCCAGCTCAAGCACTTTGCCTTTGCCCCGCAGGTGACGATCCACAACGATGCCCAGCGCCCGGTCACGATCCTGGAACTGAGCGCGCCGGACCGCCCAGGCCTGCTGGCGCGGATCGGCAAGATTTTCCTGGAGTACGACCTGTCACTGCAAAACGCCAAGATCGCCACCCTGGGCGAGCGGGTAGAAGACGTGTTCTTCATTACCGACGCCCACAACCAGCCGCTTTCCGACCCACAACTGTGCAGTCGGCTGCAGGATGCCATTGTCGAACAACTGAGCGTCAACCAGAGCAACAGTATCGAATTGAGCCGCCTGTCCATCTAGTTTGATCATCCGCGAGACCCGACCCGAATGAACAATGCTTTGACCCAGCTTCAGCCCTACCCGTTCGAGAAACTGCGCGCGCTGCTCGGCAGCGTGAAACCGGCGGCCGACAAGCGCGCCATCGCGCTGTCGATCGGCGAGCCCAAGCACCGCTCGCCAAGCTTTGTCGCCGAAGCGCTGTCGGCCAACCTTGAGCAGATGGCGGTATATCCGACCACGCTGGGCATTCCTGCCCTGCGCGAAGCGATTGCCAGCTGGTGCGAGCGTCGCTTCCAGGTGCCAGCCGGCTGGCTCGACCCGGCTCGCCATGTGCTGCCGGTCAATGGCACCCGCGAAGCGCTGTTCTCTTTCACTCAGGCAGTGGTCAATCGCAGTGCTGACGGGCTGGTGGTCAGCCCGAACCCGTTCTACCAGATCTACGAAGGTGCCGCCCTGCTGGCTGGCGCCCAGCCACACTACCTGCCATGCCTGGATGAAAACGGCTTCAACCCGGATTTCGATGCCGTCTCGGCTGATGTCTGGAAGCGTTGCCAGATTCTCTTCCTGTGCTCGCCCGGCAACCCGACCGGGGCACTGATCCCGCTGGAAACCCTGAAGAAGCTGATTGCCCTCGCCGACCAGTACGATTTCGTGATCGCCGCCGACGAGTGCTACAGCGAGCTGTACTTCGACGAACAAACCCCGCCGCCCGGCCTGCTGAGTGCCTGCGCAGCGCTGGGCCGCAGCGACTTCAAGCGTTGCGTGGTATTCCACAGTCTGTCCAAGCGCTCCAACCTGCCAGGCCTGCGCTCAGGCTTCGTGGCCGGTGATGCGGATATCCTCAAGGACTTCTTGCTATACCGCACTTACCACGGCTGCGCCATGCCGGTACAAACCCAACTGGCGAGCATTGCCGCCTGGAACGATGAGGTCCACGTGCGCGCCAACCGCGCCTTGTACCGCGAGAAGTTCGACGCTGTACTGGAGATCCTCGCCCCGGTGTTGGATGTGCAGAAACCGGATGGTGGCTTCTACCTGTGGGCAAAAGTGCCGATGGACGATGCCGAGTTCTGCCGCGGCCTGTTTGAACAACAGCACGTGACCGTCGTGCCGGGCTCGTACCTGTCGCGCGAAGTCGACGGCGTGAACCCGGGGGCAGGTCGTGTGCGGATGGCGCTGGTTGCGCCGTTGGCCGAGTGCGTCGAGGCAGCTGAGCGGATTCGCGATTTCCTCAAAGGCTAACCCGAACACGTGTAGGAGCAGAGCTTGCTCGCGATGGCCTCACCGCGGTATTTCCGTTACACCGCGGCGATGCCATCGCGAGCAAGCTCGGCTCCTACTTAAGCTGCCCCAGGCTGGCCTCGCTCATATCGAGTTCGCCCAGCACCTGCCGCAACACCTCATCACCGATCTTGTGATGACGCCGCAGCTTGTACAGCTCCAGGCGCTGAGCCTTCAGCGCCCGCAGGCGCAAGCGGCGCTCCAGCTGATCCATCTGCCAGGCCAGCGCCTGGGCCTGGGCCGAATCATTGAACACTTCCAGCTGATGCCGGTATTCGGCCATCACCCGTGCTTTCACTTCCGCCGCCAGAGCCGCCTGCGCCGCTTGGGTCGCATCCTGGGTCGCCGCCGGATCAGGTGTTTCATCCACTTCCAGGGCGCGAATCGCCGCCTGGGCGGTGCGCCGCCAGGCATCGCGCACGTGATCGCGCAAGGCATCATCCTGGCTTTTGGGAATGCCGCGCAGCAGCAGCGGCAAGCTGATGCAAGCCGCCACCAACGACAGCAGAATCACCCCTGCAGCAATGAAAATCAGCAGGTCTCGCTCCGGAAAGGCAGCGCCCGGCGCCAGCAGCAAGGGCACTGACATCACGCCTGCCAGGGTCACTGCCCCACGTACACCGCCCAGGGTCAGCAACAGGCACGAGCGCGCATTGGGCACCATGGCCAGGTTTTCCTTGCCGCGCCAGTGCCGCATTTTATTGATCAGGCGCCAGACACCCTGCACCCAGACGAAGCGCAAAACCATCAGCACCAGGAAGATCGCCGCCACATCCAGGCAGCGCCACAGCAGCGTCGGCCACAAGGAAGTTTCATGGCTGGCAACGGCCTTGACGATGTCCGGAAGCTGCAAGCCCAGCAACAGGAAAATCAATCCGTTGAAGACGAACTCCAGCAGCGACCAGACGCTGCGATTCAAGAGCCGGGTGCTGGTCTGGCGTGGCAGCAAATCAACCCAGCTTTGCATCATCCCCGCCGCCACAGCCGACAGAATCCCCGAAGCGCCCAGCCGCTCGGCCAATACATAGGCCGCGAAGGGCAACAGCAACATGAACACCACATGGGTGGCCGGGTCGTCCCAGCCTCGGGCGATCATCCATGAACGCAACCGCCCGACCACCCAACTCAGGGCCACGCCGATGGCCAGGCCGCCACAGGCCACCAGCACAAACGCCAGGCTGGCCTCGGCCAGCGAAAACACCCCGGTAATGGCGGCGGCCAGCGCGAACTTGAAGGTCACCAGGCCCGACGCATCGTTCATCAACGCCTCGCCCTGCAGCATGCGCATCAAGGGCACCGGCAAACGATCCTGGGAAATAGCCGACACGGCGACGGCGTCGGTGGGCGACAGCACGGCCGCCAGGGCAAAGGCTACCGGCAAGGGAATAGTCGGCATCAGCCAATGGATGAAATACCCCGCCCCCACCACCGTGAACAACACCAGGCCAACCGCCAGGGTCAGGATCGGCCCACGCAGGCGCCAGAAGTCTGCCTTGGGCATCCGCCAGCCATCGGAAAACAGCAGCGGCGGCAAGAACAGGAAAAGAAACAATTCAGGGTCCAGGGCCACATGCAGCCCCAGCGTCGGCCACGCCAACAATGCTCCCGCGCCAATCTGAACCAGTGGCAAGGGCAAGGGGATCACCCGCCCGAGCAATCTGGAGACACTGACCAGCATCAGCAGGATCAGCACGGTATAAGCAGACTGCATAAGGCAGGGATCCCCTCGTCTTCCAAACAGGGGCACATGCCCCAAAGACTCATAGTAGCGACTGAGGCCCCGGTCCGGCCGCTGCACAAAAGTCGCAGATGGCCAGATAACATGTTACTGAATACTACAAAATCCTTGGAATCAACGGGTTAGGGACACCACACAACACGCGTGCAACTGCAATATTGACGGATTAAATTGGGCGCCTGCCTCGGCGGGGCAAAAATGACCGCCACCAAGCCGTGGCGCCGAGTGGATCGATGTCGCATAATTCGGCGATTCGTTTAAGGAGACTGTGAGGACGTCCGGTCAGCCGGGCACCTCGTATGAATCAATGGCTTACATTCTCTTCGGCATCAAAGCCTGCGACACCATGAAAAAAGCGCGAACCTGGCTCGATGAACACAACGCCAGCTACAGCTTCCACGACTACAAAAGCGTCGGTATCGACCGTGCGCACCTGACCCGCTGGTGCGACGAGCACGGCTGGGAAGTCGTCCTCAACCGCGCCGGCACCACCTTCCGCAAGCTCGACGATGCGCAGAAGGCCGACCTCGATCAGGCCAGGGCCATCGAACTGATGCTCGCGCAACCGTCCATGATCAAGCGCCCGGTGCTCGATCTGGGCGGGCGAACGCTGATTGGCTTCAAACCTGACATTTATGCGGCGGCGGTCAACTGACGACCGGTAACAAGCGCCCACTCTTATCGCAACGAGGTAACTGCATGTCCAACACTCTGTTCAGCCTGGCCTTTGGTGTCGGCACCCAGAACCGTCAAGGCGCCTGGCTGGAAGTCTTCTATGCACAACCCTTGGTCAATCCGTCGGCCGAACTGGTCGCCGCTGTCGCACCCCTGCTGGGTTACACCGAAGGCAACCAGGCCATCACCTTCACCACCGCCCAGGCCTCGCAGCTGGCCGAGGCCGTCAAGGCCATCGACCCTGCACAGGCTGCCCTGCTGACCCGCCTGGCCGAAAGCCACAAGCCGCTGGTCGCTACCCTGCTGGCCGAAGATGCAGCGCTGACCTCCACGCCTGAGGCTTACCTGAAGTTGCACCTGCTGTCGCACCGCCTGGCCAAGCCACACGGCCTGAGCCTGGCCGGTATCTTCCCGCTGCTGCCGAACGTTGCCTGGACCAGCCAGGGCGCGGTGGACCTGAGCGAACTGGCCGAGCTGCAACTGGAAGCACGCCTCAAAGGCGAGCTGCTGGAAGTTTTCTCGGTGGACAAGTTCCCGAAAATGACCGACTACGTCGTGCCGACCGGCGTGCGTATCGCCGACAGCGCCCGCGTACGCCTGGGTGCCTACATCGGCGAAGGCACCACCATCATGCACGAAGGCTTCGTCAACTTTAACGCTGGCACCGAAGGCCCGGGCATGATCGAAGGCCGTGTTTCGGCCGGCGTCTTCGTCGGCAAGGGTTCAGACCTGGGCGGCGGTTGCTCGACCATGGGCACCCTTTCCGGTGGCGGCAACATCGTGATCAAGGTCGGCGAAGGCTGCCTGATCGGCGCCAACGCCGGTATCGGTATCCCGCTGGGCGACCGCAACACCGTCGAAGCCGGCCTGTACATCACCGCGGGCACCAAGGTTGCCCTGCTCGACGAGCAGAACCAACTGGTCAAGGTCGTCAAGGCCCGCGACCTGGCTGGCCAGCCTGACCTGCTGTTCCGTCGCAACTCGGTTTCCGGCGCTGTGGAATGCAAAACCCACAAGTCGGCCATCGAGCTGAACGAAGCGCTGCACGCTCACAACTGAGTGGCCAATCGAGCCCGGCCTGCGCCGGGCTCGATGCCCAGGGCCCGATCATCATGTTCCAGCTTTCCCCGTGGCGTGCGGACTTTCCCGCCATCGCCGCCCTGCAACGGCAGCACCAGACCTACCTGGACAGCGCCGCCACCACGCAGAAGCCCCAAGCCCTGCTTGATGCCCTCTCCCATTACTACAGCCATGGTGCTGCCAATGTGCACCGTGCCCAGCACCTGCCCGGCGCGCTCGCGACCCAAGCGTTCGAAGACAGCCGGGAAAAGGTCGCACGCTGGCTCAACGCAGCCAGCGCTCAACAGATCATCTTTACCCACGGCGCGACATCAGCACTGAACCTGCTGGCGTACGGCCTGCAGGAGCACTTCGTTGCCGGTGATGAAATCGTCATCAGCGCCCTGGAGCACCATGCCAACCTGCTGCCCTGGCAGCAACTGGCCCTGCGCCAGGGGCTCAAGCTGGTGGTGCTGCCGCTCAACGCGAACGGCATCATCGACCTGGCCGCTGCCAGCACGCTGATCGGTCCTCGCACTCGCCTCGTCGCCGTCAGCCAACTGTCCAACGTACTGGGCGCCTGGCAGCCGCTTGAAGCACTGATCGCGCTGGCCAAGGCGCAAGGTGCCATGACCGTGGTCGATGGCGCCCAAGGCGTGGTCCATGGTCGCCATGACGTGACTCAATTGGGTTGCGATTTTTATGTGTTCTCCAGCCACAAGCTCTACGGGCCCGACGGCCTGGGCGTGCTCTACGGCCGAAGCGAGGCACTGGCACGGCTTGGACACTGGCAGTTCGGTGGCGAAATGGTCGCCGACGCTGACTATCAGAGCGCAACCTTCCGACCTGCACCGCTGGGCTTCGAGGCCGGCACGCCACCGATCGCCAGTGTGATCGGCCTGGGTGCAACACTGGATTACCTGGCCAGCCTTGATCAGGATGCCGTCCTGCGCCATGAAGCCCTGCTGCATACGCACCTGCTGCGCGGCCTGGGCGAACGCGAGGGCGTGCGCCTGCTCGGCCGGCCGCAGCTGGCACTGGCCAGTTTTGTCGTTGAAGGGGTTCATAACGCCGACCTTTCGCACCTGCTGACCGAACAAGGCATTGCCGTGCGCGCCGGCCATCACTGCGCCATGCCGCTGCTGAAAAGCCTCGGATTGTCAGGTGCCGTGCGGGTGTCGCTGGCCCTGTACAACGACTCCGAAGACTTGAAGCGCTTCTTTGATGCCCTGGATCAAGCCCTGGAGCTGTTGCGATGAGCCTGCCCGAACACGCCCAAACCGCGCTCGACAGCTTCAGCCAGGCGGCCGGCTGGGAACAACGCGCGCGCCTGCTGATGCAATGGGGTGAACGCCTGCAGCCGCTGGCCGACAGCGAGAAAACCCCGGAGCATCAGGTGCACGGCTGTGAAAGCAAGGTCTGGCTGGTGGCACGCCAGGAAAACGGCCGATGGCAATTCAACGCCAGCAGTGATGCCCGCCTGATTCGGGGCTTGTTGGCGTTGCTGTTGGTGCGGGTCGAAGGGCTTTCCAGCACCGAACTGGGTCAATTGGATCTGGCCGAGTGGTTCACCCAGTTGGGCCTGGGCCGGCAACTGTCGCCGTCGCGCAGCAACGGCCTGAATGCCGTGCTGCAACGCATGGGTCAACTGGCGGCGGGTGGCTGATCCGGCTTTTGCCGGTCAGACGGACGACGCACGCCCGAGATCAGTTTCTCGACCGCCTTGCTGGCGGCGACCATGCCAAAGGTCGCCGTCACCATCATCACCGCGCCAAAACCACCGGCGCAGTCCAGCTTGACCCCATCGCCGACAAAGCTCTTCTGCAGGCAGATGCCGCCATCAGGCTTGGGATAGCGCAGTTGCTCGGTGGAAAACACGCACGGCACGCTGTAGTTGCGGTTGACCGTGCGAGAGAAGTTCCAGTCCCGACGCAAGGTCGAACGCACCTTGGAGGCCAGCGGGTCGTTGAAGGTGCGGTTCAGGTCACCCACGCGAATCTGGGTCGGGTCGATCTGCCCGCCGGCGCCGCCGGTGGTGATGACCTGGATCTTGCGACGCTTGCACCAGGCGATCAGTGCCGCCTTGGAATTGACGGCGTCGATGCAGTCGATCACGCAATCAAGATCGTTATGAATGTACTCGGCCATGGTTTCGCGGGTAACGAAATCAGTCACCGCGTGGACCGTGCAAGCCGGATTGATCGCCCGCAGCCGCTCGGCCATGACCTCGACCTTGGCCTGACCGACATTGCCTTCCAGTGCGTGCAACTGACGGTTGGTGTTGCTGACACAGACGTCGTCCAGGTCAAACAGGGAAATCTCGCCGACACCGCTGCGCGCCATCGCTTCCGCCGCCCAGGAACCGACGCCGCCAATGCCGACAATCGCCACATGGGCGTCGCGCAGCCGCTGCAAGCCATCGACCCCATACAAACGGGCAACGCCAGCAAACCGTGGATCTTCTGTACTCATGACCTGAACCCGAAAAAACCGGCGCGCATTATAGGCCGCAACGCCCAAGAGAGCACCTTGCACGTGGAACCGGGTGCCCAACGGAAACCCGCCGGCCGGCCAGCCAATTACCAGCCTTGGGCGTAATCCTGCTTTAATAGTTCGACTGTCGCACAGACCTGGACGACAAATGCGCGGGCAAGCGAACTTAGTCCGTTGCAACAAATCCAATGTCCAGCCTACAAATCGCACCGGCTTTTTGTGCGCTGTATACCCGGATTAACGCAGGCAGGACGCCGCCCCGCCCGCTTCCCCCTTTGGAATTCGAACGACCTATGTCATCGCGTAAATTTGGAATCAACCTGGTGATTGTCGTGGCGATCGCCGCGCTGTTCACAGGGTTCTGGGCGCTGATCAACCGCCCTGTGTCAGCACCCGACTGGCCTGAGCAGATCTCCGGCTTTTCCTACTCACCGTTCCGCCTTGGACAAACCCCGCAAAAGAATCAGTACCCGTCTGACGATGAAATGCGTCAGGACATGGAACAGATGAGCAAGTTGACCGACAGCATCCGGATTTATTCGGTTGACGGCTCGCTGGGGGATATTCCGCGCCTGGCCGAAGAATTCGGCCTGCGAGTAACCCTGGGGATCTGGATTAGCCCGGACCAGGAACGCAACGAGCGCGAGGTCACCCGCGCTATCGAATTGGCCAACACCTCGCGCAGCGTCGTGCGGGTGACGGTGGGTAACGAAGCGCTGTTCCGCAAGGAAATCACCCCCGAAGAGCTGATCAAGTATCTGGATCGGGTCCGGGCGGCGGTCAAGGTACCGGTCACCACCTCCGAGCAATGGCATATCTGGAAAGAACACCCTGAACTGGCCAAGCACGTCGACCTGATTGCCGCTCACGTCCTGCCTTACTGGGAGTTTATCCCCATGAAGGACGCCGGCCAGTTCGTCCTCGACCGCGCCCGTGACCTCAAGCAGCTGTTCCCGAAAAAGCCGCTGCTGCTGTCTGAAGTGGGCTGGCCAAGCAACGGCCGCATGCGTGGCGGCGCCGATGCGACCCCGGCCGACCAGGCGATTTACCTGCGCACGCTGGTGAACAAGCTCAACCGCCAGGGCTACAACTACTTTGTCATCGAAGCCTACGACCAGCCGTGGAAAGTCAGCGACGAAGGCTCGGTGGGCGCTTACTGGGGCGTGTTCAACGGCGCTCGCCAGCAGAAATTCAACTTCGAAGGCCCAGTGGTGGCGATTCCACAGTGGCGCGTGCTGGCTGTAGGCTCGGTGGTGTTGGCCATGCTGTCGCTGGCGCTGCTGTTGATCGACGGTTCGGCCCTGCGTCAGCGCGGGCGCACCTTCCTGACCTTTATCGCCTTCCTGTGCGGTTCGGTACTGGTGTGGATCGGTTATGACTACAGCCAGCAATACAGCACCTGGTTCAGCCTGACGGTGGGCTTCTTGCTCGCGCTCGGGGCGCTGGGCGTGTTTATCGTCTTGCTGACCGAAGCGCACGAATTGGCCGAGGCGGTATGGATTCACAAGCGTCGGCGCGAATTCCTGCCGGTGCACACCGACACCGCCTACCGACCCAAAGTCTCGGTGCACGTGCCGTGCTACAACGAGCCGCCAGAGATGGTCAAACAGACCCTCAATGCCCTGGCCAACCTCGACTATCCGGACTTTGAAGTCCTGATCATCGACAACAACACCAAGGACCCGGCTGTCTGGGAGCCGATCAAGGCCCACTGCGAAACCCTGGGCGAACGCTTCAAGTTCTTCCACGTATCGCCCCTGGCAGGCTTCAAGGGCGGCGCGCTGAACTACCTGATCCCGCACACCGCCAAAGACGCCGAAGTGATCGCGGTGATCGACTCGGACTACTGCGTGGACCGTAACTGGCTCAAGCACATGGTGCCGCACTTCGCCGACCCGAAAATCGCCGTGGTGCAGTCGCCGCAGGACTACCGCGACCAGAACGAAAGCACCTTCAAGAAGCTCTGCTACTCCGAATACAAGGGCTTCTTCCATATCGGCATGGTCACCCGTAACGACCGTGATGCAATCATCCAGCACGGCACCATGACCATGACCCGCCGCTCGGTGCTCGAAGAGCTGGGCTGGGCTGACTGGTGCATTTGCGAAGACGCCGAGCTGGGTCTGCGTGTGTTCGAAAAGGGCTACTCGGCCGCCTATTCGCACAACAGCTACGGCAAGGGCCTGATGCCCGATACCTTTATCGACTTCAAGAAGCAGCGCTTTCGCTGGGCCTATGGCGCGATCCAGATCATCAAGCGCCACACGGCGAGCCTGTTGCGTGGCAAGGACACCGAGCTGACCCGTGGCCAGCGTTATCACTTCCTCGCAGGCTGGCTGCCCTGGGTGGCCGATGGCATGAATATCTTCTTCACCGTCGGCGCCCTGCTCTGGTCGGCGGCGATGATTATCGTGCCGCAACGGGTCGACCCGCCGCTGCTGATCTTCGCGATCCCGCCATTGGCGTTGTTTTTCTTCAAGGTCGGCAAGATCCTGTTCCTGTACCGCCGCGCCGTTGGGGTCAACCTCAAGGATGCCTTCGCGGCTGCGCTGGCGGGGCTGGCCTTGTCGCACACCATCGCGAAGGCCGTGCTGTACGGGTTCTTCACCAGCAGCATCCCGTTCTTCCGCACCCCGAAAAACGCCGACAGCCATGGCCTGTTCGTGGCACTTTCCGAAGCCCGTGAAGAGCTGTTCATCATGCTGCTGTTGTGGGGCGCTGCCCTGGGTATCTACCTGGTTCAGGGCCTGCCCAGCTCGGACATGCGCTTCTGGGTGGCCATGCTGCTGGTGCAGTCGCTGCCGTACCTGGCAGCGCTGATCATGGCGATGTTGTCGTCGCTGCCCAAGCCTGCGGATGCAACGGAACCTGCGACCGCCGGATAAAATCGGCGCACGGACTAAACGGCGGCCTTTGGCCGCCGTTTTTGCTTTAAGATATCGGCCTTTTCTGCGCCCCAGCCTTTGCTTTCGGAGTTTCCCCATGACGGCCCCAGCCGACCTCTCGCCTACCCTTCAACTGGCCTGCGACCTGATCCGCCGTCCGTCGGTCACGCCAGTCGACGCCGACTGCCAGAAGCTGATGATGCAGCGACTGGGCGAAGCAGGCTTCACGCTGGAGCCGATGCGGATCGAAGACGTCGATAACTTCTGGGCTTCCCACGGCACTCAAGACGGCCCGGTACTGTGCTTCGCCGGCCACACCGACGTCGTGCCAACCGGCCCGGTCCAGGCCTGGCAGAACGACCCGTTCGATGCCCTGATCGACGAGCACGGCATGCTCTGCGGGCGCGGCGCGGCCGACATGAAAGGCAGCCTGGCCGCCATGACAGTGGCCGCCGAGCGCTTTGTCGCCGACTACCCGAACCACAAGGGCAAGGTCACCTTCCTGATCACCAGCGACGAAGAAGGCCCGGCCCACCACGGCACCAAAGCCGTCGTCGAGCGCCTGGCCGCGCGCAAGGAGCGCCTGGACTGGTGCATTGTCGGCGAGCCGTCGAGCACTTCGCTGGTCGGTGACGTGGTCAAGAACGGTCGTCGCGGCTCGCTGGGCGCCAAACTGACAGTGCGCGGGGTTCAAGGCCATGTAGCCTACCCGCACCTGGCCAAGAACCCGATTCACCTGGCCGCTCCGGCGTTGGCAGAACTGGCCGCCGAGCATTGGGATCACGGCAATGCGTTCTTCCCGCCCACCAGCTTCCAGATTTCCAACGTCAATGCCGGCACGGGCGCGACCAACGTCATCGCCGGTGAGCTGGTGGCGCTGTTCAACTTCCGCTTCTCCACCGAATCCACCGTCGAAGTCCTGCAGCAGCGCGTGGCGGCGATCCTGGACAAGCACGAGCTGGACTGGCACATCGACTGGGCACTGTCCGGCCTGCCGTTCCTGACCGAGCCGGGCGCCCTGCTCGACGCGGTGTCGGCCAGTATCAAACAGATCACCGGCCGTGAAACCCAGGCATCCACCAGCGGCGGCACCTCCGACGGACGCTTTATCGCCACTCTCGGCACGCAAGTCGTCGAACTGGGCCCGGTCAACGCCACCATCCACCAGGTCAACGAACGCGTATTGGCCAGCGACCTGGATGTGCTGACCGAGATCTACTACCACACCCTGATCAAGCTGCTTGCCTGATGCTCACTTGCCCGATTTGCAGCGCCGCCCTGGCGGCGCTGGACAACGGCGTGGCCTGCCCGGCCGGCCATCGTTTCGACCGCGCCCGCCAGGGCTACCTGAACCTGTTGCCGGTGCAGCACAAGAACAGCCGCGACCCGGGCGACAATCAGGCCATGGTCGAAGCCCGCCGCGACTTCCTCAACGCCGGTCATTATGCGCCGGTCGCCCGCCGCCTCGCAGAGCTGGCCGCCGAACGTGCGCCCTCGCAGTGGCTGGATATCGGCTGTGGCGAGGGCTATTACACGGCCCAGATCGCCGACGCCCTGCCCCAGGCCCAAGGCTATGCGCTGGATATCTCCCGCGAGGCCGTCAAACGTGCCTGCCGACGCAACCCGGCCGTCACCTGGCTGGTGGCAAGCATGGCGCGCATCCCTTTGGCCGATGCCAGTTGCCAATTTCTGGCCAGCGTCTTCAGCCCTCTGGACTGGAACGAAGCCAAGCGTCTGCTCAGCCCGGGGGGCGGTTTGATGCGGGTTGGCCCGACCAGCGAGCACCTGATCGAGCTGCGCGAGAAGCTCTACGATGAAGTGCGCGATTACGTCGATGACAAGCACTTGGCACAGGTCCCGGCGGGCATGCAGCATGCCCACAGCGAGACCCTGCGTTTCACCTTGAGCCTGGCCGACAGCCAGGCGCGCGCCAATCTGCTGGCCATGACGCCGCATGGCTGGCGCGCCAGCGCCGAGCGCCGGGCGCAGGTCATCGAGCAAGTCGAGCCTTTCGAGGTGACGGTGTCGATGCGTTACGATTATTTTGTCCTGCAATAATCCGCGAATGGATTGTTCAACCACCCCGTGAGGATGTCCATGCGCCAGCCCGATATCGAGATTTACCTCAAAGACGCCGACGTCGACCACAAGGCCATCGCCGCCTGGCTCGGCAGCGCCCTGGGGCCTTGCTCCGAGTGGGTGCAGAAGGGCCAGACCTGGAAGTGCAGCGCTGCCGGCGTGCCGGTCACCTGGCTGCCCAAGGCCGTCGGCAAATGGAACAGCCTGTACCTGGAAAGCGACCAGACCCCGTGGGAAGACGACATCGCCTGCGCCCGCGCCGCGTTTGCCGCGTTGAACGTCGAGGTGCGCTGTGCGCCGGGGAGCTGGGTTGAAGAAGAAGGCGAGGACGATGCCGATCGCTGGGTAAGGATCAGTGCCGACGGGGAAGAGGAAATTACCTGGCGTACGTCTTGAATTGAGGTCTGATACAAGCCAAATGCTGAGCAGAGAATGTGGGAGCGGATTTATCCGCGAATAGCTTCCCCACGGTGTATCAGGCGAACCGCAGCGAAGCTATTCGCGGATAAATCCGCTCCCACATTAAAGTGATCTTCAGGTAAAAAGGGGCGGTCAGTGATGACCGCCCCCTTTTTTTCATTCACCCAGGCTTATTCAGCCAGCTTGAAGGTGATGAAGCTCGCACGCCCCTGACGCAACACGCGCATGGACACCGAACGGTTTTTCGGTAGTTCCTTGGCGATTTCGGTAAAGCTCCTGGCCGAGAGGATTGCCTGGTTGTTCAGGTGGGTGATCACATCACCCGGCTGCAGGCCGATCAGCGCGGCCGGGCCGTCCAGCACTTCCTTGATCACCACGCCGCCCTTGAGGTCCAGGGCTTTCTGCTGGTCGCTGCTCAGGTCAGTGACGGAAACACCCAGGCGGTTGCTGCTGCGCTCGACGCCACCCTTGCCGCTGCTGGCAAGGTCCAGATCTTCGTCAGGCAATGCGCCGACAGTGATATCCAGGTTTTTGCGCTTGCCTTCACGGATCACTTCCAGGCTGGCCTTGGCGCCATCCTTGAGGCTACCGACCAGGTGCGGCAGGTCAGCAGACATGACAATCGGCTGGCCGTTCATGCTCAGGATCACGTCACCCACTTGCAGGCCACCCTTGGCCGCCGGGCCGTCTTCCAGGACCTGGGCGACCAGCGCACCGGCTGGCTTGTCCAGACCGAAAGATTCAGCCAGGTCCTTGTTGACCTCCTGAATCACCACGCCCAGCCAGCCACGGCTGACCTTGCCGTCCTTCTTCAGCTGGTTGGAGACGTCCAGCGCGACGTCGATCGGGATCGCGAACGACAGGCCCATAAAGCCGCCGGAACGGGTGAAGATCTGCGAGTTGATCCCCACGACTTCGCCGTCCATGTTGAACAGCGGGCCACCGGAGTTACCCGGGTTGATCGCCACGTCGGTCTGGATGAACGGCACATAGGTGTCGTTCGGCAGGGTCCGGCCCTTGGCGCTGACGATGCCCTTGGTGACCGAATGGTCGAAGCCGAACGGCGAACCGATGGCCAGTACCCACTCACCGACCTTCAGCTTGTTGGAGTCGCCCAGCTTGACGATCGGCAGGTTGTTGCCTTCGATCTTCAGCAGGGCCACGTCGGTACGCGGATCGGTCCCCACCAGCTTGGCTTGCAACTCGCTGCGGTCGGACAGGCGCACGACGATTTCGTCAGCGCCTTCGATTACGTGGTTGTTGGTCAGTACATAGCCGTCGGCGGAAATGATGAAACCCGAGCCCAGCGACTGGGCTTCGCGCTGACGATCACCACGCGGCGGGCGCGGCTGCTGCGGCATGTTGCGTTCGAAGAACTCGCGAATACCGGGCGGCAGGCCTTCCAGGTCGGGCATCTGCGCCGAAGCTTTACGCTCTGGCAGCTTCTGGCGCGTACTGATGTTCACCACGGCAGGCGAGGCTTGCTCGACCAGCGTCGTAAAGTCAGGCAAGGCTTCAGCCTGGGCCGTGACCACCTGGCCGAGCATCAGCAAGGCGGCGAACAGTGTTAGATAGGATTTCAAGCGTGGTATCGACATACGGCTCCCGTCAAAACGAGCATGGTTAAGCATTAGGGCCCTGCAAACGCAAAAAACCCGGACCCACCCCGAAGGCTGAGACCAGGTTTACGCGTCGGCTTGTACATTGCTGTCAAAAGCAAACAAGGCCAGACCCTGGAGGACCTGACCTATAGAAAAATTTTCAGTATTTTGCAACCCGCAATGCTCACCAAACATGTCGGCCTCTCAGACGCGCAAGGGGCATGGGCCACCTCGCGTCAGCCAAATCCGTGGTCGAGCACTCATAGTCCCGTTTCACTCATTTGCTGGCCTGGGCATCCAGAGCACGCATGGAAAGCGCAATCCGTTCAGCAGTGCCGATGGGGATCTCACCCACCACCGTCACCATCACCTCGCCCTTGGGCGTGGTCACCTTGCGCGAAACAGCCACGGTGGGGCCCAGTTGGGTGCGTGTATCAACGGCCGCACTGCCGTTCAGGGGCTCCAGGAACACCGAGAAACGGGCCAGGCCATCGTCATACATCAAGCTACTGACGGTGCTTTTGGTTTGTGGGTCCTGACGCACAGAACTGCTGGTCAACTCGAAGCCTGGTGGCAGCCAGTCCGAGCGCCAACGGACCGCGTCGTTGTCAGCCAGGGCGGCGACCTGACTGACTGGCTTACAGTTGCCGCTGGGGCGCAACTGGGCTTCAGCGGGGGTGTCGGCCGTGTCGAGCCGGGTGAACTGGAAGCGTTCAAGCAGCTGACCGTTGTCGTTGAGCAGCAAGGACTTGAGCGGCAAGCCGGTCTCACGATCCAGATGCAGTTCGACACCGAAACGATGCTGGTCGCGCGGGGCCAACGTAACGATGACCGCCTTGTGACCTGCCACACGCGATTCACCGGCGACTTTCAAGTCGTACCAGTTCATCAGCTTCAAGGGGTCCAGGACCCGCCTGGAGGCGTTCGAAGCGTTACCTACCCCTGCTGCCAGGGTCCCGCTCACGCACTGGGTATACCCGTCCACACGCACGACTTCCTGGGCAGATCCGTCGAGCTGCAACAGCCGCTCGCTGACCTTGCCGTTCTGGACCAGATGCCAGATCTCGTGGGTGGAAAAGATGCCGTTACGCTCGTAAACGAAAGTGCCCTGAAAACTCTGCTGTTGCTCGGCCTGCGCCAGACGATTGAGCCAGTCTGCGGCATCGGTCGATGATTGAGCGGCAAGTGCCGGCAAGGTCAAACATCCACCGAGCAAGAGCGGGATGAAGGGTATGGCGCGCATGATCCTCCTTAGCGGTCTTAGCGGTTTTCCAGGCTAGCCGCACGGGCATAAGGTAGAGCGCTTTCGGTCCCTTTCAAGGCTGCTTCCTGGGCGTGCTGACGCAGGTAGCCCGGCAGACGCTGGTCGTGCCAGCCTGGCTGACCTTGCAATACGCCACTGGCCATGGGACCGGTCGCTTGCTCGGAGCTTTCACTATAGCCTGCCAAAACGGCCGGGCCTTGAACTTGTGGCACAGCCAGGCCTTGTTGAGGCTGTTGTGCGGCCAGTTCGACACCGGAAATCTCGTCCTGGTTGTACAAACGCACACCCGCCAGCACGGCAACCGTTACGGACGCGGCCACGGCCAGACGTCCCAGGCTACGCCATGGACCACGGGAAACCTTGGCCGGGGTGGTTTCATCGGCCAGCGCGGCAGACACTGCGGCGGCGATATCCAGGCGCGGCACCAGCAGGTCCTTGTGCATCACGGCGCGCGCTACTTGATAGCGTGACCAGGTAGCACGTGTTTCGGCGTCGTCCAGGGCACTCAATACCCGACGCAATTCCAGTTCGTCCGCTTCGTTATCCATCACCGCGGACAGCGATTCCTGCAGGGCTTCACGACTCATGACGGTTCCTCTCTTGGCTGTCGCCGCTGTCTCAGGTTTCCTGCAATAAAGGTTGCAGGGCTTTATCGATGGCCTCCCGAGCGCGGAAAATTCGAGAGCGCACGGTACCCACCGGACACTGCATGACGCTCGCAATGTCCTCATAACTCAGACCATCGAATTCACGTAAAGTTAACGCCGTACGCAAATCTTCTGGCAGTTGCTGGATGGTTCGATGGACAGTGCCTTCGATCTCATCACGGAGCAGTGCACGCTCCGGTGATTCGAGATCCTTGAGGCCATGATCGCCGTCGTAGAACTCCGCATCCTCGGAACTCACATCACTATCCGGTGGCCGTCGTCCGCGGGACACCAGGTAGTTTTTCGCCGTGTTAATGGCGATGCGGTACAGCCAGGTGTAAAACGCGCTGTCGCCACGAAAATTGCCAAGCGCTCGGTAGGCTTTGATGAATGCTTCCTGTGCCACATCCTGAGCTTCATGGGCGTCGTGCACGAATCGCACGATCAACCCGAGAATCTTGTGCTGATACTTCAGCACCAACAGATCGAACGCTCGCTTGTCACCACGCTGCACGCGCTCGACAAGCTGCTGATCCTCTTCCTGGGTTAGCATGAACACTCCTCGTTGAACTGGAAGGAGCGTTGCAAAAGCCATCGATCAGGCTTGCAAACATAGACTCGGGCTTTTCGCAAAAGTTCTCCCCTCCAGCGAGTTTCCTGCAGGCCCTTCGTCGGCTCTGCACGAAAAACGCAGCGCGGTCCGGGCCGGCTGCGTCAATAATCTGGTCATCGAAATCGAGCGCCCCAACGGGCACACGCCTCGACGCTGTTTTCCCTTATGACGGGCAACCTTCTATGGATTACCGGGTACCGCCGAAAGTTCCCGGTTATCGTCCCGCCCCCCCCGTATTCAGGGGTGAATACCGGTGCCTGGGCAACGAAACAGGACAAAAGACAGCGCTGGACGTGGCAAAGCCGCTGGCACCACTGCTATAAAGACCGCCCTGTACCCGTTCACGATAGTTTCACATTGCCATAAGTGCCCGGCTATTGTGCCGATCCCACCCTCTATATACTAGTGGGCCGGCCCTAGCAGCCCTGCACCTTCTACGTTGTTTTGCGCGGAATCCAGACATGAGCCAGCAGTTTCAACATGACGTCCTTGTGATTGGCAGCGGTGCCGCCGGCCTGAGCCTGGCACTGACCTTGCCGGCGCATTTGCGCATCGCGGTATTGAGCAAGGGCGACCTGTCCAATGGCTCGACGTTCTGGGCCCAGGGCGGCGTGGCCGCGGTCCTCGACGACACCGACACGGTGCAGTCCCATGTTGAAGACACCCTCAATGCCGGCGGTGGCCTGTGCCATGAAGATGCCGTGCGTTTCACCGTTGAGCACAGCCGCGAATCGATCCAGTGGCTGATCGACCAGGGCGTGCCCTTTACCCGTGACGAGCACGCCAATCCCGAAGAGGGCAGCTTCGAATTTCACCTGACCCGTGAAGGCGGTCACAGCCACCGGCGGATCATTCACGCGGCCGACGCCACTGGCGCTGCGATTTTCACCACGCTGCTGGACCAGGCTCGCCTGCGGCCGAACATCGAACTATTGGAACAGCGGGTGGCCGTCGACCTGATCACCGAGCGCCGCCTGGGCCAGGACGGTGATCGCTGCCTGGGCGCCTACGTGCTCAACCGCCGCAGTGGCGAAGTCGATACCTATGGTGCACGCTTCACCGTGCTGGCCACCGGCGGCGCCGCCAAGGTCTACCTGTACACCAGCAATCCGGACGGTGCTTGCGGCGATGGCATTGCCATGGCCTGGCGTGCCGGCTGCCGGGTCGCCAACCTGGAATTCAACCAGTTCCACCCTACCTGCCTGTATCACCCGCAGGCCAAGAGCTTTCTGGTCACCGAAGCGCTGCGCGGCGAAGGCGCACTGCTGAAGCTGCCCAATGGCGAACGCTTCATGCCGCGCTTCGACCCACGTGCCGAACTGGCCCCGCGCGATATCGTTGCCCGCGCGATCGACCACGAAATGAAACGCCTGGGGGTGGACTGCGTCTACCTGGACATCAGCCACAAGCCTGAAACGTTCGTGAAAAGCCACTTCCCGACTGTCTATGAGCGGTGTCTGGAATTCGGTATCGATATCACCCGCCAGGCGATTCCGGTGGTACCGGCGGCGCATTACACCTGCGGCGGCGTGATGGTCGACGAGCAAGGCCACACCGACGTACCGGGTCTCTACGCCATCGGCGAAACCAGTTTCACCGGCCTGCACGGGGCCAATCGCATGGCCAGTAACTCGTTGCTGGAATGCTTTGTCTACGGCCGTTCAGCCGCCGAGGACATCATCGGCAAACTCGACGCGGTCGGCATGCCCAAGCAATTGCCATGCTGGGACGCCAGCCAAGTGACCGACTCGGACGAAGACGTGATCATCGCCCACAACTGGGATGAGCTGCGGCGCTTCATGTGGGACTACGTGGGGATCGTACGGACCAACAAGCGCCTGCAACGTGCCGAGCACCGGGTACGCCTGCTGCTGGATGAAATCGACGAGTTCTACAGTAACTACAAGGTCAGCCGCGACCTGATCGAGCTGCGCAACCTGGCCCAGGTTGCCGAGCTGATGATCCATTCGGCCATGCAGCGCAAGGAAAGCCGCGGGTTGCACTACACCCTCGACTACCCGGACATGCTGCCCGAAGCGCTGGACACTATTCTGGTGCCGCCCACCTACGTCGACTGAACTTCAGCCGCAAGCGCAGACGCCGGTGCTGCACCGGCTCCAGCGCATCAGCAAGAATGCAGGCGCTACGCACCCGGCGCTCGCCGGGCCTTTTGTAGCGCAACAACACCCACCCGGGCAGCGCCATGCTGTCGGGCAACAGCTGCACCGCTTGCCAGCCATTCGCACGGGTCCACAGGTACCAGGTGCTGGCATCGCGGCGCAGGCCGCTGACGGCATGGGGGCTGGTCAATAACAGGTGGCGGGGCAAGGCCCACAGGGCATGGGCCAGACACACGCCGATACCGATCAGGCTGAGCCAGACCGGCACGGCAAGCATCAGCAGGGCGAACAGCGCCAGGCACTGCGCCAGCAGGTACGCCGCCAGCAAACGCCATGAGCGTTGCCAGCGGCAGGTGAAGCCTTCACTTGGGCTGGACACGATCCAGAATCATCCGGACCATGCGCTGCAGCTCAGGGTCTTCGGACTCCGCGCGCTCCATGAACCAGCCAAACATGTCCTGGTCTTCGCATTCCAGCAGCTTGCGGTAGCACTCGCGATCCACGTCGTTGAGGTGCGGGTAGACCTCCTTGACAAAGGGGACCAGCAGCACGTCCAGCTCAAGCATGCCGCGACGGCTATGCCAGTAGAGCCGGTTGAGTTCAACATCTTCGACCATGGAGCTCTCCTCAAATAGGCCGCACAGTATACAGAGCCAATTGGCGCTGCGGCACTTATCCGATGGTCCGGAAACGTTACTCGCCTACCTATTTTTCCCGGCTCGCTCTATCATGAGCGCCAGTCTCTTTATCTTGCGATGACCAATGGCCGACTCAGCTTTTTTCTGCATGCTCTCCCACGAAGGCGTCCTGGCCGTACGCGGTTCTGATGCCGGCAAATTTCTGCAAGGCCAGTTGACCTGCAACCTCAATTACCTCAACGACAGCACCGCAAGCCTCGGCGCTCGCTGCACCCAGAAGGGCCGCATGCAGTCCAGCTTCCGGCTGGTACTTGAAGGTGATGGCTGCCTGTTGGCCATGGCCAGCGAGCTGGTCGAGCCGCAACTGGCAGACCTGAAAAAGTACGCGGTGTTTTCCAAGTCCAAATTGACCGACGAATCGGCAGCCTGGGTTCGCTTCGGCCTGAGCCAGGGCGATGCCACCCTGGCCAGCCTGGGCCTGGAACTGCCCATCGAAGAGAACAGCGTAGCGCGGGCTAATGGCCTGCTCGCCATCCGCGTGTCGGCTGAGCGCAGCGAGCTCTGGGCGCCGGCCGAACAGGCCGACGCAGTCAAGGCCCAACTGGCCACCACGCTGCCCGAAGCCGACCTGAACGCCTGGCTGCTGGGTCAGATTCGCGCCGGTATCGGCCAGGTCATGGCCCAGACCCGTGAGCTGTTCATCCCGCAGATGCTCAACCTGCAAGCCGTCGGCGGTGTCAGCTTCAAGAAAGGCTGCTACACCGGCCAGGAAATCGTCGCACGCATGCAGTACCTGGGCAAACTCAAGCGCCGCCTGTATCGTCTGGAACTGGCCGGCAACGCCCTGCCCGAGCCCGGCACCCCGGTGTTTTCGCCTACTCACACCAGCGCCATCGGTGAAGTCTGCATCGCCGCACAGGCCGAAAACGGCATCGAGCTGCTCGCCGTGCTGCAAGCCGAAGCCGTTGAAGGCGGCATCCTGCACCTGGGCAGCCTGGAAGGCCCACGCCTGTCTTTGCTGACCCTGCCCTACGAACTGGATCGCGATCGCGAAATCCAGCGCTGATTGATTGTGTGCAAGGCCCCCTGTCGCCGCCAGCCTGGCTGGATGGCGCATGGGCCTGTGACACCCGCTAGAGAAGAAAGATGAGCGAGCTGGCCCAGTTGGTTCAATCGCAGTTGCTGGCTGCCATCGACAAGGATGACCTGGTACTGCCCACCCTGCCCGAAGTAGCCTTGAGAATTCGCGAGGCCGCCGAAGACAGCAACATCAGCGTCGGCACCCTGAGCAAGGTCATCGGCCGCGACGCTGCCCTCTCCGCCCGCCTGATCAAGGTGGTCAACAGCCCCATGCTGCGGGCCAGCACAGAAGTCACCGAGCTGCAAACCGCGGTCAATCGGCTGGGCATCAACTACAGCTGCAACCTCGCCATTGGCCTGGTGATCGAACAGATCTTCCATGCCCGCTCGCCGGTGGTTGAACAGAAGATGCGCGATGTCTGGGCCTGCAGCCTGGCCGTGGCCGGCCTGAGCCATGAACTGTGCCAGCGTCATCGTCAGTTGCAAGCCGATCAGGGTGCTTTGGCCGGGCTGGTGCACCTGATTGGCATCCTGCCGATCCTCACCTATGCCGAAGAGCACAACGAGCTGCTGTCGGACCCGGTGCGCCTCAATCATGTGATCGAGCACATTCACCCCGTGCTGGGCGACAAGATCCTCAGCGCCTGGGAATTTCCCCGGATGCTCGCCGCTGTGCCCGGGCAGTACCAACAGCTGGCGCGCCAGGCAAGCCAGGCGGATTACGCCGATGTGGTGCAAGTGGCGACGCTGCTCAACCAGTCGCCCGGCGGCGACCAGCCCCTTGAAAGCGTGCCGGCGCTCAAGCGACTGGGCCTGGACCCGGCGGCGCTGTTGAACAGCGGCGAGCTGATCGACGCCCGCCACATGTTCCGTTAATCGCCAATAAAGCTGACCCGCACCTTCAGGCCGCCCTGCTCGCCATCGTGCAGGCTGATCTGAGCCAGGTGCGCGCGGCAGATTTCACCGACAATCGCCAGGCCAAGGCCGGTGCCATGGGCACCGCGCCGGTAGAAACGCTCGAACACCCGGTCCCGTTCATCGGCCGGAATACCCGGGCCATCATCCTCGACCTCAAGTACACCCGGGTTGACCCGCAGAATCACGTTGCCACCCGGCGGAGTGTGGGCCAAGGCATTGTCGACCAGGTTGCTCAGCAGTTCGTTGAGCAAGGTCGGCTCGCCGCGCAGCCAGACCGGTTGCTCCGCTTCCAGCGCCAGGGCGACGCCACGGGCATGGGCCAATGGCGCCATGGCCATGCCCAGCTCGCGGGCCAGTTGGCTGAGGTCGAGCCGCTGGGCACCGCCCTCGGCGATGGCGCGGGCGCCGTTCTCGACCCGCGCCAGCGACAGTAGCTGGTTGGCCAGATGCGTCAGCCGATCAGTGCCCTGCGCCACTGATTCCAGGGTCTGGCGCCACACCGGTGGCTCGTTTGAACGCAGTCCCAACTCGACCCTCGCCTTCAATGCCGCCAGCGGTGTGCGCAGTTCATGGGCGGCTTCGGCAATGAATTGCGCCTGGCGCTCGAACTGCCCGCGCAAGCGCTCGGTGAAATGGTTCAGACTCTGCACCAGCGGCCACAGTTCGCGCTGCACCTCCACCAACGGCAAGGGCCGCAGATCATCGGGCTGGCGCTCCTCGACGGCGCTACGCAAGCGCTCCAGCGGGCGCAAGGCGGCGCTGACCGCAAACCACACCAGCAGCAAGGCCCCCAGAGCCAGCATGCCAAGACGCAGCAGGGTATCGGCCATCAACCCGCGCGCCATACGCACCCGCGCCTCTTCGGTTTCCGCCACGCGAATCTCGGCCATGCCGTTCATGTTCGGCTCGGTCACCGGCTTGAGCAGGCTCACCACCCGCACATCCTGGCCCAGATATTGGGCATCGTAGAAGCGCGCCAGCGCTGGGTAGTCATCGGTGCGCGGGGTGCCGGGCGGCGGCGCAGGCAGATTCTCGTAGCCGGAAATCAGCCGTTGATGGATGTCGTTGACCTGGTAGTAGATGCGACCGGCGCTGTCATAGGCAAAGGTGTCCAGGGCCACATAGGGCACATCGGCACTCAAGGTGCCGTCACGCTGGGACAACCCGGCGGCGATGGTTCGTGCAGAGGCCAGCAAGGTGCGGTCGTAGGCGGTATCGGCCGCTTCACGGCCGTTCCAGTAAGCGCTCAGGCCACTGGCAAGCATCAACACCACCAACAGCAGCGCCAGGTTCCATAGCAGCCGCCAGCGCAGGCTGTTGGCGTCACGCATCGCGGCTCTCAAGCAAGTAGCCGAGCCCCCGGAAGGTGACGATGGCCACGGCCTGGCCGTCGAGCTTCTTGCGCAGTCGATGGACGTAGATTTCGATGGCGTCGGAGCTGGCCTCTTCGTCCAGGCCGAACACCTGCGCCGCCAGCTGCTCCTTGCTCATGACCCGCCCCGGGCGTGCGATCAATGCTTCGAGCACGGCCTGCTCGCGGGAAGTCAGGGTCAGCAGCTCGCCGGCGAGGCTGAATCGGCGGGTGTCCAGGTCGTAGACCAGTTCGCCGCAGCGCTGCTGACGCTCGCCGCCGAGCACACTGCGGCGTAGCAGGGCCTTGACCCGGGCTTCCAGCTCGGTCAACTCGAATGGCTTGGCCAGGTAGTCATCGGCGCCCAGGTTCAAGCCATGGACCCGGTCCTTGACGTCACTACGGGCGGTCAGCATCAGCACCGGCAGGTTCTTGCCGCGGGCGCGCAAGCGGGCCAGCACCTCGAAGCCATCCATGCGCGGCAGGCCCACATCAAGGATTGCGGCCGCATATTCCTCGCTGGCCAGGGCCAGGTCGGCAGCGACGCCATCATGCAACACGTCCACGGTCAGGCCCGAGCTTTTCAGGGCCTGAGCCACGCTTTCGGCCAATTGCAGATGGTCTTCGACGAGCAGCACACGCATCGTTTTCTCCTGATGGGAGGGCGTTGGATGGCGCGGAGTTTACAGGCGGATCAGCGCCTGTGAAGTGTTGTAACAATGAATGACAATTGAAAGGTTAGCGAAAGTTTCAGCCCCTAGTATCCCCTCACGGCTCTCTCCAGCAGAGCTGTACAGCGAAAAACGCCACGACGCGTTTTCGACTAATAAGAACAATAACGGAGTCATCACTCGATGCCGTCTATGCAGACTCAGGCCGCCAAGCCTGCCCGCAGTTTCCGTAAGCACCCTACTGTTCTCGCCAGCGCCGCCGCACTTGCAGGCTTCTCGCCGCTGGGCCAGGCCGCCTTCTTCGAAGACAGCAGCGCCACCTTCGAAACCCGCAACATGTACTTCAACCGCGACTTTCGCGACGGCACCAGCGCGCAGCAATCCAAGCGTGACGAGTGGGCCCAGGGCTTTATGCTCAACCTGGAATCGGGCTACACCGAAGGCACCGTCGGTTTCGGCGTCGATGCCCTGGGCATGCTCGGGGTCAAGCTCGACTCCAGCCCCGACCGCACCGGTACCGGCCTGTTGCCGACCCACGATGACGGCCGCGCCGCCGACGAATACTCCAAGCTCGGCCTGACCGGCAAAGTGAAGATTTCCGCCACGGAGTTGAAGATCGGCACCCTGATCCCGGAACTGCCGACCCTGCGCCCCAACGATGGCCGCATCCTGCCGCAAACCTTCGAAGGCGGTCTGCTGACCTCCAGCGAATTCAAGAAGCTGACCTTCACCGGCGGGCGCCTGGAGAAGGCCAAGGACCGCGACGACACCAACAAGGAAGACATCGCGCTCAACAACAAGAACGGTCGCTTCCTCGGCACCGTGGCCGGCAATCATTTCGACATGGCCGGCCTGGATTACAAACTCACCGACAAGATCACCGGCAGCTACCACTTCGCCCAGCTGGACGATGTGTATCGTCAGCACTTCGTTGGCCTGATCGCCTCCCAGCCGTTCGGCCCGGGCACCTTCGGCACCGACTTGCGCATGGCCTTCAGTGATGACCAGGGCCAGGCCCGTGGCGGCAACATCGACAACACTTCGCTCAACGGCCTGGTCAGTTATGCCCTGAGCGGGCACAAGCTCAGCGCGGCCTACCAGCACATGTCGGGCGACACGGCTTTCCCGTATGTCGATGGCTCTGACCCGTACCTGGTCAACTTCGTCCAGATCAACGACTTCGCCGGGGCCGATGAACACTCCTGGCAGCTGCGTTATGACTACGACTTCGCCAAACTGGGCATCCCTGGCCTTACCTTCATGAGCCGCTACATCAGTGGCGACAATGTGTCCCTGGCCAACGGCAACACTGGCAAGGAGTGGGAGCGCAACAGTGAAATCAAATACGTGGTGCAAAGCGGCGCCCTGAAAAACGTCGCCGTGCGCCTGCGTAATGCCACCTACCGTTCGAACTTCGCCCGTGATGCCGACGAAGTGCGACTGCTGGTGAGCTACAGCGTGGCTCTTTGGTAATAACCCATAACAACAATACCTCTGGAGACTGTCGATGAATCTTTCACTGCGCCGAATCGCCCTCGCCACCAGTTGCCTGCTTTTGGCCGGCAACGTCCTCGCGGCCGAGCCCAAACGCCCCGAGTGTATCGCCCCGGCCTCGCCCGGCGGTGGTTTTGACCTGACCTGCAAACTGATCCAGAGCGCCCTGCTCAACGAGAAAATCCTCACCAAGCCGATGCGTGTGACCTACATGCCCGGTGGTGTCGGCGCGGTCGCGTACAACGCCGTGGTGGCTCAACGCCCGGCCGATGCTGGCACCGTGGTGGCCTGGTCCAGTGGCTCGCTGTTGAACCTGGCCCAGGGCAAGTTCGGTCGCTTCGACGAAAATGCCGTGCGCTGGCTGGCGGCGGTCGGCACCAGCTACGGCGCTATCGCCGTGAAGAAAGATTCGCCGTACAAGACCCTCGACGACCTGGTCGCGGCCTTGAAGAAAGACCCGAGCAAAGTCGTGATCGGCTCCGGTGGCACCGTCGGCAGCCAGGACTGGATGCAGACCGCGCTGATCGCCAAGGCCGCCGGGATCAACCCGCGCGACCTGCGTTATGTCGCGCTGGAAGGCGGCGGCGAAATCGCCACCGCGCTGCTCGGTGGCCATATCCAGGTCGGCAGTACCGACATCTCCGACTCCATGCCGCACATTCTCAGCGGCGACATGCGCCTGTTGGCCGTGTTCTCCGACAAGCGCCTGGACGAGCCGACAATGAAAGACATCCCCACCGCCAAGGAACAGGGCTATGACATCGTCTGGCCGGTGGTCCGCGGTTTCTACGTCGGGCCCAAGGTCACTGACGAGGAATACAACTGGTGGAAAACGTCCTTTGACACGCTGCTGGCCTCCGAAGAATTCGCCAAGCTGCGTGACCAGCGCGAGCTGTTCCCGTTCGCCATGACCGGTGCAGAGTTGGACACCTACGTGAAGAAACAGGTGGCCGACTACAAATTGCTGGCCAAGGAATTCGGCCTGATCCAGTGATAAGCAACCTGCCTTGAGCCAAGGCAGGCACCCCCGGTCGCGCCCGTTCAACGGCGGGCGCCGCGAAGGAGTTTCCCCATGGTCCTGCAACGCATCTTTGCGCTGGTGCTGCTGCTTGTCTGCGCCACGCTGGCCGTCATGGCCTGGCCCTATCAGGCCGCATTTTCCTACGAACCGGTTGGCCCCCGCGCCTTCCCTCTGCTGATGCTTGGCCTGATGGCCGTAGCGCTGCTGTACCTGGCCGTTTTGCCGACGCCGATCGAGCGCGGCGATGAGGAACCCGAACTGGACCGACCCACGCTGACCAAGATCGGCCTGTGCGTGCTGTTGCTGCTGGTCTTCGCCGGCCTGTTCGAGCCCCTGGGCTTCATCCTCAGCAGCATCCTGATCGGTGTGCCGATGGCACGCTTGTACGGCGGGCGCTGGTTGCCCAGCGTGGTGATCATCTGCCTGATGAGCGTCGGTATTTATCTGCTGTTCGATAAAGCCATGGACGTGCCACTGCCGCTCGGCCTACTCGACGTTCTGGAGAATTGATATGGATACTTTCAGCTATCTGAGCCAGGGCTTCGGTGTTGCGCTGAGCCCGTACAACCTGGTGACCGCCCTGTGTGGCACCCTGATCGGTACCGTGGTCGGCCTGCTGCCGGGCCTGGGCCCGATCAACGGCGTGGCCCTGTTGATCCCGATTGCCTACGCCCTTGGCCTGCCGCCGGAATCGGCGCTGATCCTGCTGGCGGCGGTGTACCTGGGCTGTGAATACGGCGGGCGGATCAGCTCGATCCTGCTGAACATCCCCGGTGAAGCCTCTACCGTGATGACCACATTGGACGGCTACCCGATGGCACGCCAGGGCATGGCTGGGGTGGCCCTGTCGCTGTCGGCCTGGAGCTCGTTCATCGGTGCTTTTATCGCCACCTGCGGCATGGTGCTGTTCGCGCCGCTGCTGGCCAAATGGGCGATTGCCTTCGGGCCGGCGGAATATTTCGTGCTCATGGTGTTTGCCATCGTCTGCCTGGGCGGCATGGCCGGTAACAAGCCACTGAAAACCTTTATCGCGGCGCTGATGGGCCTGTTCCTCTCGGGTGTCGGGATCGACGCCAACAGCGGCGTCTACCGCTTTACCGGTGACAGCGTGCACCTGGCCGACGGTATCCAGTTCGTGGTGCTGGTGCTGGGCCTGTTTTCCATCAGCGAGATCCTGCTGTTGCTGGAGAAGACCCACCATGGCCAGGAGGCGGTCAAGGCCACCGGGCGCATGATGTTCAACTTCAAGGAAGCGGCGTCGGTATTTGCGGTCAACGTCCGTTGCGGCCTGCTCGGCTTCATCATGGGTGTATTGCCAGGCGCCGGTGCGACACTGGCCAGCGCCGTGGCCTACATGACCGAAAAGCGCCTGGCCGGTGCCAGCGGCAAATTCGGCCAGGGCGACAAGCGCGGCCTGGCGGCGCCTGAAACCGCCATTGGCGCCGAGGCCTGCGGCGCGCTGGTGCCCATGCTGACCCTGGGCGTACCGGGTTCGGGCACCACGGCGGTGATGATCGGCGCCCTGTCGCTGTACAACATCACCCCTGGCCCACTGCTGTTCCAACAACAGCCGGACATCGTCTGGGGCCTGATCGCCTCGCTGTTCATCGCCAACATCATGCTGGTGATCCTGAACATTCCGATGATCCGCATCTTCACCCGCATCCTCGCCGTGCCGAACTGGGCGCTGGTGCCGATGATCGCGATCATCACCGCGATCGGCGTGTACGCGGTGCATGCAACCACCTTCGACCTGTTCCTGATGATCGGCATCGGCATCTTCGGCTACATCCTGCGCAAGCTGGATTTCCCGCTGTCGCCGGTGCTGCTGGGCTTTATCCTCGGCGGCCTGATGGAGCAGAACCTGCGCCGGGCGCTGTCGATTTCCAACGGTGCACTGGACATCCTCTGGTCGAGCCCGATCACCTTCGGTGTCTGGGTCCTGACCGCCCTCATGTTGATGCTCCCGCTGGTGCGCATCTGGCGTCGGCGCAGCGTTTCGCGTCGTGCGGTAGCCGATGTCTGAACGGTTTCTGCAATCGTGGTGGGGAACCCCGCTGGTCGGTCTGGCCGGCGGGTTTGTGGCCAGCCAGATCGGCTGGCCTTTGCCGTGGATGATCGGCTCACTGCTGGCCATCCTGCTGGTCCGCTGCCTGACACCCTGGCAACTGACCGAGATCCCCGGCGGGCGCAAGTGCGGGCAGTGGATCATCGGGATCGGCATCGGCCTGCACTTCACGCCGGTGGTGATCGAGCAGGTCGTCAGCCATTTCTGGCTGATTTTTTTCGGCGCGTGGGTGACCAGTGTCGCCAGCGTGGTCAGCGTGTGGTTACTGCGCCGCACCGGTGAAGATCGCGCCACCGCGTTCTTCTCCAGCATGCCCGGCGGCTCCGGCGAGATGGTCAACCTCGGTGCTCGCCATGGCGCCTCGCTGAGCCGCGTGGCGGCAGGTCAGAGCCTGCGGGTGCTGGTGGTGGTGCTGTGCGTGCCGGCGGTGTTCAAGTACCTGCTCGGAGACGGTGTGCCCGTGGTTCATGGTGGCACCGTCGATTGGCGCTGGCTGGCGCTGGTGTTCCCCTTGGGCGCCCTCGCCGCCTGGATCTGGCAAAAGCTCAAGCAACCCAACCCCTGGCTGTTTGGCCCCTTATTGATCGCGGCGTTGGCGAGTATTGGCCTGGACTTGCACATCGGCCTGCCCAATGGCGCCAGCCAGATTGGCCAGTGGCTGATTGGCAGCGGCCTGGGCTGCCATTTCAATCGGGCTTTCTTTCGCCGGGCACCGTCGTTTCTGGGCCGCACCCTGTTGGGAACGGCTCTGACGATGCTGATCGCAGGCCTTTCGGCCTGGGCCTTGAGCGCGCTGACCCAACTGGATCTGCGCTCGCTGACGCTGGGCATGATGCCCGGCGGTATCGCGGAGATGAGTTTGACGGCTCAAACCCTGCAACTCTCAGTACCGCTGGTTACAGCCTTGCAGGTGATGCGGCTGCTATTCGTGCTGTTCCTGGCCGAACCCTTGTTCCGGCACTGGAGCAAACAACCCGAAACACCCCCTCCCCGGTAGGAGCCGAGCTCGCTCGCGACGAATGCACCGCGATCATCCAGACAGACCGCGTTGCCCTCTTCGCTGGCAAGCCATGCTCCTACAGTCTGTGGTGATCAGCGAGAACGAGCGCTCCTAAAGCGGCGGCAAGCGCCAGTCGATCGGCGTCAGCCCGCGCTGCTCGAGAAACTTGTTGGTCTTGCTGAAGTGGCCGTTGCCGATAAACCCGCGATAAGCCGACAGTGGCGACGGGTGTACTGACGTCAGCACCAAGTGCTTGGTCGCATCGATCAGTTTCTGCTTGCCCTGGGCATGGGCGCCCCAGAGCAGGAACACCAGATTGGACTGATGTTCGCTGACCAGGCTGATAATGCGGTCGGTGAAATGCTGCCAGCCTTTGTTGGCGTGGGAGGCCGCGTTGGCCCGCTCCACGGTCATGGTGGTGTTGAGCATCAGCACGCCCTGATCGGCCCAATGCTGCAGGTAGCCGTGATTGGGAATGTCGATATTCAGGTCGCGCTTGAGCTCTTTGTAAATATTGACCAGCGACGGCGGCGGCGCCACCCCTGGCTGCACCGAGAAGCACAGGCCATGGGCCTGGCCCGGGCCGTGGTACGGGTCCTGGCCGAGGATGACGACCTTGACCTGATCCAATGGCGTCGAATTCAGGGCATTGAAGATCATCGGCCCTGGCGGAAAAATCTCCTTGCCGGCGGCATGTTCCTGGCGCAGGAACTCACGCAGCTGGTGCATGTAAGGCTGATCGAATTCGCGGCGCAATGCCTGCTTCCAGCTGGCTTCGAGTTTGATGCGGTCGTCGTCGGTGGTCATGGGGCTACCTGAAAAAACAATGCGCGGACACTAGGAAACAGCGCCGCGCTTGTCAATCGATCCGACCGGCAACGGGCGTTTTCCCGTCAAGGCGCCATACTGGATAACCACGTAACCGACCGAGGTTTGCCATGAACCTGCTATTCGAGGAGCGAACTGGCGTCGATGGTGCCCGCATCGGCATCGCCACGTTGAACGCCGAAAACAGCCTGAACGCCTTGTCGTTCCCCATGATCGAGATGCTCAGCGAACAACTGGCCGACTGGGTCCAGGATGATCAGATCGTCTGCGTGCTGCTTCGCGGTGAAGGCCGCAAGGCGTTCTGCGCCGGCGGCGAAGTCCGCAGCCTGGTCGAGGCCTGTCGCCATCATCCAGGTCAAGTGCCACCGGTGGCGGCGCAATTCTTCGCTGCCGAATACCGACTTGACTATACCCTGCATACCTACCCCAAGCCGCTGATTTGCTGGGGCCACGGCTACGTGCTGGGGGGTGGCCTGGGGCTGTTGCAGGGGGCCAATATTCGCATTGTCACCCCCAGCAGCCGGCTGGCCATGCCAGAGATCAGCATTGGCCTTTACCCCGACGTCGGCGCCAGTTGGTTCCTGACGCGCATGCCGGGGAAACTGGGCCTGTTTCTGGGCTTGACCGGCGCCCATATCAACGCTCGCGACGCGCTGGACCTGGGCCTGGGGGACCGTTTTCTGCTCGACGAGCATCAGGAAAAACTGCTCAACGGCCTGCTGCAATTGAACTGGCAGGAACAGACGCAAATGCAGCTCAATAGCCTGCTCAAAGCCCTGGAGCAGGAAGCGCAGAAGGCGCTGCCTGAAGCGCAGTGGCTACCCCGCCGTCACCTGATCGATACGTTGCTGGATGTCAGTGACCCGGTCTGTGCCTGGCGCGCAATCAGCCATCTGCGCAATCACCCGGACGCCCTGCTGGCCCGCGCTTCACGCACCTTGAACGAAGGCTGCCCGCTGACTGCGCTGTTGGTCTGGGAGCAGATCAAGCGTGCCCGCCACCTGTCGTTGGCGCAGGTGTTCCAGATGGAATACAGCATGAGCCTGAATTGTTGCCGGCATCCGGAGTTCAGTGAGGGTGTGCGCGCCCGGCTGATCGATAAGGACCAACAGCCTCGCTGGCACTGGCCGGACATTGCCGCCATTGCCCAGGAGGTGGTGGATGCGCATTTCAGCAAGGCCTGGGAAGGCCGCCATCCGCTGGCGGACCTTTGCAGTTATTGATTGGCGATCAATGGTTCCAGTCGCGATCAGGACGACCGTCGTGGTTGCGGTCATAACCTCGGTGATAGCCGCGGTCATACCCATGACGCGATCCTTGGCGATAACGGGGGGAGTAGCCACGGTTCGGGTGGCCCCGATACCCCGGAGGTGCCGGGTGGTAGTAGTGATGAGGCGGCGGTGCCCGGTAGTAACGCGGTTGCGGCGCATAGTAATAACGAGGCTGCGGCGCCATGTAATAGCCGCGGCTGTACGGGTAGGGAGAGTAGGTTCGATAGCCCGGATAGGAATAGCGGTCTACGGTGTACACATCAGCGCGGTAGTAGGCAGATCCTCCGTAAGGTACACAAGCCGTTGTCAGCAAACCCAGCAAAACGATCAGCAAAAGTCGGCGATACATGGGGCGGCCTCCTGGACCGCGAAACTGCACATCCCAGCGGCGCTGGTCGGCGTCGACGCGCGGATACTTGTCGACACAGAATCAGACAGTGGATCCAGGGTGCGGTGCCGTATGCGTAATAAATAGATACAAACCGACACACTCAACGGCCGAGGCTTTTGATGGGGCTTGCCCGCGATGAAATCAACGCGGTGTGCCGGATACACCGCAGCGCCTGCATCGCGAGCAAGCTTTGCTCACACACCGGTCTCCATTCCTGTCGCTTGCCCCAATGCCAGTCAGTTAAGGCGAATTACATGTGGGAGCGGATTTATCCGCGAATAATGACGACGCGCAATACCTGAAAACCGCGGTGTCTGGATTCGCGGCGGTCCGGCGATCCGGTAAATCCGCTCCCACAAGTTTTGTGTCGTTCAATGCCTTAACTGACTGGCATTGAGGCTTGCCCGCGATGGCATCACCGCGTTGCATCTGATACACCGCAGCGCCTGTATCGCGAGCACGCTCTGCTCCTGCATTCAAAATCAAAAGCGCCCGGCGAGGTTTTGTTCAATCCCTCAAATCAGACTCATGAATCGGCTGGTCGCGGTGAGTCGCCCGCTGATATTGCGCGGGCCAGACCGCCTTGTGGCCACCCAGGTCGTCGTCGGCATGCAGCGCCCAGTACGGGTCGCGCAGCAACTCGCGAGCCAGCAGGATAATGTCGGCCTGACCGGTGCGCAGAATGTGCTCGGCCTGGGCAGGTTCAGTGATCATGCCGACGGTGCCGGTGGCAATCCCCGATTCCTTGCGGATTTTTTCGGCGAATTGGGTCTGATAGCCCGGGCCTACCGGAATTTCGGCTTTCACAGAGGTGCCGCCCGAGGACACATCGATCAAGTCCACTCCCAGCGCTTTCAACCGGCGCGCCAACTCCACCGTTTCATCGGGGTTCCAGCCATCCTCGACCCAGTCGGTGGCCGACAGGCGGACAAACACCGGCAGTTCTTCTGGCCAGACCGCCCGCACCGCTTCGGTGACTTGCAAGGTCAGGCGAATACGGTTTTCAAAGCAGCTGCCGTACGCGTCTCGGCGCTGATTGCTCAAGGGCGATAGAAACTGGTGCAGCAGATAACCATGGGCTGCGTGGACTTCCACCACTTTGAAACCGGCCACCAACGCGCGCTTGGCCGAATCGACAAAGGCCTGGATGACTTCCTGGATGTGCGCCTCGGTCAATTCCGTCGGCGCCGTGTGTTCGGGGTCGAACGCGATTTTCGAAGGTCCCACCGGTACCCAGCCACCCTCACTGACCAGCACGCTGCCGTGTTTGCCCAACCAGGGCCGGTAGGTACTGGCCTTGCGCCCGGCGTGGGCCAGCTGAATGCCAGGGACGGCGCCCTGGGCGGTGATAAAGCGGGTGATACGCTGCAACGGCTCGATCTGCTCGTCGTTCCACAGACCGAGGTCTTGCGCAGTGATTCGGCCCTCGGCCGTCACGGCAGTCGCCTCGGTAATGACCAGGCCGGCGCCGCCAATGGCACGGCTGCCGAGGTGGACCAGATGCCAGTCATTGGCCAGCCCATCGACGCTGGAGTACTGGCACATGGGTGAAACCGCGACACGATTGGGCAGGGTCAATTGACGCAGGGTGTAGGGTTCGAGCAGCAGACTCATGGGGCACCTCTCAAATCAAGTGGTAAGGCTCCAGATGCTGATTGAAAGGCCGAAGACGAGAATCTTCCCCGCAGGTTCACACGACCCATCAGACAGTGATTTGAGCCTAGACCAGTTTGACCGCCGCCCGGACGATTAACCGCCAACCTTTGATCAGCGCGGCTCCATGTGCGCGATCAGCAGCTGCACGGTTTCCTGGCCGCGAAACTCGTTGAGGTCAAGCTTGTACGCAAGCTCCACCCAGCGCACTGACGGGTTCGGCCAGACCTCGCGGTCGATGCCGAAGGCGATCCCGTCGAGCTTCACCGAACCGCATTCGGTCTTGAGCACCACCTTCAAATGCCGCTCACCGACCACCCGCTGCTCTACCAACTGGAACACACCGTGGAACAGCGGCTCGGGAAAGTGTTGGCCCCAGGGCCCGGCGTGGCGCAAGGCACGCGCCAGTTCCAGGTGAAACTCTTCGACCGCCAGGGTGCCATCCGACAGCAGCCGCCCGGTCAGGTCGTCTTCGCGCAGCTGCCGGCGCACTTCGGCGTCGAAGGCGGCGGCAAAGGCCGGGAAGTTGTCCGCTGGCAGCGACAGCCCGGCGGCCATGGCGTGGCCGCCGAACTTGCTGATCAATTGTGGGTTTTGCGCGGCGACCGCATCCAGCGCATCACGGATATGAAACCCCGGCACCGAGCGCGCCGAGCCCTTGAGCATGCCTTCGCCAGCGTCGGCAAAGGCGATGGTCGGGCGGTGGTAACGCTCTTTCAGGCGCGAGGCGAGGATGCCGATCACGCCCTGGTGCCAATCCGCGTCGAACAGACACAGGCCAAACGGCATCGATTCCAGCGGCAAGTCCTTGAGCTGGGCCAGGGCTTCGCGCTGCATGCCCTGCTCGATGGATTTACGGTCCTGATTCAGCTCATCGAGCTGCACGGCCATTTCCCGCGCCAGCGTCGAGTCATCGCACAGCAGGCATTCGATCCCCAGGCTCATGTCATCCAGCCGGCCGGCCGCGTTCAGGCGCGGGCCGAGGATGAAGCCCAGGTCTGTCGAGGTAATGCGCCCATGCTCACGGCGTGCCACCTCCAGGATCGCCTTGAGCCCTGGCCGTGCCCGGCCGGCACGAATGCGCTCCAGGCCCTGATGGACGAGGATGCGGTTGTTGGCGTCCAGCGGCACCACGTCAGCCACGCTGCCCAGTGCCACCAGGTCCAGCAGTTCACCGATGTTCGGCTGCAGCCGGGTCTCGTAGTGGCCCAGGCTACGCAGGCGCGCCCGCAGCGCCATCAACACATAGAAAATCACCCCGACACCGGCCAGCGCCTTGCTCGGGAACGCACAGCCCGGCTGGTTCGGATTGACGATGGCATCGGCGGCCGGCAGTTCGTTGCCCGGCAGGTGGTGGTCGGTGACCAGCACCTTGAGCCCGGCGGCCTTGGCGGCGGCTACACCCTCAGTGCTGGAGATGCCGTTGTCCACGGTAATCAGCAGCTGCGGCTGGCGTTGCAGCGCAACGGCAACGATTTCCGGGGTCAGGCCGTAGCCAAACTCGAAGCGGTTCGGCACCAGGTAGTCCACATGCGCCGCCCCCAGCAAGCGCAGGCCGAGCACGCCGACGGTACTGGCGGTGGCGCCGTCAGCATCGAAGTCGCCAACGATCAGAATGCGCTGGCGCTGTGCCAGCGCCTCGACCAGCAGGTCCACCGCCGCGTCGATGCCCTTGAGCTGCTGATACGGGATCAACCGTGCCAGGCTTTTATCCAGCTCCGCTTCGCACTGCACCCCGCGCGCGGCATATAGCCGGGTCAGCAAGGGCGGCAGGTCACCGAGAAAAGGCAGGGTTTCGGGCAGCAGACGCGGTTCGATACGCATGGGACGAGAGGACATTCCGTGGCTTGGGGTGAGGTGAAGCGGCGCCCGCCAGGGGTCGCCGCTCAGGGGGGTGGATCAGCCGCGCTCGCCGAGCAGCCACTCCAGCTGCACTTCGTGCTGGCCACGGTCGTCGGTGACGAACACGGTGCCCTCGCTGATCATCACGTCCCATTTGATGGCGCGCGGCATGTCCTGGGCCAGGACTTCCAACACATCCTGAGGAACCGCCGCGATATTGACGTTTTTCAGCCCCTTGACCGCGTCTATCACCTTGGTCTGCCAGACACGCAGGCTGCCGTAGGCCAGCAAACTGGTGCGCTCGGTGCGGCGTGAGCACCAGGTCAGGCGGTCAGCGTCAGGCTGGCCGACTTCGATCCAGTGCAACACGCGGTCATCCAGGCTTTTTTCCCACAGGGCAGGTTCGTCCACATCCGACAGTCCACGGCCGAAAGCCAGGCGCTCGTTATAGAACAGCGCGTAGGCCAGCAACCGCACCGCCATGCGCTCTTCGGTTTCCGACGGGTGACGGGCGATGGTCTGCTTGACGCTCTCGTACACACCCCGATCGAGGTCAGTCAGGTTCAGTTCAAACTTGTAGGTCGTGGACGGCTGGGCCATGTACGGGACTTCTTGCATCAAGGAAAAGTCGCACAGTCTAACCGATGCGCAGGCGGGGAACGACCGGCCCGCCACGCAGATTCGCCGATTGTGTTTCTGGGCGGCCCCGGGCTGTGATAAAACCATTGCCTCTGCCCAGCTGCCACGGACCTTCCATGTCACTCGCCGCCAAACCCCTCGCCGGTCTGAAAGTCATCGAACTCGGCACCTTGATCGCCGGTCCATTCGCCTCGCGTATCTGCGCCGAATTCGGTGCCGATGTCATCAAGGTCGAATCGCCGGACGGCGGCGACCCGTTGCGCAAGTGGCGCAAACTCTACGAAGGGACCTCGCTGTGGTGGTTCGTGCAGGCCCGCAACAAGAAATCCCTGACGCTCAACCTCAAGCACCCCGACGGTATCGACGTGCTGAAAAAGCTGTTGAGCGAGGCCGATATCCTGATCGAGAACTTCCGCCCCGGCGTGCTGGAAAAGCTCGGGCTGGGCTGGGAGACCCTACATGCCTTGAACCCGAAACTGGTGATGGTGCGCCTCTCGGGCTTCGGCCAGACCGGCCCGATGAAAGACCAGCCGGGCTTTGGCGCGGTCGGTGAATCCATGGGCGGGCTGCGCTATATCACCGGTTTCGAGGACCGTCCGCCGGTGCGGACCGGGATCTCCATCGGCGATTCGATTGCAGCGCTGTGGGGCGTGATCGGCGCCCTGATGGCGCTGCGTCACCGGGAGGTCAACGGCGGCCAGGGCCAGGTGGTGGACGTGGCGCTGTACGAAGCCATCTTCGCCATGATGGAAAGCATGGTGCCGGAGTTCGACGTGTTCGGCTTTATACGTGAGCGCACCGGCAACATCATGCCGGGTATTACGCCCTCCTCGATCCACACTGCCGCCGACGGACGGCATGTGCAGATCGGTGCCAATGGCGATGCGATCTTCAAGCGCTTCATGGCCGCCATCGGTCGTGACGATCTGGCCAACGACCCCTCGCTAGCCAGCAACGATGGTCGTGACCTGCGCCGTGACGAACTGTATGGGGTCATCGACCGCTGGACCCGAACCTTGCCGCTCGATGAGGTAATGAACGTGCTTAATCAGGCCCAGGTGCCGGCCAGCCGCATCTATTCGGCGCAAGACATGTTCCAGGACCCGCAATTCCTGGCCAGGGAAATGTTCCTCCAGGCACGTCTGCCGGACGGTAAGCCGTTCAAGATGCCAGGCATCGTGCCCAAGCTCTCCGATACCCCCGGCAGCGCCGACTGGGTCGGCCCGCAGCTGGGCGCCCACAGCGACGAAGTGCTGACAACGCTGGGCTATGATTCACAGGCCATTGCGCGCTTGCGCGAACTAGGCGCCATCTAGCCGCCAGCGATAGGTAAAAAGGGTTCATCCACTTTCAAGGAACGATCAGGCCATGACCCATCGCTGGAAGCCTTGGAGAACCGCTGCGTGGCTGACCCTGTGGTTGGCCTGTGCAGTTGCCGTGGCCGATGACAAGCCGACCCTGACCTGGCTGCTGCGCGACTTGCCGCCCTTGACCATCCTGGAAGGCGATCTCAAGGGTCAGGGAGCCGTCGATCAGATGCTGCCGCTGCTGATCGAGGGCCTGCCGCAATACAACCACAGGCTACTGCGAGTCAACCGGGCGCGGGGCTTGCAGATGCTCCAGACGCCCGCGTTCACCTGCGATCCGACCTTGCTTTGGACGCCGGAACGGGCCAAATTCGTCGCCTATTCAACCCCCAGCTATCGAACCCTCAGCAATGGTTTGATCGTCCGCGATCAGGACCGCCAGAAGCTTGTTCCCTTCATGCATGGCCAAGCGCTGGATTTTCCGGCATTGCTGGCGGCAGGCACCCTCAAAGTGGGGCTGGTGGCCGAACGCAGCTATGGCACTCAGATTGACAGCATGCTGAAAAACGCCAACCCACAGACACTCGCCCCCCATTACGGCAACGATGCCGTCGGCAGCCTGCTGCAGATGCAGCACCTGGGGCGCCTGCAGGCGCTGCTCGGGTACTGGCCGGAAATCCGCTATATCCGCCAGAAACTGGGCCTGAGCGCCGATGAATTCGACTTTGTGCCGATCAAGGGGGTTGATCAGTATCAACTGATCCATATCGGTTGCTCCAATACCGCCCAAGGCCGCGAGGCGATCGCTCTGATCAACGCGCAGTTGCTGTTATTGCGCAAGGATTCGAGGGTGGACGCCTTTTATGCCCGCTGGCTGGACCCGGACTTGCGCGAGCAATACCTCAAGGACGCCCAGCGCTTCTTTGCTCATCCTGGCCCCTGAATTCAGGCAAAAAGAAACCCCGACTGGTGGGGAGGCCAATCGGGGCTAAACCAGGTCCGGATGGACCAGCGTGACAGGGAGGGCAAGCATCGGAGCTCAATGTCTGTCCACCTGTCCTGTCATGTAGGAGTGCAGCATTTCCAGAAGGTTCCCCGGGTCAGGCCATCGAGCTGACAAAGGCCCTGCCCTGTTCGGCATTGCGCAAGGCGGCGATCACACAAGGCTGCAGGCGCCCTTCGGCCACTCGCAGGTCACGGTGCAAGCCATCGACCACATCGATCAGCAGGCGCTTGTCGGCCAGTTGAGCCCGGCTCAAACCGCGGGCCAGCACCAGGCTGCCGTCCGTGTCAGTCAGGGTTACACGACAGCCGCCCTCCACATCCCAAGCGTCCAGGCGCACCTGATAGGGCGTCAGGGCTTCGTTAAGCAATACGCTGATAGTTTCCATCTCGATCACCATTCTCTTGTTTAACGTCAAAGGTGCTAAGCAATGACCGATGGTCGGCCTGTCAAGTTGCAACAGGAGGGCCGCTGACTTCGAGAATGCCGGGCGAATGTTACAGATTGAATGGTTTACGCCGGTTCACCCGGGCTGACGGGGCCTTGCGCTCGAAGGCTTGAGCAACCGGCACGTCCTCTGTGCGCGGCGAGCAGGCCTGTTGATAGTGTTTGAGCAAAGCATGCAAGGTGGGGATGTTGACCGGCTTTTGCACGCTGTCGAGTACCCGCAGGCCCTGGTGCTCGGCCAATCGCACGACATTGTCGAGCACCGTGCGTTCGGCACTGCTCAGCACAATGATCGCCTGGGCCCACTGCTTATCAGCCAGATGTTGGATAAAGGCCGCGCCGTCAAGCCCGTCCATGAGCAGGTCACAGATGGCGATATCGATCGGCCCGCGTTTTTCCAGAGACTGGCACGCAGCCTCGACGCTGGAAGCCGTCAAGACGTCAAAAACGCCATTGGCGTTGAGCATCTGATGTAACGCCATCAATTGAAAAGGATGGTCTTCCAGAATCAGGACTTTGAGTGACTGCATCGGCGTTGCTCCCAAGCGGCGAGTCGGCACTCTAATAAACAGTACCGGCCACTCACATAGGACAAATCCTAAAGCAGTCGGGAAATGTCACCCTCTCGGAAGCAGCGGAAAAATCAGCCTGCATTTGGGAAGCGTCTTATTTTCTGAGCCTGGAAATGACCGCAGGATTCGGGCGTTCACTGTCGTAGCACCCTGAATGGCTTGATATTCGCCCCCATCCAGGCGCTGACGCTTACCCTTTTAACCGTCCGCCAACTCACGGTGGGCGGGATGGAATAGCAGGAAGCTCGTCATGCCCAGCCAATCCGATCTGCGCTTTACTTTCGACATTCTCGGCGGTGAAACCCCCGGCGCCTTCGATGTCGTCGAGTTCACTCTTACCGAAGGTTTGTCCGAAACCTTCCTTCTATCGTTGGAACTGACCAGCCCCAACCCCGCCATCGACTTCGGCCAGGTCCTCGATCGCCCGGGGCTGCTGACGATCTGGCATGGCCAGACGCCGGTACGCTTTGTTCATGGCGCAGTGTCGTCCTTCGTGCAAGGTGACACGGGGTTCAGACGGACCCGTTACCGCGCCATGGTCGAACCGCGCCTAGCGCGGCTCAAGCTGTGTTCCGACTGGCGCATCTTCCAGACCCTGACTGTCCCGCAAATCGCCCACGCCGTGCTCAAGCCCCACGGCCTCACGCTGGACTACGAGCAACGCGTCACTGAGGCGCGCCAACCGCGTGAGTACTGCGTGCAGGCCGGCGACACGGACTACGACTTCATCGAACGGATCCTGCGCGAGGAAGGCTTCTTCTATTCCTTCCGCCACAGCGCCGAAGGCCACCAGCTGGTCCACAGCGACCGCTTGTTTATCCACGGTCGTCTCGACGACGAACCCGTGCTTTACAATCCGGCGCCCGGCGGCGATCAACCGCAACCGGCGCTGCGCCGCTTCGCCTACAGCGAAAACGTGCGCACCGCCCGCCAGACCCAGCGCGATTACACCTTCCAGCACCCGAATTACACCCACCAACACAGCCTGGAGGGCTCCGACCTCGACCACCAGGGCCGTGGCTACGAGCGCTACGACTACCCCGGCCGACACAAATTCGACGAGGTCGCCAAGCCGATCCTGACCAACCGCCTGCGCGGCCATCGCCGCGATGCACGCATGGCCTGCGTCGAGGGCGATGATCCGCGCCTGCAACCAGGAATCTCTTTTTATCTGGAAGGCCATCCCCGAGAAGACCTCAATCGTGGCTGGCGGCCGGTGCGCATGGTCCACCACGGCATCCAGCACACCAGCCAGGCCGAAGACAGCGCCGACGCCCAGCAGGGTACCCGCTATAGCTACGTCGCTGACCTGGTGGCAGACGACGCCGAATGGCGCGCCGAACCCCTGCCCCGCCCGCGCATCGACGGCCCGCAGACCGCCGTGGTGGTCGGCCCGCCGGGGGAAGAAATCTACACCGACGAATACGGCCGGGTGAAAGTCCAGTTCCCCTGGGACCGCCAAGGCCAGCACGACGAGCACAGCTCCTGCTGGATCCGCGTGGCGCAGAACTGGGCTGGCGCCACCTGGGGCCACATGGCCATTCCGCGCATCGGCCAGGAAGTGGTCATCCATTATCTCGACGGCGACTGCGACCAGCCGCTGATCATCGGCCGCACCTACAACCGCCTGCAATTGCCGCCCTATGAACTGCCGAAACACAAGACGCGGATGACCATCAAGAGCGCAACCCACAAGGGCAAGGGTTTCAACGAACTGCGTTTCGAGGACGAGGCGGGGCAGGAAAAAATCTACGTCCACGCTCAGAAGGATCAGAACCTCCACGTCAACCACGATGAAACCACCTTCGTCGGTCATGACCGCTGCGAACAGGTCGAACACGATGAAACCATCACCATCGGCCACGACCGCCAGGAGACCGTAGGCAATGACGAGCAGGTCCATATCGGCCAGGACCGCCGCCACGACATCCGTCAGGACGAATTTCTCACTATTGGCCGCAACCACAGCATCCGCACCGGCAAGGACCGCACCGAAGAGGTCGACAACAACCGCCGTGACAAGACCGGCGCCAATCACTGGGTAAACATCGGCGGTAACCTTGAGCAGACCGTCGCAGGGCATGTCGAGTTGCAGGCCGGGCAAGCAATCCGCAGTCGAACTCGGCTGTACGAGCTGCAGGCTGGAGAAAGCCTGATCATCAAAGGGCCAGGCGGCACCATCAGCATCGACGATGCTGGCATCACACTGGATGCCGTGGCCATTTACGTCAAAGCCCCCATAAGCGTCGCTACAGAAGGCCGCGGCACCCCCTATGTCATCGATGGCAAGCCCGATGCCGGGGAGGCCAGCGACTTCTGCCTGGCATGCTTTCTGCGCGCGGCCCGCACGGGCGGCGCTGTGGTCCCCGTACGATGAATATTCCAGCCAACACGCAGCGTTATTACCTGTTCGACGGGGCGTTGCTGAACAGCACCGCCCCGTCATGGCTGCTGGAGCAACCTGGCCTGTATCGTCTTTACGACGATCTGGGCGAGCAGGCAGCCAGCGTCGGGCCCTGGCTGCTGCCCACCACCGACCCTGTCAACGAATACACCCGCACCCTCCTCACCAGTGGCACCGAACAGCGTTTTGCCTGCAGCGGCCTGACTTGCCGGGCGCCACTCCCTGCGTTGCTGGAGCACCTGCGAGCCCTGCGCTATCTGCAATCCGGCGGCACGCAACGTTACTATTTCCGCTATGCGGACGGCCGTGCCTTCAGCGATCTCTGGCGCACCCTGACGCCCGCACAACGCCGTGCCACGCTGGGCCCTATCAACACTTGGAATCACCTCGATTTGACCGGCAACGTTCACAAGGCCCTGGCACCGCATCCCGACGAGGTGGCTGCCGAGGTCTCATTACCTTTGCGGCTGCAACCGCAGCAGTGGCATCAACTCATCGAGAACGGTCGAATCGGTGAGTTGTTCGACGCTACCGCCCAGATCGACGACGGCCTGCCCCCGCACGGTCAGCCCCACGAGCGCTACCACTGGACTTGCCAGACCTACGCCTGGTTGCGCCGCATGGGTGTGGAAAGCGTACCGGTTCAAGTGGCGGCCAATCGGGTGATCTGGCAGACCGCCGGCCTATTGTTGAAGCAAGAGCAGTTCCAGTCGGCGTTGCTACAGGCACAGCGCAGCGGGGATATCAGCCGAGTGCTGGAGTTCGCCCAGATTGGAACGGGAAGGCGGACATGATCTTTCCCCTGAGAATGGCCGCACCGCTGCTGAGCCTGGTGCTGGCAGGTTGTGACTCCCGCGAGGACAGCGTTTCCGCCGGGTTGACCGGCATCGATCACCTGCCCGACCACCTGAGTGTGCAGAACTTCTCGCTCAACGGCACTGGCGGCTTTCAAGCCGGAAAAGGTGGTAGCGAAGTCTGTTGCGTCAGCTTGCCTAGATCGTGGCGGCCAGACCTGACCGCCGTGGTGCAGTGGAATGTGACCAACTGGCGCGACTGCGGTTGGGAAAGCTACGAGCGCCGTGTGCCCGTGGAGCCCTACGAAAAGGTCGGCCATGCCTGGGTGCACTTCATGGGCGATGGTTCGGTACGGGTGGTTTCTTCCGATATTGGTCCGGGCATCCGTGTAGCAAATACCGATTACCCAGGCCCGCACGATCCGATCCCGCAGAAACATCCCTGGGACGTCTACGGCAGCTGGGCCTCTCATTGCCCGCCGCAAGACCAGCCAATAGTCATGGAGCGATTGCAATGAAAAAAAAATGGCTGGTACTCCCGAGCCTTTGTCTGCTGCTAATGGGCTGCGACACCCGTGAGGACAACGTTTCCGCCGGGTTGACTGGTATCGATCACCTACCCGACCACATGAGCGTGCAGAATTTCTCGCTCAACGGCACCAGCGGCTTCCAGGCCGGTAAAGGCGGACGCGAAGTCTGTTGCGTCAGCTTGCCGAGAAAGTGGCAGCCGGACCTGACCGCCGTGGTGCGGTGGAATGTGACCAACTGGCGCGACTGTGGCTGGGAAAGGTTCGAACGCCGCGTACCGGTAGAGCGCTACGACAAAGTCGGCCATGCCTGGGTGCACTTCATGGCCGATGGTTCGGTACGGGTGGTGTCTTCCGATATTGGTCCCGGTATTTACGGACCTAATGCCGACTATCCCGGCCCGCATGACCTAATCCCTCAAAAACATCCTTGGAAAGTTTACGGCCCCCAGAGTACCCATTGCCCGCCGCAAGACCAGCCAACTGTCATGGAGCGACTCCAGTGATTGAAAGATGTCTGTTACTCCTATGCCTTTGCCTTCCACTTATGGCCTGCGACACCCGCGAGGACAGCGTTTCCGCCGGCTTGACTGGTATCGATCACCTACCCGACCACATGAGCGTGCAGAACTTCTCGCTCAACGGCACCAGCGGCTTCCAGGCCGGTAAAGGTGGGAGCGTGGTCTGTTGTGCCAGCTTGCCGAGAACATGGCGACCAGACCTGACCGCCGTGGTGCAGTGGAATGTCACCAACTGGCGCGACTGCGGTTGGGAAAGCTTTGAACGCAGCGTACCCGTGGAGCGCTACGACAAGGTCGGCCATGCATGGGTGCATTTCATGGGTGACGGTTCAGTGCGGGTGGTCTCTTCCGATATCGGTCCCGGAATATACGGACCCAATGCCGACTATCTCGGCCCGCACGATCCAATCCCACAGAAACATCCCTGGGATGTCTACGACGGTTGGGCCTCCCATTGTCCGCCGCAAGATCAACCAACCGTCATGGAGCGACTAGAGTGAGTGAAATATTCAAGGCTCATCCCAAAGGTCCGACACCGGACGTTTTTCCCCTTTTTCCGCAATGCCTTACTAAAACCGAGAACTGCGAAACAACCGTGCAAATCGGTGTCTTTTTTGATGGTACTGGCAATAATCAGGATTGGGATGAGGCCGAGGGCTGCAATCCCGGTCTGGGGATGACTCAACGTCAGGCACGTAAAGACAGTAATGTGGCAAGGCTCTATCAAGCTTTTCCGGAACAACCACAGCTGGGACTCCATCGACTCTACATCCCTGGCGTGGGCACACCATTCCCGGATATTGGCGAGGACGATTACGCAATGTTCGGCCCTTCCATGGGACGCGGGGGAGATGGGCGTATCAATTTCGCCTTGTTGGGTGTTCTTGACTTCATCCATCAAGCTGTCGCGAGTGGCAGACGCGCCTACGCACCTGAAACTTTCATGGCCCTGTGCCGCAACGGCACACGCACCTACAACCCCAAAACACTCTCCTACACTCCCCTGGCAGGTAGCGTCCAAGACTCCCAAGCCCTCGATGCCGTGGGCATGCGCACCATCGGCGGGTTGTTGTGTGAAGCCAACGGCAGGCGAGCCCACGCCGAGGCGTTCTTCCACAATCAAGCGCAGCGAATAGCCGAAAAGGTGGCGAAGGCGACGCAGCCCACCCTCATCAACATCACCATCGATGTGTTCGGGTTCTCACGGGGGGCGGCGCAAGCACGCGTGTTCTGCAACTGGCTAAGCCCATTGCTCAAAGGCGACCGACTGTGCGGCGTGCCGACTCAACTGCGCTTTCTGGGCATATTCGACACCGTGGCGTCAGTGGGCATTTCCGACAGCCTGGGAGGAGACGGCCACTTCGCCTGGGCCAAGCCCGAGTCGCTACGCATTCCAGACACAGTGCATCAATGCGTGCATTACATCGCCATGCACGAGAACCGTACCTCGTTTCCGTTGGAGAGCATCCGCCTGGCCGACGGCAGCCTACCCAAGCGCGCTATACAGCTGGCCTTGCCGGGCATGCACTCGGATGTTGGCGGCGGTTACGGCCACACATCCCAAGGGCGCAGCCCCAGCGGCCAGGCCAGCGATGTACTGTCGCAGATTCCGCTGGAATTGATGTACCAAGCAGCCAAAACAGCGCAAGTACCATTGAATAAGAAATTGGCCAACGACGGTGCCTATAACCCCTTCGACATCCACCCCGACGTGCGCAACGCCTACACCGCCTTCATGTCCGCCAGCCCCTGCGAAGCCACCACCGCCCAATGGCTGCTCCCCTACCTGGCCTGGCGCTATCAGGTTCGCACCGTCTACGCGACCCGCCTCTCCTGGGTACAGCGCGCCAATGAGCAGGACCGAAAGGACATGGCCGGTGCCAATGAAACCCTGTCGGCCGACATTGCAGCGCTGACGGGAATGACCGAGGAGGAAATGGACCGATACCGGCTGGCGGCACAGTGGAGCCCCGAGTTGTTCGCCGGCCTGGCCGTGCAGAAGGGCCTGCGGCGCGCCACGCTGGCGGCGGAAGCCAGTGAGGTGCTGACCCACCTGAAGGCCCATGCACCGCTGGGCACACCCGAGAACCCGGAAAACCTGACGCCGGAAGCGTTCCTGTTCGCCAACTACGTGCACGACTCCTACGCCGGTTTCCGCCCGCTCCATCAGCCCCACTGGCTGACCGGCTGTGTCGACCTGGTGCCCGGCAGCTGGGAGACGCAGGGTTACCTGCGCTATCGCCGAATCTACCGGGGCAGCAATCGCCCCATCACCAACGCCCCTCTCACCGAGCAGCAACAACATGAAGCCGCCCAGCACGAACGCGAGGTACACAAGCGCTCGCTGCAGAACAGCATCGACACCCGCAAACTGTTCAATGGCCCCTGGTAACGGTCAATCGGCAAGACATGCACCCAACAAAAAGCCCCGGATCTTTCGACCAGGGGCTTTTTGTCACACTCACAGACCCGTCACAAGACGGGCCTCAATCACAGCGGCTTGCCGCGATTGCCGTGCTGGCTGACGAAGGCCTGGACGGCTTTCAGGTCGTTCGGCAGTACGGTGCACTTCTCGTCTCGCTCGAACAGGTCGGTCAGGTGCGCGGGCAGGGTCAGCGCCTTGCCGACACCGGCCTTCTCGACCGCATCCGGGAACTTGACCGGGTGCGCGGTACCCAGCACCACCATCGGGGTGTCGAGGCTGCGGCGGCACTCGCGGCCGGCCTTGACGCCGATGGCGGTGTGCGGGTCGAGCACTTCGCCGGTCTGGGCGTAGACCTGGGCGATGGTCTCGCAGGTGGCTTCGTCATCCACGGCCAGCGAGTCGAACAGTTTGCGCGCTTCGGTCCAGCGGTCTTCGTCGACGCTGAAACCGCCACCTTGCTTGAAGGTGTCCATCAGGCCGGCAATCGCGGCACCGTTGCGACCGTGCAGATCAAACAGCAGGCGCTCGAAATTCGAGGAAACCATGATGTCCATCGACGGCGACAGGGTCGCGTGCAGGGTTTGCTTGACGTACTGGTTGCCGCTCATGAAGCGGTGCAGGATGTCGTTGCGGTTGGTGGCGACGATCAGCTGGCTGATCGGCAGACCCATGTTGCGTGCCAGGTAGCCGGCGAAAATGTCGCCGAAGTTGCCGGTTGGCACCGAGAATGCCACCGAACGCGCCGGGCCGCCCAGCTGCAGGGCTGCGTGGAAGTAGTAGACGATCTGGGCCATGATCCGCGCCCAGTTGATCGAGTTGACCGCCACCAGGCGAGTGCCCTTCAGGAAGCCCTGGTCAGCGAAGCTGGCCTTGACCATTTCCTGGCAGTCATCGAAGTTGCCTTCGATGGCGATGTTGTGGATGTTCTCGCCGAAGATAGTGGTCATCTGCCGACGCTGAACTTCCGACACGCGCTGGTGCGGGTGCAGGATGAAGATGTCGACGTTGTCGCAACGACGGCAACCTTCGATGGCGGCAGAACCGGTGTCACCGCTGGTGGCACCGATGATCACCACGCGCTCGCCACGCTTGGCCAGCACGTGGTCCAGCAGGCGGCCGAGCAATTGCAGGGCGAAGTCCTTGAAGGCCAGGGTCGGGCCGTGGAACAGCTCCAGCACCCATTCATTGCCATTGAGCTGACGCAGCGGCGCCACGGCAGCGTGCTCGAAGGTGCCGTAGGTTTCTTCGAGGATCTTCTTGAAGTCGGCATCGGCGATGCTGCCGGTGACGAACGGGCGCATCACCCGGAACGCCAGCTCGTGGTAGGGCAAACCGGCCCAGGAAGCGATTTCTTCCTGGGTGAACCGGGGCAGGTTCTCGGGCACATACAGACCGCCGTCGCTGGCAAGACCTGCCAGCAGCACGTCTTCAAAGTTCAGGGCCGGGGCCTGGCCGCGAGTACTGATATAACGCATGACCTATTCCTCTAAATCAGTTGCTGCTCAATTCAATTGTTCGACGCGGATGCGCACCACGTTGCCGACCACATCCTCCAAGGCTTCCAGGGCGGTGATGGCATCGTTCATGCGTTGCTCTTGCACGCGATGAGTCAGCAGGATCATCGGCACCAGGCCGTCGTGTTCTTCGACTTCCTTCTGCATGATCGATTCGATGTTGATGCCGCGCTCGGACAGGATGCTCGCGACCTGGGCCAGTACGCCCGGGTGATCCTTGGCCTGGATACGCAGGTAGTAGGCGCTTTCGCAGGCTTCGATCGGCAGGATCGGGTGTGCCGACAGCGAGTCGGGCTGGAACGCCAGGTGCGGTACGCGGTTTTCCGGGTCGGAGGTCATGGCACGGACCACGTCCACCAGGTCGGCAACCACCGACGAAGCCGTAGGCTCCATGCCGGCGCCGGCGCCGTAGAACAGGGTGGAACCGGCGGCATCGCCATTGACCATCACCGCGTTCATCACGCCATTGACGTTGGCGATCAGGCGGTCGGCCGGGATCAGCGTCGGATGTACACGCAACTCGATGCCGTGGGCAGTGCTGCGCGCCACGCCCAGGTGCTTGATGCGGTAGCCCAGCGCTTCGGCGTAGTTGACGTCGGCAGTGGTCAGCTTGGTGATGCCTTCGGTGTAGGCCTTGTCGAACTGCAGCGGGATACCGAAGGCGATCGAGGCGAGGATGGTCAGCTTGTGAGCGGCATCGATGCCTTCCACGTCAAAGGTCGGGTCCGCTTCGGCGTAGCCCAGCGCTTGCGCTTCGGCCAGCACGTCTTCGAAGGTACGGCCCTTTTCGCGCATCTCGGTCAGAATGAAGTTGCCAGTACCGTTGATGATGCCGGCAACCCAGTTGATGCGGTTGGCCGACAGGCCTTCGCGGATGGCCTTGATCACCGGGATGCCGCCGGCCACGGCCGCTTCGAACGCAACGATCACGCCCTTCTCCCGGGCCTTGGCGAAAATCTCGTTACCGTGGACGGCAATCAGCGCCTTGTTGGCGGTGACCACGTGCTTGCCGTTCTCGATGGCCTTGAGCACCAGCTCGCGGGCAACGGTGTAGCCGCCGATCAATTCGATGACGATATCGATCTGGGGGTTGGTCGCGACCTCGAACACATCAGCGGTAATGGGGGTACCGGTAATCTGGCAATTCGGGTTTTGCGAACGCATGGCAATCTGTGCCACTTCGATACCACGCCCGGCACGGCGGGCGATCTCCTCGGCGTTACGCTGAAGTACATTGAAGGTACCGCCACCGACGGTCCCCAACCCACAGATGCCTACTTTGACCGGTTTCACTGTGAACTCCCCATGAAACGGCCGACGCGAGGCCGGCCGTAAAATCTGCCGCAGGCTGCCCTGCGACGTACTGATGAATGATTACTTGGTTGCCAGCGCCAGTTTCGCAACTTGCGGGGCCGGCTGGTAGCCCGGAATGACCTGGCCGTCTTCCAGAACGATGGCCGGTGTACCGCTGACACCAATCGACTGGCCCAACTGGAACTGACGGGCAACCGGGTTGGCGCAGGTTGGCGCCTTGATGGTATTGCCTTTGATCATGCTGTCGAGCGCTTTGTTGCGGTCGGTGGAGCACCAGACGGCCTGCAACTGCTTGTCACCTTCAGAACCCAGGCCCTGACGCGGGAAGGCGACATAACGCACTTCGATACCTCGGCGGTTCAGCTCGGGCACTTCTTCGTGCAGCTTGTGGCAATACGGGCAGGTGGTGTCGGTAAACACGGTGATGTGGGACTTGGTCTCGCCCACTGCCGGGTAAACGACCATCTCACCGGCTGGAATGCCGTTGATGCTCTTGGCAATGGCCTGGCGCTCGACCTTCTCGGTCAGGTTGACCGGTTTGCCGTCTTTCATCTGGAACAGGTAACCCTGCATGAAAAACTGGCCGTCGGCGCTGGCATAGAGCACGCGGCCGCCCTGCAGCTTGACTTCATACAGACCATTGACGGGGCTGGCGGCGACGCTGTCGACCGGCACATCCAGGTTCAAGGCATCGAGGGTCTTGCGAATGGCCTGTTCGGGGTTGTCGGCAAGGGCGAAAGTGCTGACCAGCGCAAGCGCGGCGGCGGCAAAAAACTGGGTCACGCGCATGAAAACTCCTGAAGGCGGACATCAAACCGGCCAAGCCTACCATAGATGCCCGGCGTGGCCGACTGCGCATGCGCGCCATACGGCAGCTTTTCGTGCACGACCGCCTTCGCGGACAAGACACTTTCTGAAATTCAACCCCGCGGGTGATGTCGGGCGTGCAATTCCTGCAATCGCGCCTTGGCCACATGGGTATAGATCTGCGTGGTGGACAGGTCGCTGTGCCCCAGCAGCATCTGCACCACACGCAGGTCCGCGCCATGGTTGAGCAAATGGGTCGCGAAGGCATGCCGCAGGGTATGCGGCGACAGGGCCTTGCCGATGCCGGCGACGGTGGCGTGGTGCTTGATCCGGTGCCAGAACGTCTGGCGGGTCATCATGTCGCCACGCTGGCTGGGAAACAGCACATCACTGGGACGCCCGCCCAGCAAGTCGTTGCGACCATCGCGCAGGTAGCGCTCGAGCCATACCACGGCCTCCTCACCCATCGGCACCAACCGCTCCTTGCTGCCTTTGCCCATGACCCGCAACACGCCCTGGCGCAAGTTCACCTGGTCCAGCGTCAGGCTGATCAGTTCAGTGACGCGCAAGCCACAGGCGTAGAGCACTTCAAGCATCGCCCGATCGCGCTGACCGAGCGCCTCGCTGGTATCAGGAGCTTGCAGCAGCGATTCGACGTCGGCTTCCGACAAGGATTTGGGCAATGGCTTACCCAGCTGTGGCATCTCGATCTGCAAGGTCGGGTCGAGCTCGATCAGCTTTTCGCGCAACAGATAGCGATAAAAGCCACGCACGCCGGAGAGAAATCGCGCGGTCGAGCGGGGCTTGTAGGCCTGCTCCAGGCGCCAGCCCAGATGGTCGAGAATCATCTCCCGGCCGGCCTTGGGCAACTCCACGCCCTGCTCCTGTAACCAGCCATTGAACAGCGCCAGGTCACTGCGGTAAGCCTCGCGGGTATTGTCGGCCAGGCCCTTTTCCAGCCAGAGGGCATCGAGGTATTGATCGATCAGGGGGTGTTCGACGGCAGGCATGAGGGCTCGAAAAATAGAGATTGGCAAAACACCGCGCTAGTCTTCCACAACACAGCCAGGTTAGGGAGCTTGAATGAACGAATTTGCCCGGTCGCTGAATGTGTTGACCAGCAGGTGGCCCACACATGAGCGGGCCAAGCCAAATTCCAGGCACAAAAAAGCAGCCCGAAGGCTGCTTTTTTCTGCATCGCGGCCCCGTGACCGCTGGCAAAACTGGACTTAAGCCAGTTTTTCCTTGATGCGAGCTGCTTTACCAGACAGGTCACGCAGGTAGTACAGCTTGGCTTTACGCACGTCACCACGACGTTTCACGGCCAGGCTGTCGATTTGCGGGCTGTAGGTCTGGAAAGTACGCTCAACGCCAACACCGTTGGAGATTTTGCGAACGGTGAATGCGCTGTTGATGCCGCGATTGCGCTTGGCAATGACAACGCCTTCGAACGCCTGCAGACGGGAACGGTCACCTTCCTTCACTTTCACCTGAACGACAATGGTGTCGCCCGGGGCAAAGGTCGGGATCTCTTTGGTCATCTGCTCGGCTTCGAGTTGCAGAATGATTTTGTTGGTCATGCTGTGCTCCTAAGGTAAATCGTCTGATCTACCATCGATACGTTAACTATCGTCCCGCTCACGGAGATACTCCGTCAGCAGCTTCTTCTCTTCTCCAGAAAGTGAGCGACTTTCCAGAAGATCGGCGCGTCGTTCATAGGTCCGCCCAAGGGACTGCTGTAAACGCCATCGCCGGATGTGTGCATGGTTGCCACTGAGCAACACGTCGGGAACACGCTGATCCGCATATACTTCCGGTCGGGTGTAATGCGGGCAATCAAGCAGCCCATCCGTGAAGGAATCTTCCTCCGCGGAGTCCGCATGCCCTAAAGCTCCGGGCAGCAGTCGTGTAACCGCATCAATCAGGACCATCGCTGGCAGCTCGCCGCCAGACAATACGTAGTCCCCAATCGACCACTCTTCATCGACATGAGCCTGAATGAACCGCTCGTCGATGCCTTCATAACGACCTGCGATGAGAATCAACGATTCCGCATTCGCCAGTTCGCGTACCGCCGACTGATTCAGTTGACGGCCTTGTGGCGACAGGTAAATAACCTTCGCCGCTTCCCCTGCTGCCTGCCTGGCCTGAACCAGAGCATCTTCGAGGGGCTTGATCTTCATCACCATCCCCGGACCACCGCCAAACGGCCGATCATCTACCGTATGGTGTCGATCAGTGGTGTAGTCCCGCGGATTCCAACAGGTCAGTTGCAACAACCCCTGTTTCACCGCGCGGCTGGTAATGCCGTACTCGCTGATGGCCGAAAACATTTCGGGGAACAGCGTAATGACCTCGACACGAAGGCTCGCCATCGTTTAGAAGTCCGCGTCCCATTCAACCCTCATTTCGCCTGCACCCAGGTCGATTGCCAGCACGCATTGCTCCGTATAGGGCAATAGACGCTCGCGATCATCCAGGCTGCCTGCGCAAGGCTTGACCACCATTACATCGTTCGCGCCGGTCTCCAACAGGTGATCAACCGTGCCGAACAGCTGTTCGTCCTGATTGATGACTTTCAGACCTACCAACTGGTACCAGTAGTACTCGTCGACAGGCAGGTTGGGCAAAAGGCTACGCGAGATACAAATCTCGTAACCGCTCAGAAGACGGGCTTCATCGCGATCGTCGAGGCCTTTGAGCTTGGCGACCAGGTCCTTTTGAGTGGAACGGCCACTGACCAGCTCTACCTGCTTTACCTTGCCTTCGTGCCGAAGCGTCCAGCGAGGGTAATCCAACAGGTTTTCAATCGGATCGGTAAAGGAAAACACCTTCACCTCGCCGCGAACGCCGTGAACCGAAAAAATCTTGCCGACAACGATCAGGTCATCTGCATTTTCTGGCGTCGCGTTCATATTGCTCAGGCCGCGGCCTTGGCAGCTTCCTTCAGCAACTGAGCAACACGCTCAGAAGGCTGTGCGCCAACGCTCAGCCAGTAGGCTACGCGCTCTTGGTTCACAGACAGTTTGACTTCCTGACCACGAGCAACCGGGTTGAAGAAACCAACGTGCTCTTTGTGGGAACCGTCACGCGGGTTGCGGGAGTCGGTTACGGTCAGTTGGTAGAATGGGCGCTTTTTAGAGCCGCCACGGGCAAGACGAATGGTTAGCATTGAACATCGTTCCTGTAGTCGGTGCTGCAAATCATAATGCACAGCGGGCACACGGGTGCCCGAAAGGCCGCATATTCTCAAGGAATATACGGACTTTTGCAAATGCCTTTTTCCGGCGCGCAGGTGCTTGCCGTCATGACTTGCCATTGAAGCCGCTGCACGCAGCGGCACTAGGTTCCCGCCGAGGCGGGTTCGGATAAAAGGCAGCACTCAGGCGAGTGCGACTGCCGTTCATCAGAATTCTTTACAGCTTGGGCATGCCGCCGCCACCTGGCAACATTCCACCCATGCCGCGCATCATCTTGGCCATGCCGCCCTTGGCAGAAAACTTCTTCATCATCTTCTGCATTTGCTTGTGCTGCTTGATCAGGCGGCCGATGTCCTGCACCTGGGTGCCGGAGCCCTGGGCGATCCGGCGCTTGCGCGAGCCGCTGATCAGGTCAGGGTCGCGACGCTCGGCCGGGGTCATCGAGTTGATGATGGCTTCCATCTGCTTGAACTGCTTCTCGGCCGCGCCCTGGGCGTTGCCCATCTGGGCCAGGTTGACGCCACCGATGTTTGGCAGCTTGTCCATCAGGCCGCCCAGGCCACCCATGTTCTTCATTTGTTGCAGCTGGTCGCGGAAGTCTTCCAGGTCGAAACCCTTGCCCTTCTTCAGCTTCTTGGCCAGTTTGTCGGCCTTCTCTTTGTCCAGCGTCTGCTCGGCCTGTTCGATCAGGCTCAGCACGTCACCCATACCGAGGATGCGCGAGGCGATCCGGTCAGGGTGGAAAGGCTCAAGGGCTTCGGTTTTCTCGCCCATGCCGATGAACTTGATCGGCTTGCCGGTGATCGCGCGCACCGACAGGGCAGCACCGCCACGGGCGTCGCCGTCGACCTTGGTCAGGATCACACCGGTCAGCGGCAGCGCGTCACCGAAAGCCTTGGCGGTGTTGGCCGCATCCTGGCCGGTCATGGCGTCGACGACGAACAGCGTCTCGACCGGCTTGACCGCCGCGTGCAGGCTCTGGATCTCGGCCATCATGTCGGCATCGATGTGCAGGCGGCCGGCGGTGTCGACGATTACCACGTCGATGAACTTCAGCCTGGCCTCGCGAATCGCGGCTTCTGCGATCGCTACCGGCTTCTGGCTCAAGTCCGAAGGGAAGAAGGTGACGCCAATGTCATTGGCCAGGGTTTCGAGCTGCTTGATCGCCGCCGGACGGTAGACGTCGGCCGACACCACCATCACGGTCTTTTTCTTGCGCTCTTTAAGGAAGCGCGCCAGCTTGCCGGCGGTGGTGGTCTTGCCCGCACCCTGCAAGCCCGCCATCAGCACCACAGCCGGTGGCGCGACGTTCAGCGACAGGTCTTCGTTGGCTGCGCCCATCAGCTCTTCGAGTTCGGCCTGGACGATCTTCACGAACGCCTGGCCCGGGGTCAGGCTGCGCGACACTTCCGTACCGACGGCGCGTTCCTTGACCTTGTTGACGAAGTCCTTGACGACCGGCAAGGCGACGTCGGCTTCGAGCAAGGCCATACGCACTTCGCGCAGCGTGTCCTTGATATTGTCTTCGGTCAGTTTGGCCTTGCCAGTGACATGGCGCAGCGTCTGGGAAAGACGGTCGGTAAGGTTTTCAAACATTCTCGGCGAGCCTGTGGCGTGAGCAGGTCGCGGATTATAGCGAAGACTGCGCGACACGGACACCATATGTCTGGTGCCGCAGTCTTTCGTGTGAACGGCGTTCTATGCCAAACTCAGCGACTTTCGGGTTCGCCTAACAGGACTTATGCTCCCCTTGTCACCCAGCTTGCTACCCAGCCTCGCCGCCGCCCTTCTCTATGCCGCTGCGATCCTCTATCAAGGCCTGCGTCTAGGACAAGGCGCCAAGGCCGACAAACGGCTGTTGTGCCTGCTCGGCACACTGGCCGTCATTGCCCAGGCCACAGCGCTGTTCTGGCAGTTGCTGACGCCTCTGGGCCTGAGCCTGGACTTTTTCAGCGCCGCCAGCCTGATTGCCGCCGCCGTGATCGGCCTGACCCTGCTGGCCTGCGCCCGCATTCCGGTGGAAAACCTGCTGTTGCTGTTGTTTCCGCTGGGCCTGCTCACCACCTTGATCGCCCAGTTCGCCCCCACCGGTACGGTGCCGGTGATCAATGAATCACCCGGTATTCTTGCGCATATCCTGCTGTCGATCCTGGCCTACGGCATGTTCACCATTGCCGTGGTGCAGAGCCTGCTTCTATTGCTGCAGGACCACCAGCTCAAGCACAAGCACCCGTCCGGGCTGATTCGCAACTTCCCGCCGCTGCAAACGATGGAAAGCCTGTTGTTCGGCTTTCTGTGGGCCGGCTGGGTGTTGCTGTCGCTATCGCTGATCTCCGGCTGGCTGTTCCTCGACAACCTGTTCGCCCAGCACCTGGTGCACAAGACCTTGCTGGCGTGCCTGGCCTGGTTCGTGTTCAGCGTTCTGCTCTGGGGGCGCAATCGTCTCGGCTGGCGTGGCCACAAGGCCATTCGCTGGACCCTGGCCGGCTTCTGCCTGCTGATGTTGGCGTACTTCGGCAGCAAGCTGGTACGCGAATTCATCCTGCATATCTGAGCGCCCATGACCAACCTGCCCACCGGCCCGCTGCTCGGCATCCTCGTCCTGGCGCTGCTTTGGTCAATTTTGCTGGGCGGCGTTGAAGCCGCTCATCAGCACCTGGCCGCACAGCGGCCAAAAACCCGCGCCGGCGACCGGCCGAGGCTGGACTTCCCACTGCAAAGCCTGGTGCTGGGCAACCTGCTGTGCAAGGGGCTGACGGTCATTCTGGCCATCCTGCTGGCCCAGCGCGAATGGGGGGAGCCCGGAATCTGGCTGGGTGGCGTCTGCGCCATGATTATTCTGCTGGTATTGGCCGACTACCTGCCGCGCCTGCTCGCCAAGCGCCAGCCGCTGGCCTTCATCAGCCTGGGCAATGGCCTGCTGCCCCTGCCGCTCAAGGCGCTTTATCCGCTGGCCTGGCTGCTGGAAGGCATCGCTCGCCTGCTGTTGCGCCCCTTCACTGCTCGGCCGAGTGCCGTTAATCATCAGGACGATGAAGAACCGGGCGCACTGCCCCTCGACACGCAGGACCACAACGGACGCCCGCCCAAGCCACACCTGCTCAGCGGTATCCAGGCACTGGAGCGGATCACGGTCAACGATATCCTGGTCACCCGCAGCGAAGTCGATGGCATCAACCTTGATGATTCCATCGAAGCCATCACCGAGCAGTTGATCATCAGCCGCCACACCCGGTTGCCGGTGTTTCACAGCGATATCAACCAGGTCGAGTCGGTGCTCAATACCCGCCAGATCAGCCACCTGCTACCCAAGTCGCAGCTGACCCGCGAAGCCCTGCTGGCAGCCTGTTACCCGGCCTATTTCGTCCCCGAAAGCACGCCGCTGCCGCTGCAACTGCTGAACTTTCACAAACAGCAGCGGCGCCTGGGCATCGTGGTCGACGAATACGGTGAGGTACAGGGCATTGTTACCCTTGAAGACATTCTCGAAGAAATCGTCGGCGAATTCGAAGACGAGCACAGCCTCGACAACCCACATATCCACCCCCAGGCCGATGGCCGCTTCGTCATCGAAGGCGCCGCGTCCCTGCGCGAGCTGAACAAAAGCCTGGGCTGGCACTTGCCCAGCGACGGTCCCAAGACCCTCAACGGCTTGATCACCGAGGCACTGGAAACCATTCCTGAAAGCGCGGTCTGCCTGAAAATCGGCCGCTACCGGCTGGAAATCCTCGAAACCGAGGAGAACCGCGTCAGCCGGGTCATGGCCTGGGCGGTGACCCGCTCGCGCTAGTTGTCCCTCAAGCGGGCGGTTCCTATAATCGCCCGACGCTCAACCCCTGACCGGCGCGCGGACTGGCCCTGAGGGTTTCAGGGCCAGCTATCCAACACTCAGGTGCCCGATTGCAGCACCTGCTCGGTCAATGTGCGGATCAGTGCTTGCTCGGCACGGTTGTAATTGAGCTTCAGTGCCTCGTTCCTGGCGACAAACTCAGCGTCACCGAGCGCCCCCCTCTGTAACTCGAGCGCCTCCAGCGCCTCATAGTCGGTCTCACCCAGGCTTGCGAAGCGCGCCGGGTAGCGACGCTTGAGGAACTCGATCCAGAAATCCCGCGCGCAGAGAAAATCGAGCCATTGCGGGGTTCGCTCGGCTGCCAACACGAACGCCACGGCCGCTTCCAGATTTGCCGCGGTCACGCCGGCAATCGCCCCAAACTCCATGGATCTAGGCTGCCCCGGCAATGCCAGCCGATCCGCCAGGCGAACTCGATAGGCCAGGTTCACTTCGATCTGATCGAGCGGATACTCCCCGCCGCCGGCACTGCGGGTATCGATATCGTGCCGTGCATAACGCTCCAGTTGTTCCAGACGAAACAAGCCGCGCCCGAGGCCGATCAAACCCGCAGGATCATCCCCGGTGCGCGCTTGCACCTGAACTTCGTGCAGCAACACTTTCACCTCCAGGCGGCTGAACATGGAAATCACGCTGTCCATGCAGGAGGTCGGACTGCTTGCCAGCGAAAACAACTCCCGCCGCAGCAAGGTGCTGTCCAGTGCCGCCTGGACCACGGCCCAGACCCGCCGCGTAAGGTCCAGGCGACCCAGACGAAAGTCACTGGTTCGCTCAAGCGAGAGCAGCAGCCGAAGCAAATCCCGTGAACCGGGCTCGGCGTACAGCGACGCCCACTGCCCAGCCCACTGCCCAGCCTGCAGGCCACCGGTGACACTGCTCGCCGCACTTCCCCAAAGCGCTTGAAGCCTGGCCGGCAAGCCGCTCAGCGGCCGTGCCAATGAGGGCCCGGCAGCGTAATCACGAACGCCAGCCAGCCGCTGCCGAGTGGATTCGGACAATGGGTTACCCGCCAACACCACGTAACGATCCGGGCGCTCGGGCTGAAAGAAAGTTTCTGGCAACGTCTCGATAGCGTTATTGCGAAGGTCCGCCGAGCGCAAAACCACCGAACTCAAGAGCCCCTGGGGAAGGCTGCTGATACCCGTTTCGCGCAACCCCAGCACCTGCAAGCGAGACAAGCTGCTCAGGTCCAGGTGAGGCCCGACTGGGTTGCCGTTCAAATTGAGCTCTTCCAGAAAGCGCAGGGAGTTCACTACCCCCGCCTGGGAAGTACTGATCGCAATACGATTGTCCTGCAGGTTGAGCGAACGCAGCTCAGTCAACGCAGAAAGTTCGGCTGGCAGCGCGCTGAGGCGGTTATGACTGGCATCCAGCCAGATCAAGGATGAGAAACGATTCAAAAAGTTTCCGGAAATCTGCGACAGACGCATATGGTTCAGGCTCAGGTCGACCACATGACTGAAGTCGATCAATGCGGGCAACTCCGGCAATTGGGTGACCCTGGCGCCGCTGAGGTTCAGGCGGTAGCCATACACTCGTCCATTGGAGCTGAAGCACGTTGTCTGCCGCCGCCAGGCACGCCGAAGCATCCGGCTGGCCTGGGTTCTACCGCCCCTGAAATAGCGCCAGACGCCTACCAGAGTCCCGGTATCGGCGACTTCCCATTGATGCAGGGTTTGTTCGAGCAGCTCAAACTCGTTGCGGCGCCGCTGCAGGTTCACGCTGATGTGTTCGCCTGACACCTGGACCGCCTGCAGGTAATCGGCTACCTGCCTGTCGGACATGCCCGGGAACAGCTCGCGCACCTCATCGGCCTGGGTCGAGCGCACCAGTGCAGGGGCACCACGCCCGCTGAGCGCATAGCCCAAGCGATGATCGACCTCACGTTGTGGCGGGTTGAAGCGCTCGCGACGGCGGATGATGCCCAACAAACCGGCAGACCGCTCTCGGTCGGCGCTTGCCCAGGCAGCGGCCATCCGGCGCTGATCGCCCTCCAATTCCGTGGCCTGGTGGCGCCAGGCGGCCAACAGTGTTTCGGTATCCGCATTGCTGTGAGAGGTTCGATTAAAACCTGCAATGGCGCGATCGATCCGCACTTCCTGCAGCTGGACACGCGCCAGCTCACCCAGGCGCAAGGGCAAGCGGTCTTCCTCGACAATGCGTTCGCGCTCTGCATCAGTGGCCTGGTCAATGATCTGCTGCGCCACCGGCAGCGGCAATGAAGGGAAATCGCGACAAATCAAGCGCTCGCCAGCACCTGGCTCGGCCGCCCCGGCTGCCGTGACAGGGGGATCCAGAGGCAGCTGCTCAAGCGCATCGAGCAGGCGCCCCGGCGGTAGATCGCCCTGCAGATGGATCTCACGCAAAGCGGCCTCGTCGATCCCGGTCGACTGCAGGACCTGATCGATGGCGCGGTCAGGCAGCGTCCAGAAGCGCGGCCCCAGGCGGCGAAACAAATAACGCGCCCCAACCCAGTGCATCGGACTGTCAAAGCTGGCCCGCCAGGCACCGGCGCCATTGTGCTCCAGCACCGGCGCGTAGGCCTGTGGCCTGCGCGGGTGCGGGATGCGCCATTTGCCCAACGCCTCATCGAACATCACTTCATAGGCCGTGCCGTCCATGCGAATCACCTGGCTTGAACCTTGCGCGATCAAGCCCTGCTCATCTTCAGCCACGCCGAGTGCGGGCGGCTCACCGCATTGATAGGGGGTGAGGTCAGGATTCCACAAGCGGGTCTTGCCATTGGCCAATCTGACCGGCACCAAGCGCTCAAAGAATCCGGCCTGCTGGCTCGCATAAGCGGTCGCCCCGGCGACCAACCCGAAGGCCGCGATCCCGGCCGACTGCTCGAGCACCACGGTCAGGCGCAAAAAAGCGCTGCGCCGATCCCCTGAAGCCCAGTCCACGAAACCCGCGAACACCTCATACATGAGCTGGCCAACCATCACCCCCAGCATCAACTGGGCAAGCCCGGGCACGAAAAACGAGGCAATGACCAACCCATCCAGCCCCATCGACACGGCGTCCTGAAAGGTTGCACGCTGGGCCTTCTGATCATCCCGGGCACTCGGCACGGCGATAAAACCGGCATCCTGCTTGAGGCGCTCGAGCAGTAGCCGGTGAAGGCTGTCGAATAATGGAGCGCTGATCGGGCGAGTGTCGAACGTGGCTGACACCTTGCCCTGCCCCGCGGCCTGCGCTTGCCATTGGTTCAAAAGCGCGAAGGCTTCGTCGCGGCGCACAAAGCGGCACAGTCGCTGGCGATAGCGCTCGTTCTGCAATCGGCCGATCAAGTCTTGTTCAAACGCCGCGAAAGTCCCGTACTCGCGCAGCGGCGCGCGCGGGTCATTGGGGATGTACACCACCAATTTGTACAACCGGGGCAAGTGCAGATTGAAATCATCCAGGTGCTGCGGCGCACACCAGCACTCGATCAGCACGATATCGGCCATGGCCCGCCCCGACAGGAGCAACTGCTTGTAGGTCACCGACTGCCACAGCGACGAGGCTGTGTTTTTGAGACTGGCAATATTCAGGATCAGCTGATACACAGGCGGGCTGATATGACGCAGCAACAACGCCATGTGCGCCGCCACTTCCAGGTCATGGCGCTTGCTGCGGGTAATCGCCGCGGCCGTGGCCTCTGGCGCGAATACCTGCTCCAGGTGCGCCTGATAGCGGCCACCCAGGTCCAGCTCGCGGCAGTGGGCGGCAAAGCGTTCAGGGGTGATCGCCACCTGCAGGGGAAGCGAGGACGCCCGCTCAATGCGATCCAGGGTGTAGATCGGCGCGGCTTCTTGCGCGGAAAAATTGTGCAAGGCGGCTTGCAACAAGCTGTGTTTGAAATAGCGCGGCTGCCAGATGGAGGTGACGATGGGGACCTGCTCAGGTATGACCGCCACTTTCTTGCCGTGCCAGTACTGATCCTTGTGAATATCCAGGCCCTCGCCGAATGCGGACACGAGGCTGGCACTCAGCAAGGGTGCGGCAAAATCGTCAGGGGTCTGCAGTGACTTGAGGGCCTCAAGCACCTCATCGTGCGCCTGCTGGCTGGCCTTCAAACTGTGGCTCAATCGTCGCACGAGGGCTGGCTTGGCTGCGATCAGCGAGGCGGGCAGAAGTTGCCTGACCCAGTATTCGTTGATCGACCTTTGCCCGGAATGCTCGCTCATGCGCGTGCCTCCGAATGAAGGAACAAGGCCTGAGCCAGCGCCGGGCTGATCGGGTAACGGTAAACAGGCACCACCGGCAAGCCATCCTTGAGCTGCTTCTTGAACCCCAGGTGCCGCTGCGCCGCTGTTTTCAGATGAGCCACCTTGAAACCGCCGGCCACCGTGGAACGGCTGGGGTAGTGGAAGTGGGCGTACCAAAGCGCGTGGCCTTCCAGGTCCTTGATGACGTATTCCTGAAGGAAATCCGAACCTTTCTTGTCGGCGGTCGGCACTCGACCACCCACTGGTGAAATGACCACTTGTTTCTGCTGGACGAGGTAGTCAACCCCGGTATCGGTCGGCGCCCGAGCCTTGGTCATGGCGATGCGCAACAACCGCCCCTCCTTCATGCAACGTTGCGCAGCAGTGGTCAAGGCATGGTCGAGCACCACACTGGAGCCGTGTTCGAGCGTCGGGCGGTCGGTGACATTGCTGCGGGTCAACGCCGTCTCGATGTCGTCCGCCAAGCCTTGCAAACGCGTGGCGCGGTGTTGAAGGATTTCCTCGATTTCCACCGGGATTTTTGCGGTTTTCGATTGCAAGCGAGCGTTCTCGATCACCCGTTCGGTCCCGTTCAGCCACTTTCGCGCCTCGCCCACAATCGCATCCAGCGGTCGGCCTTTATCCGCGTTGCCGGGCTTGCGCGTTGCGACCTCATCCCAGACCTGATCGCTGTTGTGCTGTCGAAAGGTCGCCAGCACTTCGTTCCTGACCGGCTCTACGAGCTCGACCAGCGCCTGCTCATCAGCCCCGGCCGCAGGGCGCAAACGCCCGACCACAATACCGCGATGGCGCGTTCTGATCAGGGTGCCCGCCGCTTTGCCGGGCCTGGTGGCAACCGGGAGGTACTCATCGAGCATGTCTCTGGCCCGATCCAGCCTGGCCCGGGCAAGTTCACGCAACTCGGCAATGCAGGTGATCAAGCGATCCAGCTCTGGCGTGCGCTGTCCCACGTCCAGGTTGAGCCTGAAGTTCTCGGCGTTGTCCTCGGCCCGGGAGAACTGCTCGACCACGCTCTGCAACGGCTCGATCATCTGCTCCGGGTCATAACCTTTCTCCAGTGCCAGCAGGGTTTGCCCCGCTACCCGAGCGCGGCTGCCGGCATTTTTCAACAATTCATTGACCCCCGGCGTCTGGGTCAGGTCGCGAATCGCCAGCACACACAGGAAGCCCAAGCGTTGGGCTCTCCACGCCAACACCGACTTGACCTGGCGCCCGGCGCGCTCAAGGTTGGCGGCGTATTTCCTGCCGAACGGCGGCACGCTGAACAGCTCTGTCTTCAGCTGTTCGTCACGGTCCTGCAAGAGGATCGCGCGATCGATCAACTGCAAGGAATCCGTGTAGTGCCGATAAAACTGCGCGCGATCCTGCGCCGTGCCCTCTTCGAAAATCGTGCTCAGCCCATGGGCGAAGGAATCCACATAAGTGTGAAAGCTGCTGTCCTTGTCCACAAACAGCCAATGCACATGCATCGCTTGCTCTTGCGAGCGGAGCGCCAGCTCATAGATATAATCGGCATGTTTTTCGCTGAAGCGGGCGACCGCTCGCAAGTCGTTCTGCTTTTTCAAGGCATCGTCGGCAAGGCTCAGACGCGCCAGGTACTTGTCCAAATCCTCCACGTACGCCTCGCGCAGCGGGTCGCTGGCCAGCGAGGACTCCGGCATGGAATCGAGGACCTTGAACTGCGCTGCAAGCGCGTCGTGCAGCGCCTCTTTCTGTGCGTTGAAGCCAGTCCACAGCTTCTCCAGCATGCCGATCCTGCGCTCGACGTCAGCGCTTTCAGGGCGGTCGGCGCCGCCTCGCAGGCGTAACCGCAGGTCCGGTCCCCACTCTCCCTCAGCGTCGGCGCGCAACCATGGCCCCAGATGCGCATCGTCTGCGGCATCGATAATGCGCACCTCGTCGGTGCCAAGCGCCACCCGGTAGTAATCACGATCGACCCTGGCCAGCCAGGCGCCCTGGTGCTCGTACAGGCCTTTGAACTGGCCATGGGGGACGGGGGCAAGCGCGCCAGCAGGGGCTGCGATCTTGAAGGATGCCAACTCGACGCGTTGCCGCTCGTTGAGCATTGCAATCGCTGACCAGGAGAAGTCCAGGCGCTGCAGGGTTTGACTGGAGGGGCTGGTCAAGGCCTGCGGGGTAATCCTGGGGGTGAGCGCAACCGGTTCAGCGGGGCGTTGCGGCGTCCCGGGCTCGACCTCGTAACGCCGCAGCGAAAGCACCAGCACGATATTGAAGAGCAGATCGACCAAGCGTTCAGCCTGGGTCGCCTTGTCTGCGTTTGCCTGGGCCGCAAGCGCTCCTTGAACCGAGGCCATCGCCTGGAGCAGCCAGCCGGCCGTGGCGACAGGCCCTGAAACCATTGGCAACAAGGTGTTGAACATCAACCAGCCCAACTCCCAGAAACTCGCCCAGCGGCTTTGCGCGGTCGATAGCGATTGTTGATGCGCCACTTCGATCATTTCACCCACGATATCGTGATAGAGCGGCGTGATCAGATCGTCTCCGAGCACTGCTTCACTGAGGGTGGCCGGGGCTGGCGTGTCGATTGGGGCGAAATCGGAACCGCTGCCAAAACGCACGATATGGGGCGATTCGAAGCCCCCGAGGGCGTAAATCGGTCGGCGTTTTTCCGGCAGTCGCCGGAGGATATCGGCCTCAAGCGCCGTGTCGGTCTTGATTGTCTCCAGCACGGCCTGGCGCGAGTTGAACTGAACCAGCGGCTCCAGATGCAACGGCCGGTACAGAATGACCGGGCCGTAGGCGGTCTCGGCGGGACCGATGACATAGGCGCCCAGAGCAACGTCAGGCTCCGCACCCGGGCGGGACACAAAGCCAAGCCGCGCGAGGGTGATGGGCTGGCCCCCGGCGCGACGCAGGCCGGCTGATTGAAAGGCTGCATTCACGCAGCGCCAGCCGCGCTCATCAAGTCCATTGTGGCCTTGGATGCTGTATTGCAAGGCCAGCAACGGCACCTGCACCTCAAGCTGCTGCTTGAGCAATGCTTCTCGGTGCCGGGCCTGCTCCGGATCGTCCAGCAACAAGGAGCGCAGATACCCCGGGTAATTGCCGCCGACATCCACTTGCTGGACCAGCCGTTTGAGGTATTCAACCGTCAACCTGTCTGGCAGGCTGTGCCCGCCTTGCGCCCTGACCTGGACGCGGCCGGGGTGCAAGGCTCCGAGGTTTTCCAGCGCGAAGCGGACCAGCGACAGGGTGACGGTCTCGACCGCACCGGCTGCCGAGGGATTGCCCGGGCCGCCCACCGGCACCGCCGTCACCTGCTGGTTGACGATCTCGATATCGGCCAATGCAAGCCCCTGAAGGTCAATGCCGTCCCGGGCGATCTGCTCGCTCAACAGGCGCGTGGCGTACTCATCGATCGTCTCCACCCCCTCCAGCACCCACTCGCCTTTGCCTTGCCCCTGGGACTGGGCGAGGGCCAGCAATCCGTCGCGGTAACGAACCTTTTCTTCGGCGTCGGCATCGGCCAACCAGTCAGGCAGCGCCTTCCATAGCTGCTCCAGGCGGTTCTTCTCCTCCAGGCCGCTGGTTTGCAGCAAGGACGTGGCCTGCTCGAGCGCAGGCTGCAAAAAGTCCGGGGACTGGCCTTGCCAGGAGCTGGCAATGACGTCGATGCACAGCAATTGCTGCTCCAGCAAGGTACGGGCCTGGGCCTGGAAGATATTGCCTGCGGGTGTATGAAGGTTCAGCTCATGGGCACCGGGCGAGGTGCCAGTGCCCATCTCCCTGGCCAGTGCCTGCGCCAGCGCCTGGCGGGAGCTATAGCGGCGCAGTTCACCGGTCAGGGTGAACAAAAGAACGATCTCACGCGCTGGAGCCTCAATCTTGCGCTCAATCACAATGGCGCTGGCCAGTTGCGGGTGCATACCCAACGCGCCGGTCGGGTCCAGGCTCAACAGGTAAGCCTGAGTCTGCGTTGCGCCCGTCACTCGGGCTCTGCTCCGGGCCTCGGGATAGTCAGCCAGCGCCAGGGCGGTGGCAGCTTCCAGCTGATCGATCGTCTGGTCGGCGGTGCGCGCCGCCACGGCCATTTTGAATTGCTCGAACAGGTGCCCTGAAAGCCACTGCCAAGGGCTCACCGACTGACCTTGAGCAAGGTTCCAATAGTCGACAAGCCGGGATTTGTAGTGGTCGAGCAGGTCTGCGCCAAGCTCATTGAGCATCAGCTCGAGGGCATGCAGATCAGCCTCAAGGGCTTGGGGAAATTCAGCGCCGGCCTCGGTGGTCAGAAACTGTACACCCTCGATCAGATTCAAGGTCGCGCCGGTGCACAAGCGCAGAATCAGGGCATCGGGCAGCGCCAGACAGTGATACCCATCGGCCGCTTCCCTCTCGCCATCGCTTGAGTAGACCGGGGTCACAATAAAGATTTTGGCGGGGTCCTGCGGCGTAAGGGCCAGAGGCTGTGCCCACTGTTCACGCAGCAGGGCCGAAGCCACGGAGCGCAATGAAGGACGGCTGGCAAAGTGTTTGCTGAGGCTGTTGGCCATGGTTGCGCTGGCGGCAATCAGGCCGAAGGGAGAAAAACTGCTGGTCATTGTCAGGTTCCAGTTAGAGGAGGAAGCCTGAGTCAAACGAAAAGCAGGGAGGGCTGGGTGTTAGGGAAATACCACCCAGAGGATTGCGGGCCAGGCGTGGGTGCCCTGCCCGCGATGCATCAGGTGCTTAGAATTCGACCTTGACCGCCCGGGAAGCCCGGGTAGCCTTGGCACGAGCGGCATCAATGGATTCGTCACGCGCCAGGCACACGCCCATGCGCCGCTGGCCGTTGACTTCGGGCTTGCCGAACAGACGCAGCGCAGTGTCGGGCTCGCTCAGGGCGGCGCCGAGGTTGGCAAAGGCGGTTTGGGTGGACTGGCCCTCGACCAGAATCACGGCCGATGCCGATGGGCCGAACTGGCGAATCAGCGGGATCGGCAAGCCGAGAATGGCCCGCGCATGCAGGGCGAATTGCGACAGGTCCTGAGAAATCAGGGTGACCAGGCCGGTGTCGTGCGGGCGTGGCGAGACTTCGCTGAACCAGACCTGATCGCCCTTGACGAACAATTCGACGCCGAACAGGCCACGGCCGCCCAGGGCTTCGGTCACTGCCTTGGCAACCCGCTCGGATTCGGCCAGTGCTACCGGGCTCATGGCCTGTGGCTGCCAGGATTCCTGGTAGTCGCCTTGCTCTTGACGATGGCCAACCGGCGCGCAGAAGGTAGTACCGCCCACATGGCGAACGGTCAGCAGGGTGATTTCGTAGTCGAAATCGATAAAGCCTTCGACGATGACCCGGCCTTTGCCGGCGCGGCCGCCTTCCTGGGCGTAATCCCAGGCCTTTTGCAGGTCGTCGCGGCTCTTGAGCAGGCTTTGGCCCTTGCCCGAAGAACTCATGACTGGCTTGACCACGCACGGGAAGCCCAGGTCTTCAACCGCCTTGCGGTAGTCTTCAAAGGTATCGGCGAAGTGGTAGGGCGAGGTCGGCAGGTCCAGCTCTTCAGCGGCCAGGCGGCGGATGCCTTCGCGGTTCATGGTCAGCTGCGCGGCGCGGGCGGTCGGCACGACAGTGAAGCCTTCAGCCTCGAGTTCCACCAGGGTGGCGGTGGCGATGGCTTCGATTTCCGGAACGATGTAGTGAGGTTTTTCCGCCTCGATCACCGCACGCAAGGCCGCACCGTCGAGCATGTTGATCACGTGGCTGCGGTGAGCGACTTGCATGGCCGGCGCATCGGCATAACGGTCGACGGCAATCACTTCAACGCCCAGGCGCTGCAGCTCGATCACCACTTCCTTGCCCAGTTCGCCACAGCCACACAACAGTACGCGCGTCGCGGACGGCGACAACGGGGTTCCGATACGGGTCATTTCAGATCCTCAGTGCAACGGTTCGAGGGCCGCAGGCTCAGCGCAACCCCGTGAAAGGCTGGCATTTTACCTGATCTTGCACTCGGGGTTTGAGCCGGTCGGCGCGTTTTTGCGTGCGCGCCAGCCGTCTGACCCCTTCGCGGACAAGCCCGCGAAGGGGTGGATTTCAACGAATGGGGAATGGATCAGGCGGATTGCGGGGTAACCTGCGCGATCAACGCGCCACTGGCCCGGGCACGCTGGTCACACAGCCCCAGCACCAGGCGGCGCTCGGTATTGTCCATGCGACCCCAGCGGGTGATTTCATCACCGGTACGCTGGCAGCCAACGCAGATATCGTCGTTGTCCAGGGCACAGACATTGATGCACGGGGAGCGCACCGGGCGTTCGTCACTCATGATTCTTCCTGCGGGGCGAGTTCTCGGGCATAGCGTTGAGCATTCTGGACGTAATGGGCGGCACTGGCCTCGAGCATTTTCTTCTGGGCATCGGTCAATTCGCGCACGATTTTGCCTGGCGAACCCATGACCAGCGAACCGTCCGGGATTTCCTTGCCTTCACCGATCAGCGTGTTGGCGCCGATGATGCAGTGCTTGCCGATGCGTGCACCGTTGAGGATGACCGCGTTGATGCCGATCAGGCTGTAATCATCGACACTGCAGCCGTGCAGCATGGCGTTATGACCGATCGTGACGCCAGTACCGATCGTCAGCGGCGAGCCCATGTCGGTGTGCATCACGGTGCCGTCCTGGACATTGCTGTCAGGGCCAATGTCGATCAGTTCGTTATCGCCGCGCAGCACGGCGCCAAACCAGACGTTGGCACCGGCCTGCAGGCGAACCTTGCCGATCAGGGTGGCGTTGGGTGCAACCCAACTGCAAGGATGGGTTTCGACCCGCGAGTCGCCCAGGCGGTATTTCATGCGGTGTTCCTCAAGGCTCGGCTGACGGCGGGTGGCCCCGCTCACATAGGGGTGAAGCGCTCAGGCGGCTGATGCAGGCTGATGCGCGCATCATAAAGCAGGTTGATCAGTTCGACGATCATGATTGCCGACAACCCCCAGATCTTGTAGCCCTCATAGCGGTAGCTGGGCACATACCAGCTGCGGCCCTGATAATCGATACGGTGAGTGTGGTCGCGCGGGTCCTGGCGGAAGAACTCCAGCGGCACCGTGAAGACTGCGGCGATTTCGGCGTCGTTGGCGCGGTATTCGACGTAGTCGGGAATCAGCCCGACATAAGGGGTGACTTTCAGGCCATGCAGGGAGATCAATGGGCTCAGCGGGCCGATCACTTCGACCAGCCCAGGCGGCAGGCCGATTTCTTCTTCGGCTTCACGCAGGGCGGTGAAGACCAGGTCCGGGTCTTCCGGGTCGCGCCGGCCACCGGGAAAGGCCACCTCGCCACCATGGGTCGAGAGCCCCTTGGCGCGCAAGGTCAGCACCAGCTCGGGCTCTTCACTACGGGTAATCGGCAACAATACGGCTGCCTCAGGGAAACGTCGGTCCGTCTCCAGCGTACGCGGCGTATGGGCGCTTACTCGTCGAAGTAGCTCGTCCAGCATGGTCTCTCTCGAATCAAAGCCTGTCTTGCATCATGCACCAAAGCGCGCCCCCGCCCAACCCCCTGCGTCAATCGGACTTGCCTGGTACCGCCAGCTGCCCCCAAGATAGCGACAGTCATCAGGAATATAAGCATGAAATTCTGCAGCCAGTGCGGCCAGCCCGTCACGCACCGCATCCCCGAAGGCGATAATCGCTTGCGTTTCGTCTGCGTTCACTGCGAAACCATCCACTACCAGAACCCGAATATCGTCGCCGGCTGCTTGCCGCTGTGGGGCGATCAGGTGCTGTTGTGTCGGCGCGCCATCGAGCCACGGAGGGGCTACTGGACCTTGCCAGGCGGCTTTATGGAAAACGGTGAAACCCTGGAACAGGCCGCCCGTCGTGAAACCGATGAAGAAGCCAGCGCACGGGTCACTGACTTGCACCTGTACACGCTGTTCGATCTGCCACACATCAGCCAGGTCCACGTGTTTTTCCGGGCGCAATTGACTGACCTGGACTTTGCAGCCGGCACCGAAAGCCTCGAAGTCCGGCTGTTTCGCGAGGACGAAATCCCCTGGTCGGAGCTGGCCTTCAAGACCGTTGGTCGCACCCTTGAATGCTATTTCGCCGATCGGCGAGAGAATCATTACCCCGTTCGCAATGAGACTCTGGCACCACTGATGGCACAGCCCCCCAAGGCTTGACTATAATTCGCCCAATACTGGCACCCGCATCAGCGGTGCGTTCACATTCAGGATACCGATTCAAGATGCGCCGTTTGCTTGCCCTCTTCTGCCTTTTTGTCGCCACCCAGGCGTCGGCGTCCTTCACTCAAACCATCGAGACGAAGCCGGTCACGGCGCAACCGTCGGTCGACAAGATCCTGGTACTGAAATCCGCCCGTCAGCTGCAATTGATCAGCCGCGGCGAGCCACTGAAAAGCTACCGCATCTCCTTGGGCAAGCAACCAAACGGCCCCAAGCAACGCGAAGGCGACAAGCGCACCCCCGAGGGCTTTTACTGGATCGACTGGCGCAAGGTGAGCGACCGCTTCAACCTGGCCATGCATGTTTCCTACCCCAACATTACCGATTCGGCACGTGCGCGTAATCAGGGCGTACCGCCCGGCGGCATGATCATGATCCACGGTACACCGCTGTCGGAAGAATACCCGGAGTGGTATTTCCAGACCCTGGACTGGACCGAAGGCTGCATCGCCATGCGCAACGACGATATGCGTGAGGTATGGGATATGGTCAAGGACGGCACCATGGTCGAAATCCGCCCCTGATCGACTTTTTTTGCCCCTGCGCCACCGCGATCTCCCGCCTTACAAGCAAGGCTGACAACCCCAACCTCACAGGCCATGGCACGTTGCAACAAATGTGGGAGCGGATTTATCCGCGAAGCGCCGCGCGGGCGGCGCTCGATCTCAAGAACAATGGAAAAACCAAGGCAGGCACCTCACACGGCTCCGGCGATCCACTGACAGGCCCCCTCGCCTCCCCCATCAGAATGAAGAGGGTTTCCTGAAGACCGTATCAAGGCTTCCAAGTGCTTGCCTTGGGTTTTCCGGCGCTGCCGAAATCGCGCGCCGCCCGCGCGGCGCTTCGCGGATAAATCCGCTCCCACATTTGTTGCAACGTGCCATGGCCTGTGAGATTGGAGTTGCCAGCCTTGTTTATTCGGCTTTAGATCTTGCGCGATGAACCATAAAAAAACCGGCGACCGATATTCGGGCGCCGGTTTTTTTATGCCGGTCAGAAGTCCGCGAGTTGCCAGACTTCATAGGCGGGTGTTTCGTAAGGATGGCTCTGCTTCAGGGCCGTGATGACCGCGGCAATCAACGCATCGGCAACCACCAGCTCGACCTTCCACTCCTCCACCTGCTCAACCACACCAGTTTGCCCCAAAAAGGGCTGGCTGCCGTCGAGCGGGCGGAACTGTCCCTGGCCAAGCACCTGCCAGGCACAGCTGTCATAAGCGCCGATCCGACCGCCACCGGCGGCGAACACGGCGCTCTTGACCACTTCGACGTGGCTGGTCGGCACGTAGAAGCAGAGCTTGAACATCCTTAGTTCACCCAGACCCGCGCATTGCGGAACATGCGCATCCAGGCCGCATCTTCGTTCCAGTCGTCAGGACGCCAGGAGTTCTGAACAGCACGGAAGACCCGCTCAGGGTGCGGCATCATGATGGTGACGCGACCGTCGCGGCTGGTCAGGCCGGTGATCCCGCGCGGCGAGCCGTTCGGGTTGGCCGGGTAGGTTTCGGTGACCTTGCCGTGGTTATCGACAAAGCGCAGCGCCACGCAACCGGACAGGTCGGCTTCCAGCAGTGCTTCTTCGCTGGCGAACTCGGCATGGCCTTCGCCGTGAGCGATGGCGATCGGCATGCGCGAACCGGCCATGCCCTGCAGGAAGATCGAGTTGGACTCCTGCACCTGGACCATCGCCACACGGGCTTCGAACTGCTCGGAACGGTTACGCACGAAGTGCGGCCAGAACTCGCTGCCCGGAATCAGCTCGTGCAGGTTGGAGAGCATCTGGCAACCGTTGCACACACCCAGGGTGAAGCTGTCGTTGCGCTCGAAGAAGCCCTGGAAGGCATCGCGGGCACGGGTGTTGAACAGTGCCGACTTCGCCCAGCCCTCACCGGCGCCGAGAACGTCGCCATAGGAGAAGCCACCGCAGGCCACCAGGCCCTTGAACTCGTTCAGGTCGACGCGACCGGCGAGGATATCGCTCATGTGCACGTCGATGGCGTTGAAGCCGGCGCGGTCGAACGCAGCCGCCATCTCCACCTGGCCGTTGACGCCCTGCTCACGCAGGACGGCCACTTGCGGACGCACGCCTTTCTTGATGTATGGCGCGGCGATGTCCTGGTTGACATCAAAGCCCAGCTTGACGCTCAGGCCCGGGTTGTCTTCTTCCAGCAGGACGTCGAATTCCTGCTCGGCGCAGGTGGCGTTGTCGCGCAGGCGCTGGATCTGGTAGCTGGTTTCAGCCCACTGGCGTTGCAGCAGAAGGCGCTGGCCTTCGAACTGCACATCGCCGTTGAAGCTGATGACCACGTCGCCGTTGTTGACCGGCTTGCCGATCACCGCAACGCAGTCGCCCAGGCCAGCAGCGCTGAACTGTGCCAACACGCTTGGGGTGGCGTCCTGACGAACCTGGATGACCGCACCCAGCTCTTCGTTGAACAGGACCGCTGCGATTTCTTCCCTGGATTCGGCCAGCGATTCCAGGTGCAGGATCAGACCGCAATGACCCGCGAAGGCCATTTCCACGGCGCTCACCAGCAAACCACCGTCGGAACGGTCGTGGTAAGCCAGCAGGTGGCCGTCGGCGTTCAGGCCCTGGATCACGGCGAAGAAGGCTTTCAGATCTTCGGCGTCATCGACGTCCGGAGCCTGCTTGCCGAGCTTGCCGTGGGTCTGGGCGAGAATCGAGGCACCCATGCGGTTCTGGCCACGGCCCAGATCGATCAGGATCAGATCGGTCTCGCCCTTGTCCATGCGCAGCTCTGGGGTCAGGGTCTGGCGGATGTCGGTGACAGGCGCGAAACCGGTCACGATCAGCGACATTGGCGAGGTGACGCTCTTCTCTGCGCCCTCATCGCTCCAGCGGGTTTTCATGGACATCGAGTCCTTGCCCACCGGGATGGTGATGCCCAGCTCAGGGCACAGCTCCATGCCGACCGCCTTGACGGTGTCGTACAGGCGGGCGTCTTCACCCGGGTGGCCGGCAGCGGACATCCAGTTGGCCGACAGTTTGATGTCGGAGATCTTGCCGATGCGCGAGGCGGCCATGTTGGTCAGGGTCTCGCCGATCGCCATGCGCCCGGACGCCGGAGCGTCGAGCAGGGCCAGCGGTGTACGCTCGCCCATGGCCATGGCTTCACCGGTGTAGACGTCGAAGCTGGTGGCGGTCACGGCCACGTCAGCCACCGGCACCTGCCATGGGCCGACCATCTGGTCGCGAGCAACCAGGCCGGTAATGGTGCGGTCGCCGATGGTGATCAGGAAGCTTTTGCTGGCCACGGCCGGGTGGTGCAGGACGCGCTCGATGGAATCGGTCAGGTCCAGGCCGCTCGGGTCGAAATCATCGCCAAGCTCCGCTTCGCGGGCGACCGAACGGTGCATGCGCGGGGCCTTGCCCAGCAGCACTTCCAGTGGCATGTCGACCGGGCTGTTGCCAAAGTGGCTGTCGGTGACGGTCAGTTGCGGCTCGGCGGTGGCTTCACCGACGACCGCGAACGGGCAACGTTCACGCTCGCAAATGGCCTGGAAGCGTTCCAGATCAGCGGCATCGACCGCCAGAACGTAACGTTCCTGGGATTCGTTGCTCCAGATTTCCAGCGGCGCCATGCCAGGCTCGTCGTTCGGCACGTTACGCAGCTCGAAACGACCGCCACGGCCGCCGTCGTTGACCAGCTCCGGGAAGGCGTTGGACAGACCACCGGCACCCACGTCGTGGATGAAGGCGATCGGGTTCTTGTCGCCCAGCTGCCAGCAACGGTCGATGACTTCCTGGCAACGGCGTTCCATTTCCGGGTTTTCGCGCTGTACCGAGGCGAAGTCCAGGTCAGCCGAGCTGGTGCCGGTCGCCATCGAGGATGCAGCACCGCCGCCCAGGCCGATCAGCATGGCCGGGCCACCGAGCACGATCAGCTTGGCGCCGACGGTGATCTCGCCTTTTTGCACGTGATCTTCACGGATGTTACCCATGCCGCCAGCGAGCATGATCGGCTTGTGGTAGCCGCGCACTTCGTCGCCGTGGGGGGTGTTGATCGACTGCTCGAAGGTACGGAAGTAACCAGTCAGGGCCGGACGACCGAACTCGTTGTTGAACGCAGCGCCGCCCAGCGGGCCTTCGATCATGATGTCCAGCGCGGTGACGATACGCTCAGGCTTGCCGTACGGCACTTCCCATGGCTGTTCGAAGCCAGGGATCTGCAGGTTGGACACGGTAAAACCGGTCAGGCCTGCCTTTGGCTTGGCGCCACGGCCGGTCGCGCCCTCGTCGCGGATCTCGCCGCCGGAGCCGGTGGACGCCCCCGGGAATGGCGCGATGGCGGTCGGGTGGTTGTGGGTCTCGACCTTCATCAGGATGTGCACCGGCTCCTGCACCGCGCCGTACTGGCGGGTTTCAGGGTTCGGGAAGAAACGACCGGCCACGGAACCGACAATCACCGAGGCGTTGTCTTTATAAGCCGACAGAACACCTTCGTTGTGCATCTGGTAGGTGTTCTTGATCATGCCAAACAGGCTTTTTTCCTGGCTCTGGCCGTCGATGTCCCAACTGGCGTTGAAAATCTTGTGGCGGCAGTGCTCGGAGTTCGCCTGGGCGAACATCATCAGTTCGATGTCGTGCGGGTTGCGCTTGAGACCCTGGAAGCTGGTGACCAGGTAATCGATTTCGTCTTCGGCCAGGGCCAGGCCCAACTCGACGTTGGCGGCTTCCAGCGCGGCACGGCCACCGCCGAGTACGTCGACGGCGGTCAGCGGCTTGGGCTGGGCATGACTGAACAGGCCGGCAGCCTCTTCAAGCTTGCCCAGCACGATCTGGGTCATGCGGTCGTGCAATACATCGGCCACCAGAGCCGCGTCTGCTTCACTCAGCTCACCGCTGACATAGAAGGCGATACCGCGTTCCAGTCGCTGGATGTTGCTCAGGCCACAGTTGTGGGCAATGTCGCTGGCCTTGCTCGACCAGGGCGAAATGGTGCCGAAACGCGGCAGCACCAGGAACATCCGGCCACTGGGTTCCTGAACCGGCACGCTTGGGCCGTACTTGAGCAGGCGAGTCAGGACTTGTTGTTGGTCGTTGGTCAGAACGCCGTCAACCTCGGCGAAATGAGCGAATTCAGCATACAAGCCACTAACAGCGGGGACTTTCTGGCTCAATTGCTCGAGTAATTTACCGTGGCGAAAGGCAGAAAGGGCAGGAGCGCCGCGCAGGATCAACATCTTCGGGACAGCCTCAGGAAGGGGTGTGCTTAGAGGCCGTGCATTCTAGCCTAATCCGCGGCCCACGGCACCCGAAACGGCGTGCGATGCAATCGCCGAACGTCGGCCCGGCAAGCGGCGGCTGGCCAATGAGCTGTTTTGCCCCATCTCACGGGGCCATGGCGCAATCGCACTAACAGACAAGCCAATCACTGTCGAGATATGGCACCGGTTATCCTTTGCGTATACTGCACTCATGTTTGCCCAGACCGCTTTGCGCCAGCGCTGCGCCAATTGGCTCATCGCAATCGGATTCTTCCTTATGCTCGGTGCTTGTGTTGATAAACCAAGCACCCTTGAGCGAGTCAAGGAGGACGGCGTGCTGCGCGTGATAACCCGCAACAGCCCGGCCACTTACTTCGAAGACCGCAACGGCGAAACCGGCTTCGAGTATGAGCTGGTCAAGCGTTTCGCCGATGACCTGGGCGTTGAACTCAAGATTGAAACCGCTGACAACCTCGACGAAATCTTTACCAGCCTGAGCAAACCCTCAGGCCCGGTCATCGCCGCGGCCGGGCTGGTCAGCAGTGAAAGCCGAAAGATCCAGGCGCGGTTTTCCCACCCGTATCTGGAAGTCACCCCGCAAATCATCTACCGCAGCGGCAAGTCACGTCCCACCGACCCGGCCGACCTGGTCGGCAAGCACATCATGGTGCTCAAGGGCAGTACCCATGCCGATCAGCTGGCGGAGTTGAAAAAGCGATATCCAAAGCTCGAATACGAAGAGTCTGATGCCGTAGAGGTCGTTGACCTGCTGCGCATGGTCGACGAAGGTCAGATCGACCTGACCCTGGTCGACTCCAATGAAGTGGCCATGAACCAGGTCTACTTCGCCAACGTGCGGGTCGCCTTCGACCTGGGCGATGCCCGCGACCAGCGCTGGGCCGTTGCCACCGGTAACGACAACAGCCTGCTCAACGAGATCAACGCGTTTCTCGACAAGGTGCAAAAGAATGGCACCCTGCAACGCCTGAAAGACCGCTACTACGGCCACGTGGATGTGCTGGGTTACATGGGCGCCTACACCTTTGCGCAACACTTGCAGCAGCGCCTGCCCAAATACGAGAAACACTTCAAGACTTCAGCCAAGCAAGAACAGGTCGACTGGCGCCTGCTGGCCGCCATCGGTTATCAGGAATCCCTGTGGCAACCGACCGTCACCTCCAAGACCGGCGTGCGCGGCCTGATGATGCTGACCCAGCGCACGGCCAAGGCCATGGGCGTGTCCAACCGCCTGGATCCCAAGCAGAGCATCAGCGGCGGCGCCAAATACTTCATGTACGTCAAGGACCAGTTGGACGACAAGATTGAGGAGCCGGACCGCACCTGGTTCGCCCTGGCCGCCTACAACGTCGGCGGCGGCCACCTGGACGACGCCCGCAAACTGGCCGCCAACGAAGGCCTGAACCCGAACAAGTGGCTGGATGTGAAAAAGATGCTGCCGCGCCTGTCGCAGAAGCAGTGGTACCGCAAGACCAAATACGGTTATGCCCGGGGCGGCGAACCGGTGCATTTCGTGGCCAACATCCGTCGTTATTACGACATTCTGACCTGGGTGACCCAGCCGCAGCTTGAAGGCAGCCAGGTGGCGGAGAGCAGCCTGCATGTGCCGGGCGTGGACAAGACCAAGCCCTCCGAGCAGACCCCGCAGCTCTAAAAGCATCGCGAGCAAGCTCTGCTCCCACACCCATCTCCATTTACACCGATATTGCGCGGGGGGCATTTGTGGGAGCAAAGCTTGCTCGCGATGACGTCGGCCCAGGCACCATAAACTTGCGAGGGCAGACGCGCTTACAGACTTACTGCCTGGCTCGCCGCGCCTTGAAAAACTCACTCAAGATCGCTCCACACTCCTCGGCCAAGACCCCGCCCTCATAGAGCACTCGGTGATTCAGAAATCCCTGGGTAAAAAACTGCCCCTGGCTCTGCACCACCCCAGCCTTGGGCTCCAACGCCCCGTACACCACCCGATTGACCCGTGAATGCACGATCAAGCCCGCGCACATGCTGCACGGCTCAAGGGTCACATACAGGGTGCTGCCCGGCAGTCGGTAGTTGCTCGCCGCCTGGGCGGCGGCACGGATGGCGACCATCTCGGCGTGGGCGCTGGGGTCGCTGCCGCTGATCGGGCAATTGAACCCGCGCCCGATGATCTCGCCGTGCTGGACCAGCACCGCGCCCACCGGTACCTCGCCCATGGCCGCGCCTTGCGCCGCCAGCGCCAGGGCTTCGCGCATGTAGTGTTGGTCCATGCTGCGGTCGATGATCTGTGGCTGGCGCATCAAACCACCTCGATCGCCGCCATCAGGCCGGTTTCCATGTGGTCGATGACGTGGCAATGGAACATCCAGGTGCCGGGGTTATCAGCCACCAGGGCCACCTGGGCACGCTCGTTCTTGCCGAGCAGGTAAGTGTCAGTGAAATACGGCTCGACGATGTCACGGCGATTGGAGGCGATCACCTTGAAACTCATGCCGTGCAAGTGAATCGGGTGCTGGTACTGGGTCATGTTCTTCAATTCGAAAATGTAGCTCTTGCCCTTCTGCAGGGTCGCAATCGGCCGGTCGGCGCAGGTCTTGTCGGTAATATCCCAGGCCTTGCCGTTGATCTGCCAGAGGCTCGGCGGGCGGCCATTATCCACGCCCACCGAGACCGATCCTACCCATTCGAAATTGAAGTTGAGCTTTTCGGCGTTGGCCACGTCCGGCTCGGCGACCGGGTTGGCCGGCAGCGCCTTGGGCCATTCGCTGTCGGGCGCCTGTGCGCTGGCGACCGAGCGCAATGTACCGAGCCGAACCGGGCCATCGCGCAAGGAGATTTCCTCGCCGACGGGCGGCATCTTGAGCGCCAGGCAGATACGCATGCCCGGGCCCAGCCAATACTCTTTGCCCAGTGGCCGCGGGGTGATCGGGTTGCCGTCCAGCGCGTACAGCTGCGCTTCGTAGCTGCCGCGCAGATTAAGGCGGTAGGTCGCCGTATTGTCCAGGTTCAACAACCGCACGCGCACGATCTGGCCGGCCGGCAATTCAACGGCGGCCTTGTGCACACCGTTGATGCTGGTCAGCCGCCCGAGCGTACCGTTGCGCGCGGCTTCGCGAGGAATGCTGAAGGGCAGGAACGCGCCCTCCTCGTCCACATGCCAGTTTTTCAGGCTCAGCGTGGCCTCATGCTTGAAACCGGTCGGTTCGCGCTCTTCGACGATCAACGGCCCGACCAGGCCGCGACCCAGCTCCTCACTGCTGCTCACATGCGGGTGATACCAGTAGCTACCGGCGTCCGGCACGCGGAATTTGTAATCGAAGTACTCGCCCGGCAACACCGGCAGTTGCGACACATAAGGCACACCGTCCATTTCCAGCGGCAGGCGAATGCCGTGCCAGTGAATAGTGGTCGGGACCGGCAGGTGATTGATGAAGCGCACCCGCAACCACTCACCCTGACGCACCCGCAATTCGGTACCCGGTGCCGAGGGTCCGAACGCCCAGGCCGGGGTCTTGTGACCCGGGACCAGCTCCACGTCCAGCGGCGCCGCGATCAGCTCATAGTCGTGGCCGGCATTGGGGTCCGTCCGGCCCAGCCAATAACGCGTCGCGCCACCGGCTCCAAGGCCAACCACCACCAGGCCGGTCAGCCCCTTGAGCATTTGTCGACGGGTAAAGGACATGAACGCAGGTACCTCGTATTTCCAGAACAATTGCATGCCAGTGCCGGGCTCGGCGCTGGCGAGAAGGGCGAATACGATACACCTGCATTTGCGAAAGCTTAAGTGAAGAGTTACCGCGAATCGACCTGTGCCTGCACAAACATATACCGCTGGACCATGGCTGACGTGCCGTCCAATCGAGCTTTCGTCGACCCTCCTGGTTGGCCCCGTTAGAAAAAGTGGTCCCAATGCCTGACGACTTCACCCCACACATCCTTCGCCCGGTCGACTTTTCGCTCGACGCCTGGTCACCCTCATCCGTGCAGGATGTCGGCCTCATGCTCGATAGCCGTCATCCGTGGCAAACGAGCCGCAGTACGTTGCACCAATTGCTGGAGCAAGCGCCCGGTGTCCGGGCCTCGATCCGCCAGACGCTACGCGATCATCTGCTGCTCGACGCCGAAAACAGTTACCTGCTGAGCTCAAGCAAAGACGACAACCAACCCCCGATCTTCATCAACCTGGCCTGCCTCTGTGAGTTTGTCCGCCAGCACCCGGACTTGCCTGCCGATCTGGACCAACACTGGCGAATAGCCGGCCTCCCCGCTGGCCATGCACTGGCCACTCTGAGCCCCAATGAACTGGTTGCGAAACTCAAGACCGTGCATTCGCAAGCCGCTGTTCTCCAGCACTGGGCCGCCTATTGGGATGAACGAGCGCCCGGCACCCCGCTGCCCCGCCGAAATCATGCCATCGCGCAGTATCGCGCCCATTTCCAGGCGGCGATCAACGCAGCTCTTGCCCACTATCAACTGAGCCTTGAACAACTGCGTCCTGCCCAAGCGGTCATCGACAGCCCCGAATGGCTGCGACTCGACAATGAAAAGCTCTACATCGAAACCCTGAAACTTCCCAAGCCCGGAGCCCTGGTGATATCGGCGCATGGCACCCAGGCGCCGCAATTGCTCTACCTGCCCTGGGATACTCTGCCCCTGCGCTGGTTTGGCAGTCGCCTGGATATGGAAACCTTCCTGCACGACCAGGGCTCTTCCTTGTTCGGTCAAACGCTGACAGGGCATCCGCTCCAGTATGTCGGCTCGGACAGTGGCCTCGCCGCAGGCGCCCTGGAGATCCTCGAACACTGGCGAAACCGACTTGTCGCAGCACTTCAAGCCGACCATGGCAGCGACCTGGCAAGCCAGGCCGAGTTCGCCCTCGACAGCGCCGACTTGCTAGACCTGCATCGCAGGAACCCCGGCGTGTTCGCCGAAGCCCCGGTGGTGACACTTGAGGAGACCGAAGGACTGACTGACTCATTTTTCGACTTCGGCTCGCTCTACCAGGACATCCCCTACGAGATCCGCCTGCAACAACTCGGCACCCAGAGCAAGGCCCTCGCCAACCTGACCGAATCAGAGTGCCAGACTCTGGCCGCACTGCATGAAGCGCTAATCCAGGTGCGCAGCGATGCAGACACCGCGGCCAAAGCCCTGCTCGCAGAGATCCACCTGTATCAGAGCGGACACCGCGAAGCGCTGCTGCGCCCCCTTTACGACGCCCGGTGCTCCGCACTACGCCTTGAAGCAAGGATTCAGCGGCTGCTCGGTCAGATCGACACCGATGAGTTGGCAATGATCGAGGAGATACTCGCTGCAGCGCCCGCCGGCCTGCCTTCGAGCTCGACCACCGTGGCGGTCTTCCCTGAGCTGAGCGAGCCCGCGGGCGCGGGATTGAAGGCCTTGAACGGGGTGATCCTGATTACCCGCAGAGCCGTGCTGGATGACCCGCTCAGCGAACTTGGCCTGCTGGTTTACTGGCCGGGCATCGGCGGTGGATTACTGCGATGTGCCAACCGCAGCGCGCTGCTGAGGTACTTCGGGATCCCAATGCACGCCAGCCAGTCGCTATTGCTGAAGCCGGCGGGAGACGATCCGATCAAACAAAGCCTTGACCATCAACTGCAACACGCCGCGCAACTGTACGTCAGTGCCCGGGCCAATCCTGCCAACACCCCAAGCGAACTCGCCACTGCCCTGCAGGAACATCACGCCCTGATCCTGAGTCAACTGCAGGTACCTGTGCATGATGCGCGTGATCTGGCGTACACCTTGCTCAACGAGCAGCAGCTCAGCGCAACGCTTTACGACAGCCTGCCGAACTGGTTGCGCAACCTGTCCGAAGAATTTCGCCAACCACTCAAACCGCTGATCAACGACTACATTATCGCCATGCGTCGTTCACTCAACCTCCTTGAGCGCGACTTGCCTGCACGCCCACTGTTCAACCAGGCTCGCCTGACCGAACGCTTGTGCAAGGATTTCCCAGACTTTGATGGCAGCGCCATTATTCTGAACCTGCCCGAATCGGTGAGCTTCAGGAAAGAACCCGTTGCGGGCGGTGGAGCTCCCGGAACCCCACAGAAACTGGTACCACTCGTCAGCAAAAAGCGCGTTCGCCTATCCCTCGCGGAGCTGGCGATGACCCATATCGATGACACGACTCGCCTGCGCCTGAACTATCTGGAGCTTGAGCCGCAAACGGGTGATGCCACGCTCAAACAGGCCCTGCTCGACACTCTGAACCAAACCTACCTGATCAACCTGATCGAGTCGCTCGACCTGGCACAGCTGTACGAAACACAGATACTCGCCACCTATCGCGGCATTGGCGAAGACCGATTCGCCCGGGAGTTCCGTCGCGAATGCCTGCGCGAGCCCTTGCGGCTCATGCTGCACATGCAGGCGATCTACGCTCGCGCCAACGGAACACTCAGTGAGGCGGCTTGCTCATTATTAAAGATCGCCACCGATGCCCAAAGCGCTCGTGCGTTCAAAGCCCAAGGCCATGACCTGCAATTGCTCCCCGCCTATCTGGCCCCGGGCGGCAGCGATACCGACAACCGACCCACCACGTTGTCCGGGGTCACCTTCATCCATGACCGCGCCAGCAAGCTCACCTTGCTTTACCTGCCTGATCATCCGCTCAACCCGGTCCTCTCATACAACAGCCTGGAAAGCGCGCGTACCGGTCTTTACGAACTCAGCAAACAAAGCGGCATGGATCAATACCTGGCCAGCCGAGCCCTGCTGGGCGACCCGGACAGACATGTTCAGCGAATCCGGGAAGCCATCGAAAGGGGTTTTGACGCGCTGATTGGCGTTGGAGTCCCCTGGCCCTCCACCACCTCGCTGGCGCAGCACCTGTTTGATGCTCATCAGGGTCGCGTTCTGGAAGCGCACCGGGCAACGTCGAGAAGTAACCAGACGCTCTGGCTGGAGAATTTTGCCTACCAAAGCGGCATGATTTTCAACTACCTGAAGATTGCCCTGGGGCTTGTGCCCTTTGTCGGCACAGCCATTGCGCTGTATGACTTTTTCGACGCCAGCGCGACAGCGGCCAAGGCTCTGATTGCCGGTGAGGTCGGTAAATCACTGGATGCCCTGGAGCAGGCTTTGCTGGCGCTGACAGATGCTGCCGTGGACTTGCTACCGGGCGCCGGCAAAGCCGCCAGCGTCCGGCGTGTGACATTGCTGCGTCAGCAACGCAAGCTGACCAGCGGTGCGCTCACTGTGGCAACTGGCAATTACACCCTGGAGCGCGCGGCACGCTTTGCCGGTTACGAGCATGCCAGCCCGCCCTCCTTGCTCAACCTGACACCTGCCACTCAAGGACGCTATCGCGGCATTTATCAGCATGCCGACGGCGACTTTGTGCTTGTCGCTGGCCGCACACATCAAGTGACATGGGATACCAGCCTGGCCACCTGGCGCCTGAAAGGCACTCGCCTCAAGGGTTACCAACAAGCCATCGCCCTCGGCCTGGATGGGCAGTGGGATACCCACGGCCATCTCTATGGTTTGCTTGCCAAGGGTGCCGGGGGCGGCGGCGGTGGCAGTATTGGCCGTCTGCGCCAACGTCCCTCCGTTCCCGTGCACCAGGACGTACATGGCCCTTATGATCTACCGCAAATACATCGCGAAGCCTTGCAGCAGGCGGCGATATATCCACGTGCTTTCAAACCGGGTTACCAGATCCTTGGCGATCCTGCCAACGAAGCTGCTCACCATGCACACACCGAGGCCAGCATTCGCCTTGAAACGGACTCGACCGCCCACCTCGCCCGGCCTGAACGCTTTCCCCGGCGCCCGCGAATCCCCACGCTGGCAGCCGATGCCTCGGGGCGGGCTATTTTGAATGAGATTTATGCATCCAGCAGCGGCCTGGTGATCGGCGAAGTGCATAGCTCCATTGCCAGCAAGCAATTTCTCATCGACAACATGGCAGCCTTGTCTGATCTGCAGATCAAAACCCTCTACCTGGAACACCTGCTCAATGACCTGCACGCCGTCGATATTGCCCGGTTCAACCGCCGCGGAAGGTTCAGCGATACCCTCAAAGAGTATCTGCAAGTACTCGACAGTGGGCACAGAACGGACAGTGAAGGGATCTACACCTTCCAGAGCATCCTGGAACACGCTCACAAACACGGGATCCGGATACAGGCCCTGGACAGTTTGCCGTCTTATCGAATCGGCGAGGATGGCGACCGGATCAAACTGTTCAATTTCCACGCACAATCAATCATTCGGCTCGATCAGCAACTCAATCCAGGCAAATGGATCGCCCTGGTGGGCAATAGCCATGTCAACACCTTCAACGCCACGCCAGGCGTCAGCGAATTGAGCGGCGCCATAGGGCTGTATGTAAGAGATGCACCCGCCATGAGCACGCCCTCGGTGGGCGTCGATCTCGGTGGGTTCTTTCGCAAGGGCATGCACTTGGAGTTCAAACGAGTCCAGGCCGATTTACGCCTGAACCTGCCGACCCGCACGGGCACAGTAATCCGGGTTGATGATTCGAAGTTGTCCCGAGCGGGTGACTTCAGCATCGGGCCGGAAGAAGAGAAATTAGTGTTGGTCCATCTCAGCCACAATCACGAGCGAGTCAGAACCCCGATCGAGCACCTGGACAATGGCCGACTGCGCATCAGTCGGCCAACGTGGCCCAGCGTTGATCAAGTCGAGTACAGGAGCTTGCCTGGACTCGTCAGCGCCTTGAACGCAATGGGCATGCGCCTGGTGCATTGATCTACCTGAAGTGAAGGTGCCAGCCATGGCTGGCACCCCAGATTGATGGCAAACCCCTGTAGGAGCAAGGCTTGTCGGAGCGCCGAACCGCTGCGATGCAGCCCCCGCGTTGTATCAGGAACACAGCGGCGCCTGCATCGCGGGCTAGCCCCAATGCCAGTCAGTTAAGGAACTGAACTCCGCAGCTTTTGTAGGAGCGGACCTGGCCGCGATGGGCTGCGCAGCGGCCCCGGCGATTCTGAAATCACCTACAATCGCTGGCTCAATCGCAGATACCAATGGCCTCAGGGGCCGCTGCGCAGCCCATC
>NZ_JAAAMT010000013.1 GCF_009905435.1 Pseudomonas sp. R5(2019)
CGGCAAACGCCTCTGGACCTACAACCATCGCCTGCCCGACAACATTCGCCCATGCTGCGACGTGGTCAACCGGGGCGCGGCGATCTACGGCGACAAGATCTACTTCGGCACCCTCGATGCCCGGCTCATCGCCCTCGACAAAAACACCGGCAAAGTGGTGTGGAACAAGAAATTCGGCGACCACGGCGCCGGCTACACCATGACCGGCGCGCCGGTGCTGATCAAGGACAAGACCAGCGGCAAGGTGCTGTTGATCCACGGCAGTTCCGGTGATGAGTTCGGCGTGGTCGGGCAACTGTATGCACGTGATCCAGACACCGGCGAAGAAGTCTGGATGCGGCCCTTCGTCGAAGGCCACATGGGCCGCTTGAACGGCAAGGACAGCACTCCGACCGGCGACGTCAAGGCGCCCTCCTGGCCGGATGACACTACCACCGCTACCGGCAAGGTCGAGGCCTGGAGCCACGGCGGCGGCGCCCCGTGGCAGAGCGCCAGCTTCGATCCCGAAAGCAATACCATCATCGTCGGGGCCGGCAACCCGGGCCCCTGGAACACTTGGGCCAGGACCTCCAAGGACGGCAACCCGCAGGACTATGACAGCCTCTACACCTCAGGCCAGGTCGGCGTCGACCCGAGCACCGGTGAAGTGAAATGGTTCTATCAACACACTCCGAACGATGCCTGGGACTTCTCCGGCAACAATGAACTGGTGCTGTTCGACTACAAGGACAAGGACGGCAAGGTGGTTAAGGCTACTGCCCATGCCGACCGCAACGGGTTCTTCTACGTGGTCGACCGTAACAACGGCAAACTGCAGAACGCCTTCCCCTTCGTCGACAACATCAGCTGGGCCAGCCACATCGACCTGAAAACCGGACGCCCGGTGGAAAACCCCGGGCAACGCCCGGCCAAGCCGCTACCCGGCGAAACCAAGGGCAAGCCGGTGGAAGTATCCCCGCCATTCCTCGGTGGCAAGAACTGGAACCCCATGGCCTACAGCCAGGACACCGGTTTGTTCTATGTACCAGGCAACCAATGGAAAGAGGAATACTGGACCGAAGAAGTGAACTACAAGAAGGGCTCGGCCTACCTGGGCATGGGCTTTCGCATCAAGCGCATGTATGACGACCATGTCGGCACACTGCGGGCGATGAACCCCACCACCGGCAAAGTGGTCTGGGAGCACAAAGAACACCTGCCGCTCTGGGCCGGGGTGCTGGCGACCAAGGGCAACCTGGTGTTCACCGGGACCGGCGATGGCTTCTTCAAGGCCTTCGATGCGAAAACCGGCAAGGAGCTATGGAAGTTCCAGACCGGCAGCGGCATCGTCTCGCCGCCCATCACCTGGGAGCAGGATGGCGAACAGTACATCGGCGTGACCGTCGGCTATGGCGGTGCGGTGCCGTTGTGGGGCGGCGACATGGCCGAGCTGACCAAGCCGGTGGCGCAAGGCGGCTCGTTCTGGGTGTTCAAGATTCCGAGCTGGGATAAGGCGACGGCGCAGAAGTAAATGCTGCGGGGGGACGCCATGGCGTCCCTTTCGATGAATTTCCAAGAGAGAGCCCGGCCATGAACTACTTGCCTTTGCTGCTTGCGCTACCTGTGTCGTTGGCGTTTGCCGCCGATGAAACAGGCGATACCCCACTGACCATCAATAGCTGCATCATCGCGCCGGACAGCCAATGCCCCGGCGCGAACCTGCGTGGTGCCGACCTGCGCAACCAGGACTTGCGCAAGATGAACCTCAGTGGCGCCGACTTGCGCGATGCCGACCTGCGCCATAGCCGGCTCGATCTGGCCAACCTGGAAAAAGCCCGATTGCAGGGAGCCAACCTGGCCCGCGCCAGCCTGCAGCAGACCAACCTGCGCCAGGCGGACTTCACCGGCGCCAGGCTCGTCGCGATTCAGGGCTGGGGTTTGTTCGCCCAGGGTGCGCAGTTCGAAAACGCCGACCTGAGTGCCGCTTACCTGCAGTTCGCCCGCCTCTCCGGGGCCAGTCTGCATAACGCCAACCTGCAGGCCGCCGACCTGGAAATGACCTGGCTGAACAAGGCTGATCTCAAGAGTGCGAACCTTGGCGACGCCAACCTGCAGGAAGCCAAGTTAAGCGAAAGCAACTTGGAGCAAGCCAACCTGATTGGCTCGCGTCAGCATTACGCGAACTTTCAGGGTAGCAACATAGAGGGATGCAGCGGCTGTCCGCAGAACTGGGGCAACTGATTCGCCGAGGAGCCCCTGCGGGGCTCCTCGGCAATCTTGAACGCTTGCGCTACGATAACGCCACCCGCACCACGCCCATATCGATCCCCAGATGCACCAGTTCGGCATGGGAACTGACCTGCAGTTTGCTCTTGAGCAAGGTCAGGTAATTGGAAACGGTCTTGGCGCTGATGCACAACTGCTCGGCAATCTGCCGCGCCGGCGTGCCTTTGGCCAGCATCACGAAAATCTCCAGCTCCCGCTGGGTCATGCTCTGCAACCGCGGATCGCTGGCGTCCTGCTGCCGGGGAGTGCACGCCAATTGGGTGGCTAGCGGTTGCTCGATATAAGCGTGGCCGGCGAGGATCCGCCGTACGGCTTCGATCAGCACCTGGGGCGCCGAGTTCTTTGTCAGGTAGCCCGACGCACCGGCATCCAGAGCCTGGCGTACCAAGGGCAGTTCATCGTGCATGCTGAAGAACAACACCCGCAGCTGCGGCAAGCGCTGGCGCAGGCGGCGTGTAGTTTCAAGGCCACTGATACCGGAAAGCCCAAAATCCATGATCACCAGATTGGGCAGTTCTTCCTGGACCCTGCTGATAGCCTCTTCACCGGTTGCCGCCTCGCGCACCGACACCTGGGGCAATACGGCGCGCAACAAACTGGCATAGCCCTGCCGAACCACCGCATGATCGTCGACCAGCAAAATATTCATCATCCCTCCGCCGGAATGCTCAAGGCCAGCGCCCAACCGGCGCCAGGCTGGCTGATGACCCGCAATTGGCCATCGAGGCTGCGGGCCCGTTCGAACATTGAATACAGACCCACGCCGGGACGCTGGGGTTGCGGCGCACCGCAGCCGTTATCGCGGATCAGCAGCCACAGGCGCCCGCCCCGTCGCTGCAGGCGTATCCGCACCTGACTGGCCTGGGCATGCCGGGCAACATTCGTCAGGGCCTCCTGCAGCAACCGATACAGATGGGTTTTGCTCGCCACCGGCAACGCCGGCAGGTGTTTGCCGATCCGCAGCTGGCAGTCGATGCCATGACTGCTGCGCCACTGTTCCACCAGCACCGCGAAGGCTTCGGACAGCGGCAAGTGTTGCACCACCACCGGATACAGATCACGGACTAGCGCCCGAAAACCTTGTTGCAGGTGTTCGCAATCGCGCTCCAGAGCGCACACCGTCTGCTCCAGCACCTGCGGCCGGTCAGCCAGCATGCGCAGCAGGCAGGACTGGGCGCGGATCCCCGCCACGTACTGGCCAAGGTCATCGTGCAGGGTCTGCGCGAGCTGCGTGCGCTCCTGCTCCTGCACCGCCAGCAAGGTCCGGGTCAATTGCCCATTGTCGGCCTGCACTTGTTCGAGCGTCGCGGTCATTCGGTTGAAATGCCCGGCCAGTTGCCGGGATTCGGGCCCTCCTTCGCTGCGCAGTCGCACCTGGAGCTGCCCCCGGGACACCTGCTGCAAGGCCGCAAGCAACGCATCGAGCACGCGCAGCCCGCGACGCAGCGCCCAGCGAATGCTCAACAGGCTGAGCAGCAGTGTCAGGGCGCACAGGCCCAACAGTTGCTGCAAGGAATCCCAGACTTCATCGATTTCATCGCGTGGGTCGACAGCGATCAGCACGCGCCGGCCATCCTGCAGTTCCAGCACCCGGCCGGGATGCCTGGCCTGGGCGAACATTTGCCGGCCGAACCAGGCATCCAGGCTGTGTGGCATCGGCTGGCTGCCGGTCTCGCCGTCGGCCAGCCAGCTCACCCGGACATGCCGCAAGCTGCCCGTCAGGTGCGGTTGCAGGCTGGCCGGGTCACGTTCGGCAGCTTCACCGAGGTAATGGACCACTGCGTCGGCGGCCTGCATTTCCCGTTCGACATCGGTGACGGCCTGATGCAGCAACACGAACATGTAGCCCAGGGTGACCAGTGTAAAAAACCCTGTCACCCATAGATTGATCCGCCACAGCGCCGACACGCTAGCGCCCCCAGCCGGCAGGCAGGGTGGCCGTTGGCTGGGCGAGCGGCCCGTGAAGCCCGTCCACGCCAATCAGGCTCAGGATCAACAGCAACGGCAACAACAGGGCTTTGAAGATGCGCATGGCCAATCCTCTCCCGTCTCATGCCTCCATGCTAAAACCCCCGCGCACGGGCCGGGTTACTACCTTGGTACTGGCCCCACTGGTACTTTCTGCATATTTCCCAGGGCCCCGTCGCTTCCTATGCTGGCGCGACTGCAGTGGAGGGACTTATGCGCCAACTTTTCGGTTACGCCCTGTTCTACCTGCTAGCCATTGCCAGCGCTGCGTTGCTGGCCAGCCAGAGCCAGGCGGCGGAGTTGGTGTTGCAGGTGCGCATTGGTGATCTGGCCTATCGTCCCGATCCAGGGCCGCTGTTGTCCAATGTCATCCCCGAGCCCGTCGACGCCGGGTTGCGCGGTGCCAAGCTGGCGATTGTCGACAGCAACAGTACCGGGCGAGAGCTTGCGCCAGCTCAGCGCCGCCCTGCCCGACAGCCTGTTGTTCAATGCCGGCAGTGCCGATGACAGCCTGCGCAGCAGCAATTGCCTCGCCAATGTGCTGCACACCCTGCCGAGGTGCTGTGGCCTGCCACAACACCCCATTCTCTGTGGCGAATTGGCAAAAACTGGCCTTTACTGATTACCCCGCCCTATATCCTGAGGGACGCGCCATGTCTAAAAAAATGAAGGCCGCTGTCGTTCTTGAGTTTGGCAAACCACTGCAAATCCAGGAAGTGGAGGTACCCACCCCCGGTCCAGGCCAAATCCTGGTCAAGATTGCCGCTTCCGGCGTATGCCACACCGACCTTCATGCCGCCGAAGGCGACTGGCCGGTCAAACCCAACCCGCCCTTCATTCCAGGCCACGAGGGCGTGGGCCACGTCGTCGGCGTGGGTACCGGCGTCAAGCATGTCAAGGAAGGCGACCGGGTCGGCATCCCCTGGTTGCATTCCGCCTGCGGCCATTGCGAGCACTGCCTGGGCGGCTGGGAAACACTCTGCGAAGCCCAACAGAATACCGGCTACTCGGTAAATGGTGGCTTTGCCGAATATGCCCTGGCGAATGCCAACTTCGTCGGTCACTTGCCAGACAACATCGGCTTCATCGAGATCGCCCCCATATTGTGTGCCGGCGTGACCGTCTACAAGGGCTTGAAAATGACCGATACCCGCCCCGGACAGTGGGTGGCGATCTCCGGCATCGGCGGCCTCGGCCACATGGCGGTGCAGTACGCCAAGGCCATGGGCCTGAATGTTGCCGCCATCGATGTGAATGATCAGAAACTGGAACTCGCGCGGCACTTCGGCGCCACGCTCACCGTCAACGCCCTGAACCAGGACCCGGCAGCCTACTTGAAGAAGGAAATCGGAGGAACCCATGGTGTGCTGGTTACCGCCGTCTCGCCAACGGCCTTTACACAAGCCCTGGGCATGACTCGCCGCGGCGGAACCATCGTCCTCAACGGCCTGCCGCCGGGCGAGTTCTCCCTGTCAATCTTCGACATGGTGCTCAATGGCACCACAGTGCGTGGCTCCATCGTCGGCACCCGACTGGACCTGCAGGACGCGTTGAATTTCGCTGCCGAAGGCAAGGTCAAGGCGACGGTCCACAGCGAGCCCCTGGAAAACATCAATGACATCTTCACCCGTATGCGCAAAGGCCAGATCGAAGGCCGCATAGTGCTCGATCTCACAGCCTGATGCCGAAGGCCAGGAGCAGTTCCAAGTGCGGACAGCGGAGGCCGGTGGACTTGCTCAAAGTGTAGAACCTGGCACAACGCCAGCGAGCATGATTCAGCGCCAACCCGCTTCCGCTCAGGTGCGCACGACTTCGCGCCGCGAGCGCACAGGCAACCAGCGCGGGCCGATGCCGCTCAGTCGGATGGCCAAGCCCCACTGGTCGCCGTGGCGGCTGACCAGGACTTCGCGCCCGGCGCCGCCCTCGAGCATCCTCATGAATGCCCTGCCGTATTGATGACCAGGGAAAGGGTAAGACTTGGATGTCCGCATTTTATTCAGTTATCTGATTCTGTATTTCGAAGGAAGCCCGCTTGATGGGTGCAGGTGCCATACGTCACCTTGAAGGGGGAGGAGTCGAGCCCCGCTATACTCAACCAGATCAGCCCTGCGGGGCCCTGACATCCTGGAAAAAATGGAGCAATGCCTGCGTCTGGAAGCGCGGTCCGCAAACGGTCTGCCGATGGTTTGGAGGGGAGGTAAAAGTCATGAGCGACAATGACGATCTGCGTAAATATTCCTCGCAAGTGGTGGACGGTGTGGAGGCCGCGCCCGCCCGCGCCATGCTGCGCGCCGTGGGCTTCACGGATGAAGATTTCAAGAAGCCGCAAATCGGCATCGCCTCCACCTGGGCCATGGTCACGCCCTGCAACATGCATATCGACAAGCTGGCTGTCGAAGCCGAAAAAGGCGCCAATGCCGCCGGCGCCAAGGGCGTCATTTTCAACACCATCACCATTTCCGACGGCATCGCCAACGGTACCGAAGGCATGAAGTACTCGTTGGTGTCGCGTGAAGTCATCGCCGACTCCATTGAAGTGGTCGCAGGCTGCGAAGGCTTTGACGGCCTCGTGGCCGTGGGCGGCTGCGACAAGAATATGCCGGGTTGCCTCATCGGCATGGCCCGCCTGAATCGCCCCTCCATCTTCGTTTATGGCGGCACCATCAAGCCGGGCGCCGGCCGCACCGACATCATTTCCGTGTTCGAGGCCGTGGGCCAGCACGCGCGTGGTGATATCAGCGAGATCCAGGTCAAGCAGATCGAGGAAGTGGCCATCCCCGGCCCCGGCTCCTGCGGTGGCATGTACACGGCCAATACCATGGCTTCGGCCATTGAGGCCCTGGGTATGAGCCTGCCCGGCTCCAGCGCCCAGGACGCCATCAGCAGCGACAAGGCTTCGGATTGCTTCCGTGCAGGGGAGCAGGTCATGGAGTTGCTCAAGCGTGACATCAAGCCGCGCGACATCATGACCAAGAAGGCCTTTGAAAACGCCATTCGAGTCGTGATCGCACTGGCCGGCTCCACCAATGCCGTGCTGCATCTCCTGGCCATGGCCAATGCCGTCGATGTCGAGCTGACCCTGGACGATTTCGTGCGCCTGGGCAAGGTTACCCCGGTGGTGGCCGACCTGCGTCCCAGCGGCAAATACATGATGAGCGAGCTGGTCGCCATCGGCGGCATCCAGCCGCTCATGAAGCGCATGCTGGCCGCCGGCATGTTGCACGGCGACGTGCTCACGGTCACCGGCAAGACCCTGGCCGAAAATCTGGAAAGCGTCATCGACTACCCCGCAGACCAGGACGTGATCCTGCCCTTCGACCAGCCCATCAAGAAGGACTCCCACCTGGTGGTGCTCAACGGCAACCTCTCGCCCACGGGCGCCGTGGCCAAGATCACCGGCAAGGAAGGTCTGCGCTTCGAAGGCAAGGCCCGTGTCTACCACGGCGAAGAGGACGCACTTGCAGGCATCCTCAGCGGCGAAGTCCAAGCCGGCGACGTCATCGTGATCCGCTACGAGGGCCCCAAGGGCGGCCCGGGCATGCGCGAAATGCTCTCACCGACTTCTGCCGTCATGGGCAAGGGGCTGGGCAAGGAAGTCGCACTCATCACCGACGGGCGCTTCTCCGGCGGCTCCCACGGTTTCGTGGTGGGTCATATCACCCCCGAAGCCTTTGATGGCGGCCCCATCGCGCTGATTGAAAACGGCGACACGATCACCATCGATGCCGAAACCCGTCAGATCACGCTCGATGTTTGCGACGCCGATCTGGCCGAGCGCAAGCTCCGCTGGCAACGGCCACAATCCAAATACAAGCGTGGGGTACTGGCCAAATACGCCAGGACCGTGTCCAGCGCATCGGAAGGTGCCGTCACGGATAAATACCTCTAAGACTTTCGGCCCTCCATCAAGCCGCCAGCGGGCGGATGATACCCGCGGACAACGAGCGGGGCTCGTCGTCCGCTGGACACATTGATCAGGCGTTGTCTTTCACTGTCCTGGATGTTCCATTTGCTTTGACCGAGGAGATTCCTGCGTCTCGAGACTGCGAGGATGAATACATCTGGCTTGTGCCGATCACCTGATGGTTGGCTGCCTTCAGGTTGAAGTAGAACTTGCCATTGGAAGATTCCTTCTTTTCGTAGCGATCATCTGAAGAGCAGTTCGCTTGAACGGAGGCGATTCCATTCTCGGCAGAGCTCTTGGACTTGTACAGTTCGCTGGCAAGAATGGTCTCGGCGTTACCAGCCTTGAGAACAAACCTTACCTGACCATCGGTGCTATTGCTCAACTCAAACCAACCTGCCATGTGAACTCCTTTGAAGCAAGTAGATGGCGCGGATGCGCCGTTGGACAAGGTGCGGTATCGAACCAGTATGGTGGAAAATGCCGTTTTTACTACGCGGGCCTGTAGCCAGGACGCACTGGTCGGTGTGAAATGCAATTTGAAGCGCGGATGCTTTTCCAGCCACTGCTTGATTGCAGCCGTCTTGTGAGTCGAACTGTTATCCAGGATCACATGCAGATCCAGTCCAGCGGGTGTGCTCCGCTCAATCTGTTGCAGAAAAGCCAGAAACTCCTTGGCTCGATGACGTTGGGTAATCCGTCCGATAACCTGGCCGGTCATGATGTCGAAAGCCGCATACAGACTCGCCGTTCCATGGCGCTTGTAATCATGTGTCCGACGCTCGACCTGACCTGGGCGCAGCGGCAACATCGGTTGAGTGCGATCCAATGCCTGAATCTGGGTTTTCTCGTCAACTGACAACACCAGACGTGGTCACTTGGTGTGCAGCTTCCCAATACGACTGCGACCTGCACGGGCGTTGAGTCGTGCCTGAATTAGCTTGCGAAGTGATTCACGAAATCTATTGCGATGGCGTCAACGCTATACGGAGCGAAAGACCGCTTTGGCGCCGGTGAGAGGAAGGGGGATGAGGTGGGGGATTCGTCATGAAAGGTCCTGTTTTTATTTTTATTTAAGACATATGTTGTCGTACAACAGTGCTCGATTATCAAAACATCCATACCCTGCTGTCAACACTCGAAAAATCAAAACGGTGACAGCCCCGATCAGCGCTGCTCGTACGAAGCTGGAATGTGGACGGGCGGTCCTTGTCGAGATGAGCGGTCATTAGTCCGATTGACAGCCAGGTGTCGAACTGGGTATAAAGTGGGCAGTTGTACGACGACAGACAACACCTCAATCCTTCAACCCTAAAAATAAAAAAGAGTGTCGGCCCCAGCATGAATTCAATCTGCTTACTCACACCCCTGAATGCCCTCCCTTATGGTTCGACCTTGACGGCCTGCCCGCCCGCACGGTCGGGCCCGTTGTATGCGACTGCCCCACCAGGCGCCTGATCGCACTTGCTACAAGGCCAACTCCAGCCGCTGGGCATGGAGAGCGTACGCCTCCAATAAGTTGATCGGGAGCCGCGCCGGAATCTGACTTGCCTCGCCGCAGACTTATCGCGCTTGGGCGATGGCCTATGGCCAATTGATTTCGGTGGAAACCGAGAGATCATCACCACAATCCAACAAAAAAGTGATGCCATGAATCTGAACGAGTCCATCAACCCGCAACGCGTTGGCCAGGCCGTCGGCAAACATCGCTGGACTATCTGCGCGCTGTTGTTTTTTGCCACCACCGTCAATTACCTGGACCGCCAAGTGCTCAGTCTGTTGGCGCCGGATCTGTCGACGCAATTCGGTTGGAGTAATACCGATTACGCCAACATCGCCGCCGTCTTCCAATTCGTGTACGCGATTTCCATGCTGTTCGCTGGCCGCGTGGTCGACAAGATCGGCACCAAGACCGGCTTTGTAGTGGCGATCTGCATCTGGTCGATCGGCGCGATGATGCACGCCTTTTCGGTGCCGATGGGCGAGGGCATCGCCGCCGTGTGCGGTGCGTTCGGCATTGCCGCCATCCCGGTCTCGATCGCCGGCTTCATGCTGTCGCGCGCCGTGCTGGCGGTAGGCGAATCGGGACATTTCCCGGCCGCGATCAAGGTCACCGCCGAATACTTCCCGAAGAAGGAGCGCTCCTTAGCCACTGGCATCTTCAATTCCGGTGCCAATGTGGGCGCGATCCTGGCGCCGCTCTGCGTGCCGCTGATCGCTGGCATATGGGGCTGGGAAGCGGCTTTCATCGTGATCGGTCTGTTGGGCTTCGTTTGGGCGGGGGTATGGATTGCGTTGTACCAAAAGCCGGAGCAGCAAAAACGCCTGTCGCCGCAGGAACTGGCCCACATCCGTAGCGATCAGATCGCGCAGGTGGTCACCAACCCGGAAGTGTCGGGTGTTGCCGCCAAAAAAGTATCGTGGTCCCAGCTGCTGAAATACCGTCAGACCTGGGCCTTTGTCTTCGGCAAATTCATGACCGACGGCGTGTGGTGGTTCTTCCTGTTCTGGCTTCCGACCTATCTGTCGGCGCAATACGGCATGAAGGGCCAGGCCATCGTGATGCCGCTGGCCGTGCTGTACAGCATGACGATGGTGGGCAGCATCGGCGGCGGCTGGTTCCCCAGCTATTTCATGTCACGCGGCAACGCGCCGTATGACGGTCGCATGAAAGCCATGCTGGTGATAGCCTTCTTCCCGCTGGTGGTGTTGCTGGCGCAGCCATTTGGTTACATCAGTTTTTGGGTGCCGGTGCTGCTGATAGGCGTGGGCGCGTCGGCGCACCAGGCGTGGTCGTGTAATATCTTCACAACCGTGTCTGACATGTTTCCGCAAAAATCCATCGCTTCGGTGGTCGGCATTGGCGGTTTGGCAGGCGGCCTGGGCGGCGTAGTGATGACCAAGATCGGCGGTTGGGTGATCGACCACTACAAAATGATCGGCGATATTCATACCGGCTACATGATCATGTTTACCATCTGCGCACTGGCCTATCTGGTGGCGTGGGGCGTGATGAAGACGCTGGTGCCACGCCATAGGGAAATCACCGATCTGTAAACGGTTGGCACGACCCAGTGAGCTGACAAGCGGGGCAAACTGCGATGCAAGTTTGTCGTAGTGCGTTGCACGACGAATACTCTCGGCGCGCACCGCCATTACGGCAGGGTTTACGCACCCAAGAGGACTTCGAATAACCCGGTTTTTCAGGAATCGACATCATATACGTGCAGTGACTTGCACGAACGATGCCTTGGAAAGCGGCGGTTTTTCGAAGCGCCCTTAACAAGCATTGTGTCCCGCGTCCCGTGTCCCGTCCTGAAAAAGGTTTACACCTGTTTCAGGACTAGACATGAGAAAGATTGCAGGCGCTGACGGAAATTTCGGCGGTTCCGGCTTACAACCCCAGCATGCTGGTGGCCGGCTTCAGCGGCGCGATGCCATCAGGGTTGTCGCTACCGAGCAGCGGCGGTGGCTGGATGGCCCTGGCAAGCCTGGTGGCGCTGCATGGCGTGGCCTTCACCCTGCTGTTCGTCTGCGCGCCACAGCTGAACATGGCGCAGAACGCGCCGGTGATGAATATCGAACCGATCGCCACTTTGCTGCTGGGCTGGGCCTTGCTGGATCAGCGCCTGAGCACCCTGCAACTGATCGGTGGCACCGTGGTGGTGTGCGGCATCGTGCTGCTGACGTATCGCAAGGCGAGCTGACTTTCTCTTTGAACAGGAGCCTTTCATGGCTGTATCCGAACTGCACCTGCAAGATCGTCTGACCCACCTTAGCCTCACGCCCGACTTGGGCGCCAGCCTGATCAATTGGGAAGTGAAGACGACCGGCCAGGCGTTGCTGCGTCATTCCGACCAGGCCGCGCTGGCCAGCGGCACGCCGCGGCGGCTGGCGTGCTATCCGCTGGCGCCGTGGTCCAACCGTATTGCCGAAGGGGGGTTCGAGCGGCCTGATGGCTGGCTGGCCTTGGCGCCCAACACGGAACACGACCCCTATCCAATCCACGGCAGCGCCTGGCAGCAGGGCTGGCATGTGGATCATCACAGTGAACGGCGTGCCCGGCTGACCCTCGACAGTGAGCTGCCGTTTGCCTATCAGGCGACGCTGGACGTGCATCTGCACGAAGGTTGTTTGAACCTCGACCTGCAGGTCATCCACCGCGATCCTTTGGCCGCATGGCACGGCCTTGGCCTGCATCCTTATTTCCCACGGTATCCAGGCACACAACTGCTGGCACCAGCCCGCCAGGTCTGGCTCGGCGATACTGGATGCTTGTCATCGCGCCCTGCGGCGATTCCGGTCGAATGGAGTTTCGATACGCAACGGGCACTCCCGTCGACCGCTGTCGATCATGCATTCAGTGGCTGGGAAGGCGGCTGCCGAATCGTTCAGCCCGAGGCGGGATATGTGCTGGATTGCCAGGCCAGCGGAGCCGAGTACTACCTGTTGTTTTGCCCGACAGGCCAGGACTTCTTCTGCGTCGAACCGGTCAGCCATCCGATCAACGCCCACCACCTGCCCGCTCGGCCAGGGCTGCGCCTGCTACATGAGGGCGAACGGACAAGCCTGAGCTTCAGTATGCAGTACCGCGCGCTGAATGATCACCGCCGATAAACAAATGAGTAGAGTAGAAGAGGCAGATTCACATCCATCGTCCTCTCACCTCCAGTCCTACAGCATTGAAATGCTGGAAGTGACCGGCGGGAAATTCTGGAAGCCCTATACCGAAAACACCACCACAGCTCAACCAGAATCCGCCGAAAAATCAGTCCCTGCAGGCATGGAGCCCTCTATGCCTACCGCCAACCATCCGCAAAGCCGCCCCTAACCTGCTGATCCTCGGACCTAGCTCGGCGGGCGAAAGTGGCGGCGCCTGGGGCGCGAGTTATGGCGAGGTGAAGATGATTGCCAACGCCGACTTGCTCAAGGCTTCTGGCCCTGGCGTTGACGGGCTCTCTTACCACCACTACGGCGCCATCTCAAAGCGTTGCGCTCCGATGGCCCAGACGACAGAACCAGCGGCCTTGTCCGAGGAGTGGTTGACCCGGACCGATCAGACCCTGTCGCCCTACCAAAAGCAACGCGACACATTTGAGGCAGGAAAACCCATGTAGCTAACAGAAACCGCTGACGCAGCCTGTGGCAGCAACCCTACACCCTGGTCACCAGCGACTATGGCCTGCTCGACGAAAAAACCTTTGCTCCTAAGCCCAACTACTGGGGCGCGCTGCTTTGGAGCAAATTCATGGGGACCACCGTGCTCGCTTCGGGCATTACCAATCGGGAAGGCCTGCACGTCTACGCGCAGCGCATGAAGGGCACTCCGGGTGGCGTTGCGGTGATGGCTATCAACAACGATGTAGCGAATAGCCAGACCCATACCCTCCCCCAAGCCTCGCTGCGCTACACCTTCGCCTCGACCGGCGTTCTGACCAGCAAAACCGTCGCCCTGAACGGCAACCCCCTAAGCCTGGGCAACAATGACGAACAGCCTCAGTTGAATGGCGCCCAAACCACTGCTGGTGATATCCAACTTCAACCGGCAACCATTACTTTCCTCTTCCTGCCAACAAGGCCTGCCTGTAAGCCTTGATTAAAAGTCGACGGGCCAGCATTGGCTCGTCGGTTACGCTATCGATCATCCATCAAGCCGGGCCAGCCCCGAGCCATTGCCTGAAAAGCGATCCCGACTACCCGACAAATGCAACACCATGGCCGCACGTGCAGCGTCCGGGTCCTTTCTGCTGATCGCATTGAAGATCGCCTCATGCTCCAGGTGAGCCAGATAACCAAGGTGCGAGAAATCGATAGCACCGCGCTCATCTGCATTGACCTGGGCACGCGGGATCATCGCTTCACCCAGGTGCTGCATTATCTCGGTGAAATACCTATTGCCAGTCGCTTCGGCAATCAATTGGTGAAAGCGCCTGTCCTCTTCTGCGCAGCTATCATTGCTGGCCAACGAGGCCCGGTAGTCATCCAGCGCCTGACGCATGCGCGTCAGCTGCTCATCACTACGGCGCAATGCCGCCAATGCGACGGCCTGCACTTCAAGCCCCATACGCAACTCCAGCACCGCTTTGACACTGGCTGCGGTATCGATATTGAGCTGCAGGCCCAGCTGAGACTCTCGCTCCAGCACAAAGGTGCCTATGCCGTGGCGGGTCTCAACAAGACCGGACGCCTGCAGCTTCGAAATGGCTTCACGCACCACCGTCCGACTGACCCCGTGCTCGCGAACAATCGCGGTTTCTGATGGGAGTTTTTCGCCGGGCGAGAACTGACCCAGCAGAATGCGCTGCGACAGCGCTTCGACCAAACCGTGAGCCAGACTGGTGGCACGCTTGCGGACTGGCATTCCGCGTTCATTTTGCATGTTATGCAATCCAATAAAGAAGGCTGCGAAGAACTTACCACCCTTGATATTACCTAAAGGGATACCTGACAAGCCCCGTTTCACGGGCGCAAAAAGCGCTTAATAACGATAACAGTACAGAAAGTCTTTCCTCTCTAAAAGTCCTGCAATCAACCTCACAGTACGCCCCGCAACATAACGACACAAATATAGATTAATGAGCATATTCTATTCTTTCGAGCAGGATCTTAACCCACTGTAGCGCCAACTCATCCCAAACACCGAATCCCCCTGGTCACAATAGATAGCACCCTATCGTTAAATTGAGCAGGCCTTATCAGTTACACCCTGGTGAAGAGACAAGCGCAGCACACCTAGCGACCTGCCACAGTCATCTTATAAGTAAAGGCAGGATTCTCGTGCAATCGGGGGCTCACAGCTGCGCTCTAAACTCAACGCAAAATGGCATGAATTGCTTCGATATCGCCGCTAACATCAGGCTAACCTTCGGCCTCACTGGGCCTATCGAGCCGCTCAAGCTTGACAAGTCAAGCCAGAAAAACCAAGAATTGATCAACGATGTATGATAACTGACGATATAAAAAACAACAACGCGGAGAAATATCGGATGGACCGAGCCAAAACCCTCAAGCGTCTTGCCAGCGCCGCGCTGCTGGTGGGCGCCTCACAGACCTGGGCCAATACCTTTGTCTACGTCTCCAACGCCGCCGACGGCACTATCAGTAGCTACGAGCTGTCTAAACAAGGGCAATTGCAGCCCCTGGCCACCACCGAAGCCGGAGCAGGCGTCATGCCGCTCGCCTTAAGCCCAGACCACAGCAAACTCTACGCATCCATCCGGGGCAAACCTTACTCAGTAGCAACCTACGCCATCGACCCCGCCAGCGGTGCGCTCAAGCACCTGAAAAACGCCACCGTTGCTGATAGCCTGGCCTATATTTCCACGGACAAGACCGGCCACTACTTGTTCGGCGCGTCATACGGTGAGGACCTGGTCAGCGTTAACTCAATTAATGCCGATGGCGAAGTCACGGATAACGTGCAGCAAGCCATCAAGACCGGCCCGAATGCCCACTCAATCATTGTCGATAAGACCAATCGGTTTGTGTACGCCGCCAACTTGGGCGCCGACAAACTCCTTGAATTCAGATTCGATGCCGCCAGTGGCAAACTCGATACGCTTGGCCACGCCGAACTACCTAAAGACAGCGGCCCGCGCCACCCCGTCATATCACCGGATAACCGCTTCCTCTATCTGCTTAGCGAGATGGCCGGCAGCGTCACCACCTTTGCCATAAACCCAAATACCGGGCAGCTCACTGCACTGGGCGAGGTCAACGCGATACCAGCAGACTCTGGCTTGGTGCACGGCGCTGCCCGACCGATGATCAAGCCAGGGCAACCGGTACCGCCGCCACTGGCCGCCAACCTGATTTGGGCCGCCGACATTGCACTGACGCCTGACGGGCGCTTCCTTTATACCTCAGAGCGCACTGGCAGTACGGTCAGTGTGTTTACGGTAGACCGGGACAGTGGCCTGCCCAACTTCGTGCAAAACCTTAAAGTCGAACAGCAACCACGGGGCATCACCGTAGACCCGTCGGGTCAATGGCTGCTGGTCACTGGCGAAAAAAGCCCTAACGTTGGTGTGTACGCCATTGATCCGAGCCGCGGCACGCTCACTCAACACGCCACCGCACCTTCCGGTAAAGGCGCAAACTGGGTACAAGCCGTCAGCTACCCATGAAATGAAATTCCCCCAATTGTTCATACCCAAGACCGGGGGCGAACCCTTTACGGGAAAACGCTCCACGGGCTCACAGCCTACTGCATGAGCCGGGGCAATCAACTCGACGCGAGAGACCGCCTCGGTGAGCTGCGTGGTACATCCAGAAAGAAGGATGGGCAATGCAAATGCAGGCAATAGCCGATCGATCCCCCTTGCTCACTGCACCCCCCCCGAAAACCTGTCCAGGCTATTGATCAGATGCAGCATCATTGCCGCACGCGCGGCATCAGGGTCTCGCATACTGATTGCCCTGAATATTGCCTCGTGCTCAAGACTTGCCAAAAAGCCAAGACGCGATAGATCCGCGCCCTCTCGCTCCTCTGCCTTCACCTGGGTTCTGGGGATAATGGCATTGCCCAAGTGCTGCATGATTTCAGTGAAATACTCGTTGCCTGTCGCCTCTGCAATTATCTGATGAAAGCGCTTGTCCTCCTCCACGCAACTGTCGTTGCTCTCCATAGAGGATTGATAGTCATCCAGCGCCTGGCGCATGCGCACCAAATGATCTTCGGTGCGTCGTACAGCCGCTAGCGCCACGGCCTGCACCTCCAGCCCCAGGCGCAATTCCAGAACCCGCTTAACACTGGCTACCGTATCGATATTTAGCCGAAGCCCCAACTGAGACTGGCGCCCCAGGACAAACGTCCCGACGCCATGCCGGGTTTCCACCAACCCCGAGGCCTGCAACTTTGAAATGGCTTCGCGGACCACCGTACGACTCACGCCGTACTCGCGAACAATGGCTGACTCTGGCGGCAACTTTTGCCCAAGCACGTAACGACCCAACACGATCTGCCGGGTCAACGCCTCGACCAAGCCTTGCGCCAAGCTATTTGAACCCTTTCGCACCAACGCACTGCTGTCATCTTGCATTCTGCCGCCCCCTCAAAGCTAAGCATGCCTAGAGCTTACACCATTCGATTTTCGACCATCGCGCCCGCGATTCCGCCATCGAACAACAACTCAGACTTGTATGATGACAGCTGCGAACCGACCACTTTCTCGACCGCGGACACTGAGAAACGTTTGAGAATAAAGCCAAAGCACGCCCTCCAACGTACGTAAAGCACCCTAAAAGAAGCCATCTAATAACCTTTCAATCTATTAATTAATTTTGTTATGCGAAATAACCCTGAAAATCAATTTGTCAAAAAAAAACCATGTTGTATGATGTCTATCAACTCAAAGCACTACCCCAACAACAACCAGTGACATAGGTGAAAACTCATGACCCCTCAAGAACTCAAATCCATTCTTTCCGAAGGCCTTCTCTCCTTCCCTCTGACTGATTTCGATGCTGCTGGTGACTTCCGTGCCGACACCTATGCCAAGCGCCTGGATTGGCTCGCGCCCTACGGCGCCAGCGCGTTGTTCGCCGCCGGTGGCACGGGTGAATTCTTCTCGCTGGAGCCTACTGAGTACTCGCAAATCATCAAAGTCGCTGTCGATACCTGCAAAGGCCAGGTTCCGATCCTCGCCGGTGCTGGCGGCTCGACCCGCCAGGCCATCGCCTACGCCCAGGAAGCCGAGCGCCTAGGCGCTGCCGGTATTCTGCTGCTACCGCACTACCTGACTGAGGCAAGCCAGGAAGGCTTGATCGCCCATGTCGAACAAGTCTGCAAATCAGTGGATTTCGGCGTAGTGGTCTACAACCGCAATGTCTGCCAACTGAATGCCGATAGCCTGGAAAAACTCGCTGATCGCTGCCCTAACCTGATCGGATTCAAGGATGGCCTAGGCAACATTGAAAGCATGGTCTCAATCCGTCGGCGCCTGGGCGAGCGCCTGACCTACCTCGGCGGCCTGCCAACGGCCGAAGTGTATGCAGCTGCTTATAAAGCGCTGGGTGTACCGGTCTACTCTTCAGCGGTATTCAACTTCATCCCGAAAACAGCCATGGATTTCTACCGGGCGATCGCCAGCGAAGACCATGAGACCGTAGGCAAACTCATTGACGACTTCTTCCTGCCTTACCTCAATATCCGCAACCGCTGCGACGGCTACGGCGTGAGCATCGTCAAAGCTGGCGCCAAGCTGGTTGGCCATGATGCAGGCCCCGTTCGAGCCCCACTGACAGATCTGCTTCCAAATGAAATGGAAGAGCTGGATGCATTGATCAAGAAGCTCGGTTCTCAGTAATTCGACTGTAACAACCGGCGGCCAAGCCGCCGGCGTCACGCTCAAACCCGCATAAAAATAATCAGTGGGAGATTTGAATTGTGAGCAATTCAAACAACGCATCTGCCGTTCCAGACAGCAATTCGGCCCTGACTCGCGCCGTGAGCAAAGTGAAGAGTCATGTACTCCCACTGTTTGTCATCATGTTTATCCTTAACTACATCGACCGAGTCAATATCGGTTTCGTGCGCACGCACATGGAGCATGACCTAGGGATCGGCGCTGCCGCCTATGGACTGGGTGCCGGCCTCTTCTTCATCGGCTATGCACTATTCGAAGTCCCTTCCAACATGCTGCTACAAAGGGTGGGGGCACGTATTTGGCTCACCCGCATCATGTTCACCTGGGGCATCGTCGCAACGATGATGGCGTTCATCCAGAACGAAACCCATTTTTACATTCTGCGTTTTCTGCTTGGCGTCGCCGAAGCAGGCTTCTTCCCCGGCGTGATCTACTACTTCACTCGTTGGCTGCCAGGTGTCGAGCGCGGTAAAGCCATTGCCATATTCCTGAGTGGCTCAGCCATTGCGTCCCTGATTTCAGGCCCATTGTCGGGCGCACTCTTGCAGATCGAAGGATTTGGCTTTCATGGGTGGCAATGGATGTTTGCCATCGAAGGCTTGGCCTCGGTGTTTATTGGATTCTTTGTCTGGTTCTGGCTTGACTCCAAACCCCATGACGCCAAATGGCTGACTCGCGAAGAGCAGGATGCACTGGTAGGCGCCATCGATCAGGAACAGCGCGAGCGTGAAGTGCTGACCAGTGTCAAACCGACCATTGGCAAGCTCCTCAAAGATCGCCAGATCCTGCTGTTTTGCGCCTTGTACTTCTGCATTCAGCTGACGATCTACGCGGCCACCTTCTGGCTTCCTAGCATCATTAAGAAGATGGGCGAGCTTAGTGATGTGCAAGTGGGCTTTTTCAACTCGATTCCTTGGCTCATCTCCATCATCGCCATGTACGCCTTTGCCTCGCTGTCAGGCAAGTTCAAATTCCAGCAGGCTTGGGTGGCGACTGCATTGCTGATAGCAGCCGCCGGCATGTTCCTTTCCACCACGGGTGGGCCGATCTTCGCCTTTGTCGCCATTTGCTTCGCCGCCATCGGCTTCAAGTCTGCATCTTCGTTGTTCTGGCCAATTCCCCAAGGCTACCTGGATGCCCGTATCGCCGCCGCCGTCATCGCGTTGATTAACTCGATCGGCAACCTGGGTGGTTTCGTGGCACCGACGACCTTCGGTTTCCTGGAACAAACAACCGGGTCTATCCAGGGTGGTCTTTATGGCCTGGCCGGCACATCGGTGCTCGCCGCGATATTGGTGTTCTTTGCCAAAACCTCACCCACACCATCTGCCCAAGTGACGACGCCGAACTCCGCTCCAACGGGTGCGACAGTCAGCAAGTCTCACTGACTCACCGATAGCTGAACCATCTAATTTCGCAGGAATTTGCTATGAACGCTGAACATACTGCCAACACCACCAAATCACCTGTCGTCACCAGTTTTCAAGTAGTACCCGTAGCGGGCCACGACAGCATGTTGCTGAACCTGAGCGGAGCCCATGGTCCGTTTTTCACCCGAAACATCGTCATTATCAAGGATAGTTCCGGTAATACCGGCGTGGGCGAAGTACCTGGTGGCGAACGCATCCGCGAGACACTCGAAGACGCTCGTAGCCTGGTAATGGGCCAGCCCATCGGTCAGTACCAACGCATTCTCAATCAGATGCGTACCACCTTTGCATCACGTGACGCCGCCGGTCGCGGCCTGCAAACCTTTGACCTGCGCATCACTATTCATGCCGTGACCGCGATGGAAGCCGCCCTGCTCGACTTGCTGGGTCAATTCCTGGAAGTTCCGGTTGCTGCATTGCTCGGCGAAGGGCAGCAGCGCGACGCGGTGAAAATGCTCGGTTATCTGTTTTATATCGGTGATCGCAACGAAACCGATTTGGCTTATCGCAGCGAACCGGACGCCGACAATGACTGGTTCCGCGTCCGCCATGAGAAAGCCATGACCGCCGAAGCGGTGGTGCGCTTGGCCGAGGCAGCCAAAGCGAAGTACGGCTTCAACGACTTCAAGCTCAAGGGCGGTGTACTACGCGCAGATGAAGAAATAGAAGCGGTGACCGCACTGGCTGAACGCTTTCCTGATGCGCGCATCACCCTCGATCCGAATGGCGCGTGGTCGCTGAAAGAAGCCATCCGTTTGTGCCGGGATCAGCATCACGTCCTCGCTTACGCCGAAGACCCATGCGGCGCAGAAAATGGTTACTCGGGCCGTGAAGTCATGGCTGAGTTCCGCCGCGCCACGGGCCTGAAAACCGCGACCAACATGATCGCGACCGACTGGCGGGAAATGGGCCACGCGATCCAGCTGCAATCGGTGGATATTCCGTTGGCCGATCCGCACTTCTGGACGATGCAGGGCTCGGTACGGGTGGCCCAGATGTGTCATGAATGGGGTTTGACTTGGGGCTCTCATTCCAACAACCACTTCGATATCTCCCTGGCCATGTTCACTCAAGTGGCAGCAGCCGCACCGGGAGAGATCACCGCGATCGACACCCATTGGATCTGGCAGGACGGCCAGCGGCTGACCAAGGAGCCGCTGAAAATCGAAGGCGGTTTCGTCAAGGTTCCAAGCAAACCAGGCTTGGGCGTAGACATCGACATGGACGCCGTGGCCAAGGCGCACGAAGTGTACAAAGGTATGGGCCTTGGCGCGCGGGACGACAGTGTCGCCATGCAGTTTTTGATTCCAGGCTGGAGCTTCAACAACAAGCAACCGTGCCTGGTGCGCTGAACCACTGCGCTCACGTAGGTACCACAAGCACCGCGATCTCCCTTATAGCGCTTCATCCTCAGAAAAGAAAAAGGGGCACCAAAAGTGCCCCTCCCCTGTGTCACATTATTTAACCGACTTCAGCCAAGCACCCGTTGTTCCACCTGAAGCGAACGGAGACAGATATGCTCACTCTTCTTGGCCAAAATTTTATCGCAGGCGAACGTAGTGCCGACGGCGAGCCGCAACTCAAGAGCCTGGACGCAACCACTGGCCAGCCACTGCCGTATGACTTCTATCAAGCAACAGAGCGCGAAGTAGACCGCGCCGCCTTAGCCGCTGAAACAGCGTTCGTTGAGTATCGCCAATTAAGCCCGGTACGCCGGGCCGAGTTCCTGGATGCCATCGCGGATGAAATTGACCAATTAGGTGAAGATTTCGTAGCGATCATCTGCCAGGAAACCGCCTTGCCCGCCGCCCGTATTCAGGGTGAGCGAGCCCGCACGAGTGGCCAAATGCGCTTGTTTGCAAAAGTCCTGCGCCGTGGCGACTTTCTAGGCGCACGAATCGACCTGGCCTTGCCTGATCGCAAGCCGCTTGCGCGAGTCGACTTACGTCAATACCGCATAGGCGTCGGCCCAGTCGCTGTGTTTGGCGCCAGTAATTTCCCCCTTGCATTTTCTACCGCTGGTGGCGATACGGCCGCTGCTCTCGCCGCAGGCTGCCCAGTCGTATTCAAGGCCCACAGCGGTCATATGGCGACGGCCGATCAGGTGGGCTGCGCCATTATTCGGGCTGCTGAGCGCACCGGCATGCCCAATGGCGTCTTCAATATGATTTTCGGCTCAGGCGTGGGTGAGTGGTTGGTCAAGCACCCAGCCATACAGGCGGTTGGCTTTACCGGATCGCTGGCAGGTGGCAATGCTCTGTGCAAGATGGCGGCAGAGCGTCCACAACCCATTCCAGTGTTCGCCGAGATGTCCAGCATCAACCCGGTCGTGCTGCTGCCTGCCGCGCTGTCCACCAGAGGGGAATCAGTGGCCAAGGATCTGGCTGCCTCAGTCGTCATGGGTTGCGGTCAATTCTGCACCAATCCTGGCTTGGTGATCGGAATAAAATCGCCTCAGTTCGCTCAGTTCCTAGAGCACCTGCAAGGTCAAATGGCGATCCAGGCACCGCAGACCATGCTGAACGCTGGAGGCCTGCGCAGCTACTCCAAAGGACTTGAACACTTGCATGCCCATCCGGGCATCACCCATCTGGCTGGCTCTGAACAGAATGGTAACCAGGCGCACCCACAGTTATTCAAGGCTGATGTGCAGTTACTGCTTAGCGGTGATGAGCTGCTGCAAGAAGAAGTATTCGGCCCGACCACGATCGTGATCGAAGTCGCAGACGACAAGGAGCTCAAGCTCGCTCTGCAATCATTGCGCGGTCAACTGACAGCCACACTGATTGGCGAACCTGCCGACCTGCAGCAGTACCAGTGGCTTGTCCCAGTGCTGGAGCAAAAAGTCGGACGGATATTGGTCAATGGATATCCAACCGGCGTAGAAGTCTGTGAGGCCATGGTTCACGGCGGGCCTTATCCTGCAACGTCGGACTCGCGCGGAACCTCCGTGGGTACGTTGGCGATCGATCGCTTTCTGCGCCCGGTCTGCTTCCAAAATTATCCCGACGCGCTTTTGCCTCCAGCCTTGCAGAACAGCAATCCGCTCAAGCTCAAACGTTTGGTCAATAGCGAGTGGAGTGAGGCCGCAATTAGCTAACCCACTCCTTACTGCTTTTGTTGGGCACGCGGCGCAATCACTTGCGCCGCCGTCCTTTGAAACAAGCCACGCTGAAGGCAATCGACAAGACGTATTACAAGCTGGGGATGATATGGAGACCTTCATGATCGAGCCCTCTCACTCCCTTTATCGCCGGTCCAAGGGTTTCAACCAATCGAGAAACCTGTCTTCCCTTCTCGCTCAGGTGCTTACAGAACGGATTGCCAGCGGCGGACAAACCATCACCGACTCGGCCACCTGGAACCTGACGGCGGACAACGCTCAGAACATGTACGTGGCCGCCGGCCAGCTCACTTCTGGCTTTGTGTCCAATGACACGCTGCTTGGTGCCCACAAGTACGGTTCGGACAACTTCTTCCGCGGCGGCACGCCGACAACGGGGCGCCGACAATGTCGTAGGATGTCTATTCACCAAACTCACGCCATCTGCAACCACATGAATAGACACACCTCTCTAGCCACAACAAAAACCCCTACTGTATTTAGCTAAAAATCACTGTTCGCGAATCATTGACAACGTTTTTTACGACTGGTAGAAATACTGATCTTGTACGACAACATACAACAAATACAACGAGCCTAGATATGACCATGTCGACAGCATCTGCACCTCGCGCCCCCGACTATCACGATTCATCCTACATCGCCCCCACACACTCCCCATCTATATCAGTCAGGGGCGCCGGTCGAGCCACGCCCCAGCCCTGACGAGCTGTAGGCGAACCGCCACCACCACACGTCTGACACATCCAACTGGCGTCGGCTTGTTTCACATTTGGGAGCACAACAATAATGAAAACCCGCAAAACACTTTCCGTGGCCCTGCTTGGTGCCAGCGGTCTTATCGGCAATCTGCCTGCCGTCAGCTTGGCTGCCGGCTTTACCGAGGATGCCAAGATCACCCTCGGCCTGCGCAACTACTACTTCAATCGCAACTACCTCAACCATAGTGGCCCCAACGACCAGCCTCAGGCCGAGGCCTGGACCCAGAGTTTCATCCTCGACGCCCGCTCCGGCTTCACCCAGAGCACCATCGGCTTCGGCCTGGATGTGCTCGGCATGTACAGCCTGAAGCTGGACGGCAACAGAAACGCCGCCAACAGCCAGATGCTACCGATTCACGACGACGGTCGGCCCGCCGATGATTTCGGTCGCACCGCCGTCGCCGCCAAGGCCAAAATCTCCAAGACCGAGCTGAAGGTCGGTGAGTGGTTTGCCGTGCTGCCGATCCTCCGTGCCGACGACGGTCGTTCGCTGCCGCAAACCTTCCAGGGGGCGCAGATCACCTCCAATGAAATCAACGGCCTGACTCTTTACGGCGGTCAGTTCTGGAAGAACAGCCAACGTCAGGACGCCAGTCGGGAAGAGATGTCCTTCAGTGGCTTCGAAGGCGATGATTTCAACTTCGCTGGCGGCGAATTCCGCTTCAACGGCAAGAACACCATGATCGGCCTGTGGCACGCCCGACTGGAAGACGTCTACCAGCAAGGCTACCTGCAGCTGACCCACAGCCAGCCTCTCGGCGACTGGGTGCTGGGTGCCAACCTCGGCTACTTCGACGGCAAGGACGAAGGTGCGGCCAAGGCCGGCAACCTGGACAACAAGGTCTACCAGGGCAGCTTTTCAGCCAAGACCGGCAACAACACCTTCACCGTGGCCTACCAGAAGCTGAGCGGTAACAGCAAGTTCCTGCGCATCGACGGCGCCAGCGGCGGCGAGCTGGTCAACGACGGGTACACCAACAGCTACGATGCCATCAATGAGCGCTCCTGGCAGGTTCGTCACGACTACAACTTCACCGGTCTCGGCATTCCTGGACTGACCCTGATGAACCGCTATGTCAACGGCGACAGCATACATACAACCGATGGTCGCAAGGACGGCGAAGAGTGGGGTCGCGAATCCGAGCTGGCCTACACCATTCAGGAAGGTACCCTGAAGAATTTCACTATGCGCTGGCGCAACTCCGACGTCCGTCGCGACGTTGGCCAGGATTTCAACGAAAACCGTCTGATCTTCAGCTACCCGCTGTCGATCCTGTAATCGAGCGTCCTGCCCGTCACCATGACGGGCTTTTCAATGCTCGCATACGTTAACAATAAATAAGGCCCGCCATGACCACCACCTCCACACATCGCTTCAATCGCCTGCTGCTCACTGGCGCCGCAGGCGGCCTGGGCAAAGTGCTTCGCCTACGACTCAAGGGCTGCGCCGAGGTACTGCGTATCTCCGATATCAGCCCGATGTCGCCGGCCATCAGCCCCCAGGAAGAAATCGTGCCATGTGATCTCGCCGACAAGTCGGCCGTACATGCTCTGGTCGAAGGCGTAGATGCCATCGTGCATTTTGGTGGCGTATCGGTCGAACGGCCCTTCGAGGAAATCCTCGGCCCCAATATTTGTGGCGTCTTCCACATTTACGAAGCAGCGCGTCGGCACGGGGTCAAGCGCATTATCTTCGCCAGCTCCAACCACGTCATTGGTTTCTACAAGCAAGACCAAACTATCGACGCCCATGCCCAGCGCCGCCCGGACAGCTACTACGGTCTGTCCAAATCCTACGGCGAAGACATGGCCACCTTCTACTTCGATCGCTACGGCATTGAGACCGTGAGCATTCGAATCGGCTCTTCATTCCCCGAACCGCAAAACCGCCGGATGATGAGCACCTGGCTGAGCTTTGACGACCTCACGCAATTGGTCGAGCGCGCGCTGTACGCGCCGAATGTCGGTCACACCGTGGTCTATGGCGCCTCAAATAATCTGAACGTGTGGTGGGACAACCGCTTCGCTGCCCACCTGGGTTTTGAACCCAAGGACAGCTCTGAAGTGTTCCGCGACAAGGTTGAAGCCCAACCAATGCCGGCAGCCAATGACCCAAACATGGTTTATCAAGGCGGCGCCTTCGTCGCAGCCGGGCCATTTGGGGGCGAGTAAAGCCTAGCTCGCACGGATAACAAGAAAAACGAACAGAGAACGAGCTGCCATGACCGCTGAACTGATTCTCGATGCACGCAACGCCACGGGCGAAAGCCCGGTCTGGAGCACTGCCCAACAGGCGTTGTTCTGGGTGGATATTCCTGCAAAACGCCTGCACCGCTGGACCCTCGCCGACGGCCACCAGCAAAGCTGGGAAGCCCCACAAATGCTCGCGTGCATTGCTCAAAACGGTGATGGCAGCTGGATCGCCGGCATGGAAAGCGGCCTGTTCAACTTAACACCTCAAGCCGATGGCAGCCTCGACACCAGCCTGTTGAGCCAGGTGTCCCACGCGCAACCGAACATGCGCTTCAACGATGGCCGCTGTGATCGACAGGGCCGTTTCTGGGCCGGCACCATGGTGATGGACATGGCCGCGGGCGCACAGGTGGGTGCCCTGTATCGCTACGTTGCTGGGCAAAGCGCGCCCCTCACACCTCAACTTGAGGGTTTGATTGTCCCTAACGGCCTGGCCTTCAGCCCGGACGGAAAAACCATGTACCTCTCCGACTCGCACCCCAACGTGCAGAAGATCTGGGCCTTCGACTACGACACCGACAGCGGTACGCCTCATGACCGCCGCCTGCTGGTGGACATGAATGAGCATGCGGGTCGCCCCGATGGCGCGGCCGTCGATGCCGAGGGCTGCTACTGGATCTGCGGCAATGACGCGGGCCTGATCCATCGCTTCACCCCCGAAGGCAAGCTCGACCGCTCCCTGAGCGTACCGGTGAAAAAACCCGCTATGTGCGCCTTTGGTGGTGCGAATCTTGACACCCTGTTCGTCACCTCGATCCGACCCGCGGGGGACATCAGTGATCAACCTTTGGCCGGTGGTGTATTTGCTCTGCACCCTGGAATCAAGGGGCTGCCAGAACCTGAATTCAAGCTCTAACTGTTATCCCTGTAATGCTGAACCGACAATTTTTAAAACAAAAAAGTATGGAGTTTCACATGGATTTCAAATGCAAATTACTCATCGTTGCACTCCCTCTGGCGTTCTGCCTTTAAGGCATGGCCCAGGCCGAAATCAAGATCAAGTTCGCCGAAGTTCACCCCGCCGGTTATCCGCCGGTGGCTGCTGAACAGGAAATGGGCAAAAAGCTCCAAGACCAGAGCAAAGGGGACATCAGCTTCAAAATGTTTGCCGGGGGCGTGTTGGGCTCAGAGAAAGAAGTGGTCGAACAACTTCAGTCTGGCGCAGTGCAGATGACCCGCGTTAGCCTCGTCATCCTTGGGCCTGTGGTGACGGAAACCAATGCGTTCAACCTGCCGTTTGTGTTCCGCGATCAGGCGCACATGCGCAAAATCATCGACGGTGAAATCGGCCAGGAGATGCTCGACAAGATCACCAACTCTGATTTCAACATGGTCGCGCTGGCCTGGATGGATGTTGGCACCCGCAACCTGTACACCAAGAGGCCAGTGCGCACTATTGCCGATCTCAAGGGCATGAAAATCCGCGTCCAGGGCAACCCGGTATTCCTCGACACCATCAACGATATGGGCGGCAATGGTATTGCCATGGCCACCAGCGAGATTTTCAGCGCCCTGCAGACCGGCGTGATCGACGGCGCAGAAAACAATCCACCGACCTACCTTGAACACAACCACTTCCAGAACGCCAAGTACTTCACTTGGACCGATCATCTGATCCTGCCCGAGCCGATCGTGATCGCCAAGACCACCTGGATCAAGCTCAGCCCTGAGCAACAGGCCCTGGTGCAAAAGCTTGCCCGCGAAGCGCAGTTCGAAGAGCGCGCCCTGTGGGACAAAAAATCGGCCGATGCAGAAATCAAACTCAAGGCCTCTGGCGTGGAATTCATCACGCTCACCCCAGAACAGAAAAAAGCTTTCTATGACGCTACTCAGCCGGTTCGCGACCAATACGGTGCGGACTACAAAGAGCTGATCTCGCGCATTGAAGCAGTCCAATAAGCCTGTCCTATAACGCCGCGGTGGCGGGCGCAAGTCCGTTTACCGCCGCTGTGGTGAGCCTCATGAAAAATATTGTGCTGCGTTTTAACGACATGCTGTACAGGGTCTGTATCGGAATCGCCGGCTTGCCGGTGCTGACGACCCTGATCATTCCCTGGGGCATCTTTGCCCGTTACGTGCTGGGCAGCGGCTCCAACTGGCCCAGAGTGTGTAAAAACGCTATGGGTGCAGAGAATTGGGTAATCGATAGTTTTTCGCTGCGCAGGAGGTTTCTTGGAGCTTCAACCAAGCCAAATCAATGGTGCTGGTATTGATCGGGTCTTGGGCTAGCGAGGACCTACCAGATGCACATATCGCACCGCTAAAAAGGCCTCAGGCCTTCATCGCCGCCATCAAGGCATCGCGACTGGACAGAGCGCTTGGCACTAGGCCGCGGCCCAAGCGACCGAAAGGCGATGAATAGCAGCTTGTGGAGGCTGCGAGGTGATCGTTGTTGCTCACAGCTGGAAACGACTGCTTTGGCCGGTAGCTGTGTTGGCGCTGATGCCGAATTGACCCGGTTGCCGAAGCATCACTGACCTATCTCTGTGCGGCACAAAGCCAACACAAGCAATAGTTCGCAAGGAATCCAACGGGGTCAGTAATGTCTCAGTACGTGGGTCAGTTCGGCATCAGCACTAACAGGTCACCAAGCGCGGGCTTGCTGGTACATGCCCGGCTTATATGTATTAGTTTTGCTCTCCCTTTACTTTGGAGATCACTGCTTCGGCGAAACTAAGGCTCACATCCTCATTCGCAACCCAAGCAACGAATTGATCTGGGCGAATCAGAACCAAATGCGTGCCATAGCGGGACGCTTCGCTTGCAGTGCCGTCTTCGATAATTGTGAGCGGCAAGCCTTGAGCAGCTGCAGCTTCCTTTAATGCGGAGACGCTTCCAGCGGATGCGCCAATACTGATCAACGTATACCCTTCACCGAGCTTCTCGTAGACATTCTGCCCTGAGGACAGATTTGCGGGAGCGAGGTGGTGACCAGGCTGGGCATTGAACCGGTGCGATCCAACTGCGGAACAAATTGCGTTTGGCTGGCCGAATACAATAGGCGATCCTTCGTAATTGGGCTCAAACGCGTTGATCTCACTAACCGCGCCTTTCGCACGATCTTGCCATGCTTGATCGAACGCAGCCTTGTCCCGGGCCGGGTCGTAAGCATCCAGGAACGCTTTATCGTTCTCGATAGACTTCGCGATGAAATCCTTGATGGTTGAACTGAAGACTGGGCGACGCTCGAGATCGTACGAATCGAGCAAAGCATCAGTACCCCACCCCTCAACGGTGGCTGCGAGCTTCCAGCCGATGTTACGAGCATCCTCCAGGCCGGAGTTGACACCGTAGCCACCGTAAGGTGGATGGCTGTGAGCTGCATCACCGGCAACAAAGATACGGCCTTTGCGGTACGAATCAGCCAGCATGAAGCGCAGATCCCAGAAACCGATGTGCTCGAACTCTACGTCAAATTCGGCACCTACTGCTTCGTGAAGGTAGGCCGCGAAGTCGAAGTTTTCTTTGGTCGTTCCTGGCGGAACCGGTGCATGGAAGAACCAGGTGCTACCCAAGTCAACACGCCCGAAAAATTTCCAGTAACCGTTGAGTTCCGGCTGAAGCACGTTGTAGTACGACTTGCCTGGATAGCATTTGAGCAGCTCATGGAGTTCTGTGGAGCGGAACACAAGCAAGACCATCATGCGGTCATGGTCGGTTCGGGTTTGAGTGATACCTGCCTGTTCCCGTACCAGTGAACGGCTACCGTCACACCCTACCGCGTAAGCAGCCCGAAGCAGCCTACGCTCGCTGCCATCACGCTCGTTGACTTGGATGGTAACGCCGCCGTCATCTTGGCCAACTTCGGATGCCTCCCAGCCATACAGGGTTTTGACACTTGGCAGCTCGGCCACACGCGCTCGCAGCACTTCCTCAGTCGCGTACTGTGGCAACCGTTCGTTGCCCGTGAAGTAGTAAGGCTTAACCAGGTCGCGCTGGAGCCAGTCGTAATGCGGGCCGAGCAGTTTACCGTAAGCCGTAAGACCACCGATGCCGTACTCAGGAGGAATCGTCCTGGCAGCACGAAGGGCTTTCTCTGCACCCCAGAAATGGAAGTGCTCCATCGTGCGCTGAGTCAAATTCTGCCCTTTCGGGATAGGCTGAGGAGTGGGGAAGCGCTCGACAACAATACATTGCACGTTCCGTTGGCCAAGCTCGATCGCCAAACCCATACCGACAGGGCCGCCACCAATGATGATCACTTCTGCATCATATTTCTCGTGATGTGCTTGAACGTTGCTCATGACTTTCTCTCTTATTTGGTCGCAGATCGACTGCATTTTCTAAGTCAGTACCACAGGCTGGTTGGCTCTGCTTCCGCTCAGCCCGAACAGGCTTCGGCTCACCTGAGAAACCGTTTCCCCTCGCCTCCATCACAGCTCGGCTCAGCGTGGACGGGAAAGAAGGGAGGGCGCTAACCCTCACCAAATGCCCGTAAACCTTGCTGTCAGAAGACCTTTCGAACAGAATTAAATGACGAGCATTGATTTAGATCAAACGGAACATTCTGATGAATTATTCAAATAAATTGATGAATGTGAGCAGCCGCCAGCTCCAAGCCTTCCTTGAAATCACTGAGCTCCACAGCTTCGCAAAGGCAGCGGAACGCATTCACTTGTCGGCTTCTGGGATGAGCATGCTGGTGAAGGAATTGGAGGAGCAGGTCGGCGCGCGACTGTTCGACCGAACGACTAGAGCAGTGATCTTGACCGACGCCGGTCGACGCTTGCAGCCAGTGGCCGAACGTTTTCTCAGCGAATTGCGCGGCCTGAGCATGGCACTCAACGGATCTGAGGAAGCAGTCCGTGCCCGCTTGGATTTGGCCGCAACTCCGATGGTCTCAGCCACATTGCTTCCGGACGTAATTGGGAAATTCGAGCTGAGCCATCCTCACATCACTGTGCATCTAGAGGACGTGGATGTCGCCACCGTTCAGAGCAAGGTACTGGGGGGAGAGGTGGATTTTGGGCTCGGTTTCTTTGTGAAGCCTGCGGTAGGGCTTCAGCGGGAACCCATTTGCAAATTCCGCCTCATGAGAATCAGTCCGCCGAAAGACTCTAAATCGAGGAAAGACACGGTTCCCTGGGATGAGCTTACCGACGCTCCGCTGCTAAGCTTGCGTGTCGAAAATCCTATACAAGCGCTAATCGAGAAACACTTACCCCGTACCGGACGAGCCCAACCGCTACAGCGGCGCACGCGGCATAACCTGATTGGTACCATCATGGCCATGGTTCGAGCGGGCCGGGGCCATGCGGTCATCCCCTCCTTCGCTATGGACGAATGCCGGCGGCAAAACCTAGGGGTTTCTCTACTCACCGACCCGCCGGTGTATCTTGAGCTGTTCCTCGTTTCCCGTCGAGGCGCGGAGCTGAAGGCATCGGTCACCGCTTTCACTGAAACTCTTAAGCAAGCTGCCGCTCACATGTCCGATTGATCGATCGGGTTGTCGTTGTCTCTTCCTATTTTCCGTAGGGCCTCCAGGATGCCGGCCACGGCCCCTGTGTCTCCGAAATCCCTACGTAGAACATCCTGTGGATGCTGGGGTGTTCGGCTTTTTGTATGGCATTCCTTACGGGGTGAACGCCACTTACATGACTGAAAGCTTCGAGGCTGCGGGTCAGCCGTAGGCGGCGCCTACAACATCGGTCGCCTGGGGCAGCGATTGCTCCGGCTGCTATCGGTTTCCTTGCTTCTCACGGCTCGATCGGTGTCGGCTTCCTGGTCGCGGATGGGCTCGCTGGCACAACGTCTCGGGCAACGGGCCAAAATTCTGCTGTTATTGGCGGATGGATTAACGCCCAAAGACGTCAGCCATCAGCTCCAGGTCTCGGCGCCGGTGGTGTTCAAATGGCGAAAGCGCTATCTGGAGGCGGGTCTTGAGGGCTTGAACGACCTGCCTCGAAGTGGCCAACCTCGCAAGCTCAGCACTCAAAAAATGAAGGAGATTCTTACCCTGACCACCCAGCGCGTGCCTCGTGAGGCGACGCATTGGAGTGTGCGCTTGATGGCCAAGTATGCCGCCGTTACGGCTTGGCAGGTGCGACAGGTCTGGGCTGCTTCCGACCTTAAACCTCATCGTTTGAAGACGTTCAAGATCAGCAACGATCCGCATTTTGCCGATAAGGTCGTCGATGTCGTCGGGCTTTATCTGAACCCGCCGGATAACGCCATCGTGCTGTCGGTTGATGAGAAAACCCAGATCCAGGCACTGGATCGCACACAACCGATGTTGCCCCTACGCCCCGGCCAGATCGAGCGACGCACGCATGATTGCAAACGCCATGGCACCGCCAGTCTGTATGCCGCTTTTGACATCCTGACCGGCCAGGTTATCGGGCGGATAACCCAACGCCACCGGGCCAAAGAGTTTCTGGCCTTCCTGCGACAGATCGATCGCGCGACGCCCACAGAGCTTGACCTGCATGTGATTCTGGACAACAGCTCGACGCACAAAACACCGGCCATCAAGCAATGGTTGGAGAAGCATCCGCGTTTCAAACTGCACTTCACGCCGACCAGTGCTTCGTGGCTGAACGCCGTGGAAGGCTGGTTCGCGCAGCTGGAAAGGCGAGCACTGTATCGGGGTGTATTCACCAGCGTGGCCGAACTGAAAGTGGTTATTCGTCAATTTATCGAGGCCCACAATGACCTTTCGGCTAAGCCCTTCAAGTGGAACAAGACGGCTGAATCCATCATCAGTTCTGTAAACAAAGCAAAGCTGGGGGCGATAAAAAATAAGTTATTGAATTAACCGCTCATGACACTAGGCACGCCCGGTTAGTGAAGTTAAATGAATTTTAATAGCCAGATAGTTCATTATTTTTCAGGTAAAGCCAGTATTTCTACGGTGCAATTCACCCGGCCACCGCCCTGAGCTTCTGCCATTGGCACGGCCCTGCTCGCGCTACGGCCATCTGGCGCGGCAACTTTATTATCAAAATAAGTTTAGAGAAGCCTCATTATTATTAGTTTGTTGCATCCCGCTTGGCTCTGCAGACTGTCGCGGTTCTCCTTCGAAGCAGCCGTGAAACTCATCGACAACAAGCGTGAGCCCTTCGCAACTCAAGAGTACGACGGAACCAAGATGGCCAGCGCGATTCCCCTCGACACAGACAGCATCTACAACTACGAAATCGTCCGCCGCTTCACCCTCTCCACCCTCCTCTGGGGCATCCTGGGCATGGGCATGGGCATGGGCGTCTTCATCACGGCCCAGCTGGTCTGGTCGCGCGTGCTCCCGGCACTGGCAGGCGGCGCCTGCCTGCTTGGCAGCGCGCTGCTGTATAACAATCTGACGCGGGTTCGCTATCCCCGACTGCGCGCGAGCCGCACCGAGCCGCGCCTCACGCGCGATCCCCTTCCCAGCGAAAGGGTCGGCATCAATCCCGTCGACCTCGAGTAGGCACTCGATGAGTTGGGCGAGTTCGTCGACGTCACCCGGGAAGACCTCGCAATGATCGTATGCAGTACCGAAAAGCACGCGTTGCGGCGCAGCATGGGGACTATCCGGGCGCGGCAGTCATGTCCCGCGACCTGAATCTGCGCGTCGCCCGATACCGTCGAACAGGGGCTGCAGTTGCTCACCGGGCATCACTCGAAGGCGCTGCCGATAATCGACGAGGAGCGTCGCCTCGTCGGCATTGTCAGCCTGATCGACCTGGTCGGCTCCGCCCAGCAGCGCCAATAGACGAACCTGTTGGGTGTGCTCGGGCTGCGTCGTGATCGGGTGCTTGGACAGCTGATGAGCAGTCCGGTCAGCACGATCGACGCGGGCACCCATGCGGTCGACTTGATCCCACTGCTCTCCGATCGCGGCTTACACTGCTTACCCGTTCTCGAGAACGGGGAACTGGCCGGCGTCATCACGCAAACGGACCTGGTTGCAGCGCTGCACCAGGACCTGCTCGCTCACCTGGGCTGATCGATCAAGTGCCCGCGAGGGCACGAGCCGCTATGCTGCATGCGTCCACACCTGTCTTTTGAAGGAGGCGAACTGGAAGCGGAGCGCTTGCTGAAGCCCCCGTTTCCCCGCCCTGCCACGCCGATGGATATCGACCTCACCCGCACCTTTCTGGAAATCGTCCGTCACGGCAGTTTCGTCGCCGCGGCTGAACGTTTGCACCTCACCCAGACCGCCGTCACTGCCCGTATTCAGAAGCTGGAAAACCACCTCAACTGCACGCTGTTCGTGCGAAACCGCGCCGGCGCGAGGCTGACCGCCGATGGCGAGGCCTTCGTGACCTATGCCAATCAGATCCTGCAGACTTGGGAGGCGGCGCAGCGCGACCTGCCCCGGCCGGACGGCTATCGCAACATCCTGCACATCGGCGGCGAGGTGAGCCTGTGCAACCCGCTGATGCTGCGCTGGGTCAGCCGTATCCGCGAGACCATCGGTGACTACGCGGTGCGTGCGGAGATCGGCGACGGCCAGACCCTGCTGCGGCAACTGGAACTCGGGGCGCTCGATGCCGTGCTGGTCTACCAGCCGAACTACTGGCCAGGCATGCAGGTGGAGCAACTGCTGGAGGAGAAGCTGATTTTGGTGCGGGCGAAGAATCCTGAACCCTATGTCTACATCGACTGGGGAGAAGGCTTTCGCCGCCAGCACGACCGTGCCCTGCCCGAGAAAGCCAAGGCCCCGGTCTCCTTCAACCTGGGCCCGCTGGCGCTGCAGTACATCCTCGAAAATGGCGGCTCCGGGTACTTCCGCACCCGCGTGGTACAGCACTACCTGGACAAAAAGGTCTTGCGCCGCGTGTCGAAAGCTCCGGAGTTCAGCTGTCCCACCTACCTGGTGTATTCCCGGGAGCGCGATTCGGCCCCCCTGCAGCAGGCAATCACACTGCTCCGCGAGGTCGTGGGCCAGGACACCGACTGGTCCCAGCGCTGGGACCCAATGATCTGAGCAAGGGCTATTGTTCCGCTATTGCGTCGAAAGTCTAAGCGGGAAGGCGCTTGCCGGCCTGCCAGTTACGCTCTGATCGCCAACCATTCGCCACCGCAAGAATTCCCACGCGAACTCGAGTTCATGTCTCTTAGATGGCCAGTCGGCGGCCCCCCAGTCGGTAGTCGCGAATCTTGTCCGCGCAGCAGAGCGCATTGACGGAGCCAAATGTGCCAGTAACGAACAAACAGCGATGAAAATGCCCCTCGGGGCGTTGCCCTGCATGTGGGACCTTTCAACCGCGGTGTGCGGATTCACAGGTTCACGGGGAATTGCAGAACGTCGGCCGGGTCCTGACAACGGCTGGTTACCCACGCTGATGCAGAATCTCTGCCGTGACCTCACGCACGATCTTCAGCACCAGCCCCAGCGTCTCCGGCGGCGGATCGGCCGGATACACCAGATAGGCCGGCAACCGGAAGTCCGGAGCACCAGGGTGCCGGTGCAGTCGCCCGGCAGCCAGCTCATGCTTGACCAGGCGCAGCGGGAAATACCCGGCGCCGCCGTAGGCCAGGATGTGGGTCAAGCCCAGCCAGCCGATATTGGCGCTCAAGCCCGGGCCGAGGAAGTCGGGGAAGGCGGCACTGTGCTTGCTGGCGAATTCCGGGCCCCAGTCGATATACACATAGTTCTCACCCGGTGGGTCGGGAGTGGCGTCGCCGGTGGTCACGTAGACTAGTTGCTCGTCGAGCAGCGGTTCAACCACCAGCCCCGGCCGGCTTTGCGGCGTGTACATCACCCCGATCTGGGTGCGCCCCTCGACCAGCCCCTGGATGAGGTCATCCTCGAAGGCCATCTCGGCGCGTATGGCGATGTCAGGGGCTGCGCTGCGGATTCGCGACAGGCAGACAAACAGCAGGTCATCCCACAGCCCGAAACGGCCGCCGAGGGTCACCGAAGCCCGAAAGCCCAGGGCCACGCCGATATCGTCGCGGGCACGCTCCACGGTGCGCACGAGCGTGGTTGCGTAGGGTTGAAAGGAGCGACCGGCTGGGGTCAGCGCCGTGCCGGCCTTGTTGCGCACAAACAGGCTGCAGCCGAGTTGCTCCTCCAGTGCGGCGATTCTGGCACTGACGGTCGATTGCGTGACGAACAGCCGCGAGGCGGCATTGCGGAAGTTTCCCGCGGCGATGACCGTCAGAAAGGTTCGGGCAAGTTCGGTATCCATAAGCTGCTGTCCCCTTCAGTCGGTGGCCAGGCCGGAGCACCCTCTGCCCCGGCTACGTTGCTTGCGACGTCGATAACAACCCCGCTGCTCGACCAGCCAACTGCAGGAGAGTCGGGGGCTTTCTGGGCTTTTGTCGAGCGCCTTGCGGTGCCGGCGCTGAAGCTCAGTTCACCGGTTGGCTCGCGGCAAGACCTGGAGTGAGGTATGGAGCCGGGCGTGGCAGCCGTCTTGAGCTAGGGAAGGCCCCACGCGCCCATTTAGGTAGCGGTGCCGCCAGTTGTCAAATGAATTCGATGTTGCCGATATAATTGGCCAATATTTATCGTTATTAAAATGCATGAAGGCGGCGTAACGTCGGGGGTGACATCCCAAATAGGCTCCTGCCGAGGTGGTCAAAATGCATCTGCTAGGCTCAGAGGATCGACAATCACTGCGCAGCGTCGCGATTGTGCTGATGGGCTGCCTGTTGGTCATTGGCCTATTGCTCGTTGTCGCGGTGGCTGCTGGCTGACAACAAGCGAGTTGCCGATATCGTGATCCGCGACCTCAATGGACGCAAACGGGCGTTAACGATGGACGCCGGGACCTGTCCGGATGGTCGCTTCATTTAAGATGAAGCTCTGGGCTTCGTTGACGCGGCTCTGCGTGTTCGTAGATGTGTTCGAGCAGCCGCTATATCGGGTCTTTCTGAGCCAGTCGCGAGGGGCTCAGAACGGCCAAGAGCAGCGATGCGGTCCGTGCAAAACGGCTGCAGGGCAAGCGGATTTCCCACACTAAAGGAGTCGCGCCATGGCTCAAACCGACACCACCCCCTCCGGTCCAGATCTGGCCAAAGGCGTGCCCTTGGCCAGTGTGCCGGCCGCTGGCGTGCTCGCCGGCCACGTCGATGGAAGCCCCGTCCTGCTGGTGCGAATGGATGATGGTCTCCATGCGGTCAGCGGGCTTTGTACCCACTACGGTGCGCCGCTGGCCGATGGCCTGGTGGTCGATGACGAGATCCGCTGCCCCTGGCACCACGCGTGTTTCAGCCTGCGCACGGGCGCCGCGCTGCGGGCGCCCGCATTCGCTGCGCTGGCAACGTGGCGTGTGGAGATCGTCGGCGAGACCGTGCTCGTGCGTGCCGGGGAGACGGCCGCGCGGCCGTCGCGGCCGCGTGCACCACACAGCCAGCCCGGACGCATCGTGATCATCGGTGGCGGCGCCGCGGGGTTCGCGGCGGCCGAACGGCTGCGCGAGCTGGGCTATTCCGGCGCCTTGTCGATGCTCAGCGCCGATGCTTCGGCCCCCTACGACCGGCCCAATCTGTCCAAGGACTACCTGGCCGGGACCGTACCGGAAGACTGGATTCCACTGAGGGGGCCGAAGTTCTACGCCGATCGCCAGATCGACCTGCGCCTAGGCTGCGACGTCACCGCGATCGATACCGGTGCACGGCAGGTGCTGACCGGATCAGGCGAGCGGCTGGCCTATGACGTCTTGCTCATCGCCACCGGTGCGGAACCGCGGCAGTTGCCCGTGCCGGGTTTCGACCGGCCCAACGTGTTCATGCTTCGCACGCTGGCCGATGCCCGGGCCATTGTCGAGGCAAGCAAGGGCGCGGCTTCAGTGGCCCTGGTCGGCGCCGGCTTCATCGGCATGGAGGCGGCGGCGGCCCTGCGTGCGCGCGGACTCAGGGTGCATGTGGTGGCACCCGAGGAGGTGCCAATGGAGCGTGCGCTCGGTCGCGACCTGGGCCGCTTCATCACCGGCCTGCACCAGGAACAGGGGGTGGTGTTCCACCTTCGCTCGGTGGCCAAAGACTTCGATGGCAAGGTGCTCACACTGGGTGACGGCACCCGGGTTGCCGCGGACCTGCTGATCGTGGGCACCGGTGTCGCGCCGCGAACGGAACTCGCAGCCGCGGCCGGATTGGCGGTACAAGACGGCATCTTGGTCGATCCCTACCTGCAGACCTCGGTCGCCGGCCACTTCGCTGCCGGCGATGTGGCGCGCTATCAGTACGGTGCGGACCTGATCCGGGTCGAGCACTGGGTACATGCGCAGCGGCAGGGTCAGGCTGCCGCGGCCAATATGCTGGGCGCCGGGCAGGCGTTCACGGATGTACCGTTCTTCTGGACCCACCACTACGGCCTGGATCTTCGCTACACCGGCTACGCGGGCGGTTGGGACAAAGTCCGGATCGACGGCACGTTGTCAAAACAGGACTTCACGGCGCGGTTCTTTCGCGCGGGGATACTCGTCGCGGCGGCATCGGTTGGGCGTGATCTGGAGAACCTGTCCATCGAGGCGACGTTGCAGGTTTGACTGCGTCCCCGCGGGGGCGGATGAGTCTTGGGACGGTTTACATGAGTCAGCATAAAGCTCGAAAGACCGCGTTCGTGCTGGCCGGCGGCGGCAGCCTCGGTGCCGTGCAGGTCGGCATGCTCAAGGCGCTGAACCGCGCGCGCATCACCCCCGACTTTGTCGTCGGCGCCTCGGTGGGGGCGATCAACGGTGCCTACTATGCCGCTGCCCCCGATGAAACCGGCATCGCCCGCCTCGAGCGCATCTGGCTGGACTTGCGCCGCCCGGATATCTTCCCGTTCTCGGCGTTTGGCACCGTCCTGTGCCTGCTCGGCCGACGCGACCACCTAGCGCTGCCCCGCCACTTGCACGCGCTCATCGAGTCGCAGCTTCCCTACCGGCGCCTGGAAGATGCCGCATTGCCCTGTCACGTGGTCGCCACGGACGTGCTCGATGGCACGGAGGTCATCCTGTCCTCGGGAGAGGCCACGCCGGCGCTGCTCGCCAGCACGGCCATCCCGGCAGTGTTTCCAACGGTGGCCATCGCGGGCCGGCCGTTGATGGACGGCGGTATCGCCAGCAATACCCCGATCTCCGCGGCGGTTTCCCTGGGGGCAACCCGGGTGGTGATCCTGCCGACTGGAACGCCGTGCGTCCTGCAGGCACCGCCACGTGGTGCGCTGGCCACCGCGCTGCATGCAATCAACCTGCTGGCCATGCGCCAGTTGCTGGCGGACGTCGATCGCTTCGCCGATCGCTGTGAACTGATTGTCGTTCCGCCGTTGTGCCCGCTGGCCGTCAACACCTACGACTTCTCACAAACGGGTGAACTCATCCGTCGTGCGGAGACCGCCACCGGCCACTGGCTGGAAGACGGTATGCAGGGCAAGGATCCCCGCTGGGCCCTGGCACCGCATCGCCATCGTGCGGGTTGAGGGGTGTTTTGCGGCCATGAATTAAGCATGTCTGCAACCAGCATCGAGGAATACCCATTGAGGCCCTTCCACGCCGAGCCAAGCCTCAGAGCGTCAGGCAATTCGACGTACGGATTTGCGCGACTTACCGGACCGGGTGTACCTGAAGAGATCTTTCGGGTCGTTAGCATCGTCGTGCTCGCCCCATGGGACCAGCTCGATTCCGACGCCCAGGTTGCCAGCTTCAGCCTGGGAGTTGATGTAACGCAACACCGAGTAATCCTCAAGGGCGAACCCGACTGAATCGAATACCGTGATTTGCTCGCGGTTATCCCGCCCAACAATATGTCCTGCCAACACACGCCAGAGATCGACCACAGGAAAATCCGCCGGCATTTGCTGAATATCACCCTCAATACGGGTTTGCGGTTCGTATTCTACAAATACTTTACCGGCGCGCAGCACATCGGCATGCAGCTCGGTCTTGCCCGGACAATCGCCACCTACCCCGTTGATATGCATACCCGGCTCGATCATTTCAGGCGTAATAATGGTGGCGAAAGTCTTGTCGGCAGTCACTGTGGTAACAATGTCGGCGCCACGCACCGCCTCGGCGGTCGAGGCGGCGCGGATGACTTTGAGGGTCGGATGCGCAGACAGATTGCGGATGAATTTTTCAGTAGCCAGCGGATCGACGTCATACACCACAACCTCTTCGATGCCTAGGTGATAGTGGAAGGCCAGCGCTTGGAATTCACTCTGTGCGCCATTGCCGATCAGCGCCATGCGCCGCGAATCAGGCCGGGCCAACGCACGGGCCGCCATCAGTGAAGTGGCACATGTCCGCAGGGCTGTGGCCACGGTCAACTCCGAGAGCAGCACTGGATATCCGGTCTCGACGTCCGCGAGCACACCGAATGCCGGCATGAGCTCGATCACGCCAATCTCGGAGTGGTTCGCCACCCGGGCAGACTTGTCGAACGCCGGCCAGTTGATGAAATCTTCCTGGATCGCATCGGCGAGCTCTCCGATGAACCGGGAAATCCCGATGTGCTCGACCAGTCGGGACATGGTGGGGACATCTACGAAACGCGTCATGAGGAACAACCTCTCAGGATGTGATCGACGCCGCCTTACGGCGACGATAGGTAAGCAACAAGAAAATGAACCAAAACGGCATGGCACACAGCGCCATCCGCGTATCAGGTTCGAGGGCCAATAGCACCAACACGAAACCCAGGAAGCCCAGCGTCGTAACCGCCATCGGCACCCCGCCCGGCGACTTGAAGACCGACCTCTGGTGAGCGGCAGGGTTGTTCTTTCGGTAGGCGATGTAGGAGGCCAGAATCATCGACCAAGTAAAGATCACCAGGATCGCCGAGATGGTCGAGATCAGCGTGAACACCGTCATGACCTCAGGGATGATGAACAACAGGGTCAATCCGGTAAGCATGCACACCCCGGAGAACAGCAAGCTGTATACCGGCACGCTCAGTGTCGATAGCTTGGCAAGGATGGCTGGCGCGTTGCGGCGCTCGGCGAGCCCGAAAAGCATCCTGCAGCCTGAGTAGACCCCGCTGTTCGCAGAGGAAGCCGCTGAAGTCAGGACCACGAAGTTGATCATGCCAGCGGCAGCGGGGAAGCCGGCCAGCAAGAACAGCTCGACGAAGGGGCTGCGGTTGGCCGGTACTTCTGCCCACGACACCACACTGATGATGCACACCAGGGCAAGGATGTAGAACAGCAAGATACGCAGGGGGATGGTGTTGATGGCCTTAGGCAGCGTGCGGTGGGGATTTTTCGCCTCGGCCGCAGCTGTACCGATCAGTTCGGTACCGGCGAAGGAAAACACGGCAATCTGGAACCCGGCGAAGAAGCCGCTGATGCCATGCGGCAGAATCGCTCCCGGCGCCACCACGTTCGAAAGCGAGGCGACTACACCATTGGGTGACGTAAAAGACGTCGCAATCATCACGGCCGCAGTGATGATCAACATCACGATGGCCACGATTTTGATGAGCCCGAACCAAAACTCCACTTCACCGAAGATCCGCACCGCCAGCATGTTAAGCCCAAGCAATACGAACAGAGTGAAGAACGCCGGCATCCAGGCTGGCACATCTGGATACCAGTACTGAAAGAACCCAGCTACGACAACTACGTCCCCGACCACCGCGACGCTCCAGCTCAGCCAGTAGGACCAGCTCAACACGAACCCGGCACGCGGGCCTAGATAATAGGCGACTATGTCAGCGAACGATCTGAAGCGCAGGTCGGATAACAACAGCTCCCCCATCGCGCGCATGACGAAAAACAGAAAAAATCCGAGGATGGCGTAGACCAGAAGGATCGAAGTACCGGAAAGGGCAATCACCTTGCCTGAGCCCATGAACAGGCCAGTCCCGATAGCGCCACCGATGGAAATCAACTGGATATGACGGTTTTCCAGCGTTCGTTTTAAGTGCCCGTCACGGGCCGGTTCTGACGGATTACTTTCATCAAGGCTTGCGGACATGTTTTTCATGGGCGACCTCTTGTTATTGTTAGTGATTAATCGTGCTGCCGGACGAGGCCCGCACGGGGCCCTGCCTCGGTATTGCCGCTATCACGCAGAGGGGGGTCAGGTCCTGCTTTCAAAACCTTGCAAGGTGTTCACGGCATTGATGCCGATTTCGTCGACCATGTAGCCGCCCTCCATCACGAACAGGGTCTGAATGCCCGCGCCGGCGATCTCGGCCCCCATGCGCAGGAAGTCTTCGCTGGTGAGTTTGAAATGGCTGATCGGATCGTCTTCGAAGGTGTCGACACCAAGCGACACGACGAGAAAGTCGGGCTTGTGCGCAACGATCCGCTCGAGCGCGCTCTTCAATGCGCGCTGGTACTGCTCCCAAGTGGTACCTTTGGCCAGCGGATAATTCGCGGTAAAGCCCTCTCCCGCGCCAACGCCTTTCTCTTGGGCATACCCTGAGAAGTACGGATAGGAAACGTGTGGATCACCATGGATCGATGCAAAAAACACATCAGGGCGATCATAGAAGATGTTCTGCGTACCGTTACCGTGGTGAAAATCCACGTCCAGCACCGCAACACGCTTCGCGCCTTGGCTCAGGCAGTGTTCAGCGGCTATAGCGGCATTATTGAGGTAGCAATAGCCGCCCATATATTCGCGAGCAGCATGGTGTCCTGGCGGGCGGCACAGGGCGAAGGCGCTATGCTCTCCATCGATGATCCGCTGCATGCCGGTCAAGGCTACGTTGGCGCTGCTGCGCACGGCTTCCCAGGTACCGCCGGTAATCGGTGCTCCAGCGTCCATGGCGTAGAAGCCAAGCTTGCCATCGATGAAGCCGGGCTCACGGTCGATGGCTAGGTCGCGTACTGGCCAGACTAGAGGTAGCGCATCATGTGTCTTGCCCGTGGCCACCCACTCTGCCCAGGCATTTTCCAAAAAACTCACGTAGCGCTCACTGTGCGCCGCGACGTAGCAGGAACGATCAAACGCCTGCTCGGCAATGACCTCTCCAAGGCTGGTACTCTGGACGCGTGCCAGTACGGTATCGGCACGCTGAGGATTTTCGAACGACGGCTTCACCGCACCGTCCTTGAGCTCGGAGCCATGGTGCAGCCGATGGTTATTGCTAAAGACTGTCAGCACGCGAATGTCCTTTTATCAGGGTCTTATTGGATAGCTAATTTTCGCGATTAACGCGTGAAAACTCTTTGCTTTATGCTCGATTAATGACGATTATTGAGAAAGGCTTTAGCGAGTTATGGCAAATATGAGCAAAGATTTTGCTTCTAATGAGCTCGACAATGTGGACCGGGATCTACTGCGGTTACTGCAAGAGGACGGCACTTTATCGAGCGCAGCGTTAGGCGAACGCTTGTCGATGACCGTCACGCCTTGCTGGCGGCGGCGCAAGCGCCTAGAGGAGCTGGGATTCATCAAGGACTACCAGGCAAATCTGGACCGGAGAAAACTCGGGTTCGACGTCATGGCGTTCGCCCAGGTGCGCTTCGGCAACCATTCGGCCAACGCTCCGGATGACTTTGAGCAAGTGATTTTGAAATTGCCGCAGGTACTTTCCTGTCACAAGGTCACGGGTGAAGCCGATTATGTCCTGACGGTGCTGGCCACCGATCTGGAGAGTTATGGACGCTTCGTCGAAGACGTGTTGCGTCGGCAACCAGGTATAGCCTCGATCCAGTCGAGCCTGGCACTGCGGGAGGTCAAAGCGGTTACTCGGGTACCTGTCATGAAATAGAGAGCTTTGCACCAATGTGGAGGCGGTTGGGGCTTAGCGGATCATCAGTTCAGGATCAATCGACGGACGCCCAATCGGGCTATAGAAATCGGCGAGGTAATGGCGCAGGTCGGTCAGATCGAGACACCGATCAATGCTGCGCAGAAGGTGATTGGCTGGAATGTGACCTTCAAGGTTGAACGAGTAAAACAGTCGCTCCTGCCCACCCGATAACTGTCCCAGCATGCTGCGTACTTACCTGCTGGCCAATGCAGAGATTTTGCCGGAGGCCAAGCAAGGGAGCTACTTTTTCAACAGAATCGGCCGACTTCAGCCGGTCGTAACAGGCAACAATCGGCCAGAAGTGGTCAGTCAGACTTGTATCGTAAAGCGGACAAACGAGCGAGTTGGCGTGCAAACCAAAAACTGCGCGGTCGCTATCGCTCTTCGCAGGTGCAGCGAGACATTTACTCCTGGCGCGCTCTTCTATTGAGAGGCGTCTGTCGTCAGCGCCGACGGGGGGAGATGCCGCTTCATAAAACATGCCAGGTCATACATTCCGTGCGCGTGTACAGAACCGGACGGGAGTAATGTTCTCCATGTCCAATTGTTCTTATATCGAATGTCGATCCAAGTTTGCCCCTGCTCTCTGGAGTTGCTTGGGTTGGAGAGCTGCAAGATAGACCGGATACTCGCGAGAATTTCTCCCCGGTTGTAAATGCGGTAGATGGTCAGTCCATCGGCCTGCTTCTCGAAGCCTGGGACGCTGCGCTTACCCGACACAGGAGATGGATCGAACGCGTACACTTCTCGTACACCGGGAACGCCTGAATCTCGGTGCAGCGAGTACGCGAATCTTTGGGCCAAACCGCCCCCAAGGGAGTGTCCAGTAGCAACCACCTGCGCGGTTTTGAGCCATTCGCCGCCCGGCTCTTCGCTCTTCCTCTTATATTCCTTTACAAATTCTGGCACGAAAACATCGGTCAGTACTTCGTACGCGTCGTGCGGATGAAATGGTGCCAAGAACCAGTGGAGGTTTGATTTCCAGTCATCAAGGCTAGAGATCACCGTTCCTCCAAAGGCAACAATGACCTTGTGGTGCTCGGGGCTTGACCACACCTCGGCACGAAGGTGCGCGCGGCGCATCTGGTCAGCAGCAGGCTCTGGCTCGTCTTCCTTTTTTCGCAGCAACGGAAGTTTGTCCCAGCGAGTCCAACCTTGGCCCGCTAAGAAGTCGTGCGGTTCAGGGCATTCGGCTGTGGTATCCAACGGCTTGCGCTTGGGGTCATCGGAGTCCTGATAGGCAGCCACTGCCGCCCACGCGAAAGGCCAGTGCAACAATGCAGCCTCCTGCACTGATAACCACGGTTCGAGCTTTTCGCCGCTAAAGCGTCTGTAGACTTGCAAGTCGGTCTGCTCGAAGCTGGCGCATCCACAAAGAAGCACTATCGTCGAAATCGCCATGAACCGCCTGGAGTACATGCATACCTCCCGTACTATGTTGTTCGCTGGCAAACTTCCAGTCTCGGGTATGCTCGTAATGATCTTCACAGTGCCGAGGTCCGCATGGTGAATCGAGACAAGATTTCATGCGGTTCGTCTTTTACACGATAGCTTACGAAGTAGAACGCCGGCGGCCTGCGGCTCAAGCCTGAATGTCCGCTATTTCGTTAGCTGATTGACCGCTTTGGGTCGTTTTGAGCCACTCATTGGACTCTCTCCAGTAATTTCGCTCCGTCAGGCCGCAGCTCGCCCTTGGGCGAGACATGTCGATAGAGCGTCTGATGGGTAATACCCAGCTCTTCACACAAAACCGATACCTTGGTTTCCGGCTGCCCCATGGCCGCCATCGCCAGGCGTAGTTTGGCAGCGGTCATCTTGAACGGGCGCCCCCCCTTTTCTGCCGCGAGCACGCGCCGAAACGAGCCCGGCGACCGTCCGCTCGGAAATCAGCTCCCGCTCGAACTCTGCCAGTGCCGCGAAGATCCCGAACACCAGCTTTCCCGCCGCAGTAGTCGTGTCGATGGCCGCACCGTGGCCGGTGAGCACCTTCAGTCCTACGCTACGCGCGGTAAGGTCGTGGACAGTGTTAATTAAATGGCGAAGGCTACGTCCGAGTCGGTCGAGCTTCCAAACCACCAGGGTATCCTTCACGCAGGGCCTTCAGGCATGCGGCCAATCCGGGCCGATCATCTTGCTGTCCCGAAGCCATGTCCTCATACAGATGTGTAGCGGCCACTCCAGCAGCGATCAGAGCATCCTGTGGCAGATAAGTCGCCTGGGAGCCATCCGCCTTCGATACCCGCATGTAGCCGATCAGCATACCGTCTCCATTGTCACAAATACGTTCGATTATGTGACGGTTTGCGCCGGAAACTTCCGGCCGTCAAAATTTGTCACTTATCCCGTAATTTAGTCTAAGACATGCAAGCGGCTCTTCTGGATCGTAATGTGACAGATATTCGAGATGAACTGATCGAGGAGATGGACAGGCCCTTGTCATTTCCAGAAGTGCAATCAACTTTTGACATCGGGTGCAGTCGTCTTCTGAAAATGACATGTCCGGATGGTCATGGAATCCGCAGCAATAGGCTTGCTCACCGCAAAATCCCAGTTTCGGTACGACAAAATTATCGGTGGGGCAAAATGTGGGGGCAAAATTCTAAACTGGTAAAAAATGTCATCCATAAAAAAATCCAAGGACCGCTAAGTCCTTGGATTTTCTATAAATAAATGGTCGGGACGGAGTGATTCGAACACTCGACCCCTTGCACCCCATGCAGCGGATGAAATACGCGTAAGTCATTGATATAAAATAGAAACACCCTTTCTCAAGCCCCACCAAAAACCGTGATTTCCGCGCTTTTGCAAACGGAAGCACGCGGCTTCCAGCCAGGGTTTTGCGCACAGTCGACGGTTTTCAAGACCGATACGAAGATGCCCGCCCGCCGCCCCCTTGGAACGAATTTCGGTTCCAAAACTTTTGGATTACCGCCCTGCTACAGGGCGCATTCCTCAAGGATGCCGCCCTTGAGTTTTGGAACCGATTTTCACCCCTCCTCCGGCGTCCTGCCGACCGAACACACTCCGCATATGCTTTCCATCGGTTGAGCTATGCTGAAGGTACGATTTCAAAGCCCGTAAAGAAAGAGATACACATAGGAATCCATCAAGCATTTAACGGTGCCCATTTCACGTCAAACTTGTCGAATCACCTGCCATTGGAAAACCTATGGAACAAGGAATCAGATCCAGAACTATAATCCTTGTGCAGTTCGCGACTCAGATCCTAACGGGTTGCACCCTATTCGCCATAATTGCACTTTCCTCTCTCGGTGCCAGTTGGCTGGCCCAGTATTTCACGTCTCTCCAATACCCAAATTTCTTGATTTCATCTCTATTTATCGTCGGAAAAATTATAATAATAATAGACGCACTCACACTATTTATATTCATCCTTATTTCTATTATGCGCCTGATTCATGGCTTCAGGAGCATAAAATGAATGGGAGCCCAGATACCCGAACGGGCTGGCGTCGGATTTTTGGTTCCTTAGCAACAGCAGAAGATGTTCATTTCGCTAAAGAGATGATTCATAATGTTTTTTGGTTCCTCACTATTGGATTAGCAACGCTAGGGCTCGAACACTTGGTCCAGATAGCTGAAGACAGAGGCACAAGCCAATCTATTATTGTGACATTCATAATTGTTAAATATGCCATGCTTGCCGCAGATGTAATCTGGTTTTTATCGCGACTGATCGTCGGGACCTATGGAGTTTGCGCACGCGCATACAAAGACATGCTCGCCATCAAACTCGCCATTAAAAACAAATCCGAAAAACCTCCAGCCGAGTGATCAGAACGTTGCATCTAATTTCACTGCCAACGGGCAAATCAAAACAACTTAGCGTTCCACATTCTTTGGGGGATCAATCCCCCCAAACCCCCAGCGTTACGCGGGCATCAAAACAGACCGCCAAGGGCTTCTGGCGTCCAATTCATGATCATCAATTCACCTGTCACCTCGGCATCGGCCAATTCCCGATCGAGAGCGAAGAGCAGCAGGAACGCCACGGCTTCGTCATCATCACTGCCGACTCTGCCGGTGGCATGGTGGACGTGCACGACCGGCGACTGGTGGTCCTGGCCCCGGAGCTGGCCCGAGAATGGCTGGACCCAGCTACACTCAGAGAGCGTGCCGAGCAGATGGTGCTGTTACAGGGAGAGCCGGCCGAGACCTTCGAATGGTTCAAGGTCGACTGGGCTGTCGGCAATGTTCGGAATCAAGGAGCCCATCTGATCCAGCCAGTTCAGTGAAGTGTCTGTGCCGGGCCACCAAGCACGCGGAACTGGTACTGCTGAACCGCAGCCATGAGCGACTCAGCCTCAACGCGCAGTCGCTCAACCTCCTCGGCCGGAAGGATGCCCTTCGCATCTTCGTATTCGCGCCACGCCTGCAGCGCCTGCTGCCTCAATGGTTCGCCTGCCGCAATCTTCTCCCCGAGTCCCTTCATACGCCCTCCCTCCCATCATTTGGTCAGGGCAGTATAGGCAGCTCGCAGGCCAGGCCTGCTATTCGGGCTCCGTCATAAGCCTTTGTCAGCTCTCCCGCTCGAGCGTCAGCCCATGTGAGCAGGTCGGAGAGCACTATCACGGCGCGGCCGGCTGCCTCGCCTCGTCGGGCAATGCCGAGATCGACGGTGCGGTTACCGGCAGCGACGGTCAATCCGTCGGCTGCGTTGTGCGCGCTCTCACCAGCAACATCAGCGCCAGCAGCATCAACGGCCGCCACCTGGCTCTGTTCTTTGGCATCTGCCCTCAATCCTTCTACGGCTGTCTGCCGACGTTGCTCTTCTGTCCGCGCCGACGACTCAGCCCGCTGACCCGTCTTGGCCTGAAACTCGCCCCGCTCTACCCATCGCGCACGCCAGTCAGCATCGGCCACGATATCGCCGGGGCCCCACTGGAAAATCACACCAGCACCTTGAGGCCAAGGTCATACAGCGCCTTGCGCTCAGCGGCACCGTGCGGAACGCGCCCAAGCTTACCGGTGTTGATCAGGCTGCCAATGTCCTGAAAGCGCCCGGCGTCCGCCAGATCGTTCAGTCTGTTGGTCGACCAGTACCAGGCTGCCGACAGCGCAGCCTGCTCCGGCTGCTCGAGCAAATCAGGTTCGTCTTCCAGCGGCAGGCCCAGGGCTGCGCCGGCCGAGCGGTAGTTGCTGCGACCGGTCAGTTGGATCAGGCCGCGGCCCCGGTATCGCCAGCCGTCACCGGCCTGGATGTTGCCATTTCTACCGGCATAGGCGTCGTTGGCGATTACCTCTGGGCGCTTGGCCAAGCTGAGGGCTTTGGAGTTCGGGTTGCTATCGGCGGCGCGGTAGCGGTTCGGCCAGGTGGCTGCCAAGCCCTTTGCGTCGTAATTCAGATTTTCCACCAGTCGGCGAAGCTGGCCAGATTCATGGCCGACCTGGGCAATGAACGCCGCCTGACGCACGCGGCTCTCGATCTCGAAGCGCGCCATTGCCCGGTTGAGCGCAGGAACAAAAACGCCCGCGACCGGGCGGGCGTTCGGGAGAATCTGCAGTAGCTGTTGCTCGGTCATCGGCATACTTTTCTCCAAGCGTAAAAAAGCCCGCACTTGGCGGACTTAAGGAGGATCTTCAGCAGCAACTTCTGCTACGTGATCATCATGCATTATTCAAGTAAAAGAGAAACCTGAGCTTCTCTAGAGCGTTTTTTGACGCCTGAAATCAATCGTTGCCATTAATTATCTCCAAGCTACCATCAGGAAATGGATGATAAGCATGTGGGGGAAAGGATGAGCACCTCAACAAAAAACGGCTGGAAATGGGCCTACCACAAAATCGCTATTGCTTCATCCTCACCCGACGCGCACAACTGTGATCCATCTCACATTTTGCAACTGACTTAGCAAGCGAGGTTTCAGGGATGAATCAGCACGAACTCCAGTCCTCCAAGGGCTTTAGGTGGGCCTATCGAAAGCTTCGCGATCTGCATTGCTCGCGACTGACAGCCGCTTACCGTGCGGCGCTACTTGCTATTCGAGGCGACTCAGGCTCATTCAAGAACAAGGTAAGCAGGCAAAAAATACACCTTCGGCGCTAAATCTGGCGCCCCGCCGAGGGGATTTAAAATCCCTTCTGATATCTGTCTTAGGTGCGCCATCGCTCGGCTGAGCGCAGGAAGCGCCCGCTACGGGGCGGGCGCTGTCTGTTGATCTGCGTGATCAATCTGGTTTGGGGTACTCGTCTTTCACTGCCCGAATAATTGCAGCCATTTCTTCCGCCGCGGCCCCACCCTTCCACAGAGCATCAAGTTGATCGCTGATAGGTGGGTACGCCTCAGCACGCAGGTTGTAATAGTCGGTGGCCAAAAGAACGCGACCGCTGTTTGCTGTAACAATATCGCAGCCCATCTGTACTGCTCCTTCTGGTATCGGATTTCCGATTCGCTCCTCAAGGACAATACCGCTGTCCCAATCAGCAGGCGCTATGCCAGGACCTGGGTATGGAGTAGTTGCAACAGGCTCCTGATACACTTGGTAGTCCCATTCGCCAACCTTGATGATCTCACCGTTGAGAACTACTACTTGAGCCATGATTCCTCCTAAAGCCACGATTTTTCTATTTCACATGACGTTGATAATCACATCATCAAAGTCAACGACAGCACCATTTTGGGCATTAATAGTGACTCGTGCGCTGACCGATCCAACCGGTGCATACCTAGTCATTGAGGAGCCGACCACAACCCAGGACGCGCTTGCCACTGTTTCTGCCACCGACAAAATTACGTTTCCGGCTACATCCAGGAACGCCATTGAGATTTGCCCGCTGATGCCAGATCCGGCAGGGGTTACAACTATGGCCCATGCTCCGGGAGCAACCATTTGACCCGGCTTCACAGCTACAGACTGGACGGTATTGATCCCAGCTGACGCCCCTGACGAGGTCAGCCTGGCACCAAACGAACCCAACTTGGCAGCCGCACCGCTGGCGACCGCTGTCGAACCGGCTGTACCGAAGGTCGTTGAAGTCCATGCCGCCAACGTTCCGGCCTCGAAACCACCGTTGGCCAAATTGTTTGCCAGCTTTCCAAGCGTCGGTTTTTTTGCACCAGCCAAGGGCTGGAAGGTACTTCCGTAAGCGACAGCAATACCGGCGCCGCTCACATAGCTCAAGTTCCCAGAGCCCTGCTCGAAAAGAAAAGCCCCCGCTGGCCATGTGATCCCAATGAAAACGACAGATGAGTTTGCGCCAACCTTGAAAGGCGAGTCAGTAAACAGCGGGGGGTTGTTCATGATCAGCGTGGTTCCGTCATACACCACCACGTTTGTCGTTCCGGTGATATCGAGGTAATCGTAATAAATGGTGGCTCCTGGGTTTTCTATGTTGCCGCCTAAAAAAACCACACGGTTGCTGTTGCCGGGAATGCTGAGCTTGATGTTAAGTACGGAGCACCCGTGCAGGTTTAGGCAGAACCCGTTTGCCTCGAGCGTAATGCCGCCGGTGCCATCAAATAGCTGGCAGTGGAAAAAATCCATAACCTCGCCCGAGTTGGTAAGTCCGGCAGGCGCGTACCAGTTATGGGTCAGCCCGTTTGTGAAGTTGCAATTCCAGAAGCTGTAACGCCACGCGTTATGTGTGCAATGAACATTTCTATCAAACTTTGCAAACGTAACATGCCATATAGAGCACTGGCCGCTGTATGTGAATGTCGGATGACCAATCAGGAGGCCGTAACGCCCCAAAATTTTGTCGCCTATGAAAGCCATTCCTTTGAATTTATTTGCCGAGTTGTGGTACGCCGAGTCTGGGTATGCAAGCGAAGAATACACATGAACAGCCGTAGAGCCGGTGAAGGCAGAGCAGTCGATTTTAACATCCCCCTCACCCTCAAAGCCGAATTTACCCAGATCAACTTCAAAAGTTGTCGACCCTGCCCATCGATAGTTGCCGGCCGGGACGATCAACTTGGCTCCAGTGTTCATTGCATGGGCTCGGGCCAAGAGAAAAGCGGGTAGATGGTCAAGGGCTGGACTATCAGTTTGGGTGTCGGAAATCATCGCCTGTGACATAAAATCAAGAACGCTGACGCGCTCTCGCACCTTCCTAAGCAATGTACCCCCGATGGCTCCGACACCTGCCGGCATGAATACAACCAAAGCCGATGACTTATCGGGGTTTGCCAAATCCTGCCGCAACACATCATCCCCGAGCAGAACAAAAGCGTCGCTTTCGGTCGCCCAGTTACCGGTCGTGGTGTAAGGAACCGTCGCCAAGGATGAAAGTCGGTATGGCTGACCATCCTTCATGACGTACTGATTGAAGCGTTCAATCAGCAACCCAGGAGCGTATTCGCCCACTAGGGAATAGCCAGTGGACTCAAGGAGATGATCAAACTGCTGTGTACGAGCTACTTGAGACTGGTCAAACTCAGCAATCATCCCAGGGATGCTTTTTCGGTCCACACCAAGCCGATCTTTGTACGTTGGCCCGGGCCCATTTGCGAAGCTATCGAAGCATTTTGCGTTGTCGAAAAGATCCTTCGGATTTGTGCTGCCGATCGGATTGCCGGTGTTGTAGCTCATGGTCATCTCGCTCACGGAGTAAGCCGTCGGCGCCGCAAACGATGCGGTACCAAGTGCGCTGAGTTTTATCAATTGCCGGCGATTTACCATTACGACCAACCTCAAAACAGGATCGGTCGGCAGTGTACCGGCGCAGAATTTGTAGGCCGAATGAAGAATGTGTCAGTCGTCGGAAAAGCTTGAGACAGACACCTTGTGTTGGCGGCTTGTGAACCGGCGCAGGTCTAACCTGCGGGCCATTCGCGGTTTATGGCGCGGTCGAAGATGTCCGTCATGGCGACGTAGTCGGGCACGGTGATGATCCAGTCAGCATCCAGAATCGGTCGCTTGAACAGCTCCACCTTTGCGGTAAAGCGCCATTGGCTCACGCCGACCAGGTTCGGGCCGTCATAGATATCGACAAACCGAGCTCGATGCTCATCCATGCCCAGCGGGGTCTTGAGCGGGCACTGGAACCACAGGCTGCCCGATATCAGGATGTGTTCGAACCATCCCTCAAACAACTGAGCCTGGGCATCGCTGAATAGCCACGAAACCGTGGCTACGGTGGGGACGTTCCTGAACTTGCGCCGCTGAATCGCCCTCCCGTTCGCTAGCTGCGTTCTCGATATTGGGCTGACTGGCTGGAAGCCGTAACCATCACGCTGCGGCAAGGGCAGAAACTCGGGGTATGCAATCATTTACTGCCTCTTTATCCGCTGGCTAGTTCACGCCGGCGCGCTGTTGTCGTAGAGATAAACCCTGTCGTCATAGGGCATTCCCTTCATGGAAACGTTGCCGTCGGATGGATCGGATCGCGTCACCAGAACCGGGTAGGCCCATTTTGAGTTAGGGCCGAACAGGATCTGCGGCAGATTGATATCCATGCTGGTGTCCGGAGAAAAATCCAGGTCGGCGATCATCACCTGGTATTCATCTTCCTGAGTCGCTGGATAGGGGCCTGAAAGCGTGCCGTCAGGCCGGCTGAACCCTATCTTGTGCGCGCCTCCTGCAGACCAATCCAGCGGCTCGGTTGAGGTGATAATGAATCCACCCGCTACCGGCTCAACCGCTTCGACTTGCGCGCTCTGACAGTTTCCAGGCATGTTGCCGGCCACTGCGCAGAAGCTCAGGTAGCCCGAGTTCATGCCGGCCAGTTCCGTCTCCCAGCTGTAGGTATCCTGTCGGTATTTCTGGTGCCCGCGACGGCGCATGCCGAAGCGGAAGGCCTGATTCTTGCTGCCCACGCCTGGGAGCTTGACCTTCTCAACCTTGAGCCCCGCGTCTCCCGGCCAGCGGCACTGCACGGTCTCCCATGCCCAGGTGGCCTGCGAGTAATACTCGACGTCCACGCCGTCGAAGTCGTTCGCGGACGACATAGGGCCGCTGATGGTCAGCGCCTTGGTCATGTTCTGCGGCGAGTAGGTCTGCGTTTTCGGACCGTACTCGCGGTCGAACGCGGCGCGAGGCTCATCTCGAACCAGGCTGACCAGGCCATTCTTGATGGTCAGCTCGGCCCAGCCGCAGGCCAGTGCATCGTTGAGTCGGTCTTTAGCGGTGCTGCCCTCATCAATCGTTTCATCGTAGGTCTGTCCGGCCGCCACGAACACATCATGCAGGCGGTCCCACTCGGCCAGGTCAATGTCGGCATCCTCGTAACCCAAGGCCTTCAGCACATACAGGCACCACGGCACAATGTCTCGGGTCTCCTGCGCAGGAAGCCAGGCGCCGCCCGAGCGAACCGGTAGCTTGCGGGTCGCCTCGACGCTGACCTGACTTTCGGATTGCGCCGAAAGCCGGTCGCCGCCACGAACTTTAACGGACATGATTGTCATGCCGGGGTAGCTGGCTGGGCGGGTCTGGCGAAGCCCTCTCAGGCCGTACCAGTTGACGTTATCGTTCCACTCCGAGGAGTTACCGCCGCCGCCCTTCGGCATCCGCTTGATTCGGCATTCCGCCTTCATCGGGTAGGGCAGCGTGTGCCGGAAGGTGAATCCCATCGTGTCTCGGCTGGCGCCGCTGACGGTCTGCGGTAGCACTGTCCAGGCCCCGGCGATATCCATGTCCCGGTACTCAAAGTGATGCGTCGAGGTGATCTCGTATTCCCATCCGCCTGTTTTCCCGAGGCCGATAATGCCGCTAGGGAACTGAATCGAATACTCGATGTGCGTGATCAGCTCATTTTCTGGTCCGGCAGCGAATGGACCTCGATACCCCCCTTCAAGGTTAGAAGCGTCCAGCGTGACCAGACCGCCAACCGTCTCCATCACATCAAACCCAGGCCAGCCGGTATCGACGGCCCCGGATGAGGTTAGGCGCTCGACCGTCATGATTGACGGGGCAAAGGCTGTGATCCGGTAGCGCAGGCCGCGAGGGCCGATGGCGGCAAAGTCGGGGCCTAGCGCCAGACCGGCCACAGGGGCGCCGCCGTCATAGTTCAGGGTCATCTGCGCCGGGACTTCGGGCGTTCCGCTGGTAGCCGCCGTGCCGGTGGTGTTGATCGGACTGGAGCCGAGGATATCGGCGCCACCACTGGAAACCATCGTTTCACCGCCAAAGGTGCCGAACTGGGTAATCAGCAGAAGACCACCCGAGGCGCTGGCCAGGAATGGCGCGGACCCCTTGGCGGTGTTGAAGGCGGAAACCAGCCCGGCCAGATCAACCGCATCCGTCGTCAGGTTGACCACGTAGGGCGTAGCGCCCAGCGTCACCGTGACCGACAGCGGTGTGACGTCGAAGTCATAGCGCGACGGAATACTGGAGCCCAAAATCGTCGAAGCGGTGCCCGATGATGGCGGCACGGCTGGCGCATACGGCGTAAAGGTGTGCACGACGTAATTGCCGGCGTTCGCCCCGGCGATCTCAATCACTTGCCCCGGAAACGGATTCAGCATCTCCAGCGGGCCTTGCACAATGTCACGCCCGGCGCCGCCATCGACGACGGTGTAGACGTAGGGCGACAGCACGCGAATAACCAGGCCCGCCTCCCAGTCGGCCGGGAATGAGCCGTTGCCCGCAGGGATCGAGATGGCGTCATCATTGAACTGGTAGGCCGACGCGGTGGCTGAAGGCGTCAGGCTGGTGGCGACGGTCAATTCCAGGCCGGCCGCACCGCTGGAGCTGGCGCCAACCTCGGCCACGTTGAACCACAGCATCGAGGCGGTTTCGCCGGATACGTCAGATCCGGGCGGGTAGACCTGCACCACGGCATCGGAGCCCAGCGAGATAATCGGGGTTTCGCCTACCTTCATGCGATTTAGCGGCACAGCACAGTCGCCATCGGACACGTACAGCAGCATTTCTACCCACTGCTCGCGCGGGTCAGCAAAGTAGGTTCGCGGCTCGGCCAGGTACGACGGGAAGACCCGCTGGAAGCCCGCCACATGGCGGATGGTGTCGCCCAGCTTGACCTTGTTGCCCTTGGCGCTGGCCTCGTCCAGGGGGCTGCCCTGCTCGGTGCCGGCCGTCGATGGCGTGCCGGGCATTTTCGGCGTCAGGAATTTGCTGACTGCTTTGGCGCCCGCCACCAGCAGGACCGCCATCGAGAACGGGTCAGTGCCTTTCGGCTCGCGCCAGATCTGCACGCTGTCGGACGGCTTGAACTTGACCTTGTGCCACAGGCGCGGCTCGATGATCTCGTCGTTCAGCGCGATGCTGATCGGGGCGCTCTCGCGGCGCTTGTAGCTGGGCGCCTGCGAGATCAGCCACTCCTCCAGTGTCATGCGGCGGTCGGTCTTGAAGACGGCCAGCGGCGCCGAATCAGCGACCTTGTTGGGGAAAAATTCGACTGTCATTGTAGTAAACCACTCTCGGGTAATCGGACTCAAAGTCCCGCACGGTGCGGACGCGGACGCCGCCCGGATTGGTATCGATGATTTTTAGCTGGCCTTCGACCTCGACCACGACGCCGACGTGCGCCATCAGCTGACCACGGAAGGCCCCGGCGATGGCACCAGGCTCAGGCGCGCATTCCTGCATGCCGATTTTCAATTCGCGGTAAGCCTCGGTGTTGTCGCGCAGGCGGTTGCGGCCGACATTGCCGAGACTGGGCAGCAGTTCCAGGCCGAAGACCTCATGGCGGATGGCGATGCAAAGACCCCAGCAGTCGTACGCCAGCGGCCCGCGCGCGCCGTCCACATAGGGGGCGCGCATGTACTTGGCCAGGTCAGACATAGATCAGGCCCGGCGCGGCATTGGCGGTCAGCTTCTTGCGCGGAAACTCGGTCCCCAGCAGATCGAACAGTCCGCAGGTGAGCGTGGCCGTCGTCTCGTCGTACTGCCGGTTGAGCAGACTCAGGTGAAAGCGCTCGGCCGGGAAGGTCAGGTCGCTTTCCAGGTAGCGACGATAAGTGACAGTCACCCGCGCTTCCGCCACCCTGGCCTCCTCCAGCTTGGTCTGCACCATGCCAGAGGTGTTATCCAAGGCGATCGTCAGGGTCTGGAATGCGCTGTTGTCGCGCTTGGGCAGGGCCTCATCGAAGCCCATGGCTGTAAAGGTGAGGGTCCGGCTGTCTTCCGTTCCGCACACGTAGTCGTCAAAGCCCGCGCAGATAGTGATCGGCTCAGCCCAGATGCTGCACACGGCCTCCAGGGTGTTAATGATCAGGTCGCTACCCGCCGAGGCGTAGCAAATCTCAATCGGGGTAGCCATTCCTTTTCCTCTTATGCTCCCTGCGAGCGCAGGCCATATTTCGATGAGTTGGCGTCGTGGATCTCGCCCTCGCCCATGATGTTCGAGACAACCACGTCGATGACCCATTGGCTGTCCTGCATGCGGCTGGACGACTGCCCGGCGCGGCTGCTGTCTTCGATCAGGTTGACGACGGGCGCCTTCCCTGAGCCGCCGCCACCGGAATCCCTGGACACCCGGTCAAGCGTTCGATCAAGTTTTGCGCTCGTCTCAGCAGTGGTGACGCGCTCACCTCTTTTCAGGTTCCACGTTCCGTCAGCTGGAACAAAATCAATACCATCGTGCGCCTGGCCGTCTAGGGCCGAGCCTACGGCCGTCATCATCACCCCCGCCGCAGCTGTCGCTGCGATCGCCGCGCCAGGTGCAACAACGGGCCCAACAAAAGGAATACCGATCATGGCGGTGAACGCACTCAACCCGGCCATGGCGACCTGAGCAGCTGCATAGGAAAGAAGTGCGTGCCCAACCGACTGGATGAAACTCGCAGCGAGGCCTTTGGCATCCAACTTTCCAGTCTCGGCCCATTCGGTCATGGCATCTGTAAGGTTTGAGAACGTGTCGGCGCCGACTGCCTTCATGTTTCCGTAAAGATCCATGCTGGCCTGAGCCTGGGTGGCAAACCCACTGATGAAGCCCGCAGCGCCGTTTTTCTGGAGGTCGTCGACCTTAAGGTAATAATCCTCCTGCATCTTTTTGCGATCATCCAAAGCTTTCCGCAAAGCCTCGGTTTCACGCTCGAATACAGAATCGGACACATCCCCACCTTCGTGACGCTGGCGAAGCAACTCAAGCTGATCCTGGTAGTCCTGCTCGATGGCAAGCATTTCCAAAACACGACGCTTCACTTCGTCGGTGTCGTAGGCATTCAGAAAGGTTGAATCCAGCCCGCGCTGATCGATTGTCAGCTGCTGATCGACGCTGTACTGGAACTCGCGTACGTCTTTGTCGTCCTTGTTCGCCTGCTGCAGTTTCGTCCGTTTATCAAGCTCTTCGGCCAGGCCCTTTAGGCGCTCTTTCTGCTGGTCATTGAGGCCAGCAAGTTTCCCTGACTCGAACTCGAACTGCAGTTTTGTAACCTCAGTAGCATTTTTACGGGCATCGGTTGTGGTGTTGATCAGTTCGATTTGGCGCTTGAGGTCGGTTTCCGTTGAGTCGAAAGAGTCTTGGATTTTCTTCGCAGCGGCGGCCGCGTCCGAAGCCGCTTTCTTGGCCGCTGCAGGATCAACGTTGCTCCCCGTACCAGGCGTTGTTGTCTGGGTTGTTTTGGCCAACTCAGCCGCGGCTTTCTTGGCATTGGCCACGTACTCTTTGAATCGATCTCCAGAGAGAGGGGTTTCTAACTCCTTGCGATTGTCTTCAGCTGCCTCTCTGGCGATTCCGAAGCTCAGCTCGGCGGCCGCAGCCATCTGGTTCGCGTTGGCAGCGAATTCCTTACTGGTGTCACCGAACGAAAGCTGCGACAGCGCTGCGTTTGCGCTGGAGTCCAGCTTTTGGATATAGCCGACCGCAGTCGAGAAAGTGCCCACCAACGTGTTGGCGACAATCTTGAAAACACGCGCGACACCATCTCCAGCGTTGACGACAAACGCAGTGGCCGTGACCATCTTTTCGCCAAGTTCGCCGACCTGCCCTTTGAGGCCACCGGCATCCTTCGCACTCTGGTTCACGTCCTTCGAGAACTGCGCCAGCACCGGGAGGAACTCGGCGGCCAGCATGGTCTTCGCCGAGGTCAGGTATTTGCCCAGGCCAGAGAGCTCGGTGCCGAACTGCTTTGCGGCAGCAATGGTCGATTCATCCATGACCACGCCGGCATCTAGCGCCGCCTGGCCAAGCTCATCAAACGCCTTGCCATTGTTCCGCAACAGAGGAACCAAGGCGGTAGAGTCGTTGGCAATGGCCTCCATGTAGAAGGTCATTTCCTGCTGGTTGACGTTGGCCTTCTCCAGGCTCGTGACGTACAGGGCCAGCGCTTCCTTGCTGTTCAGCTTTTTGAACTGATCGGCCGTCACCCCGACTTTCGGGGCAATATTGGTAAAGAAGTCCTGGAGCTCGCCACCCCCAGTAGAAAGGAAGTCGCCGACCTTGTCGTTAACGTCCTTGAGGATGTCAGACAGCTTGTCCTGCTCAACCCCAACGCTTCGCGCGCCGGCTGCATACTTCTGGAATTCAGTGGTGCCCAGACCAGCCAGCGCTGCCTGGTTGGAAATCTCTTTTGCGACATTGGCAGAAGAGACAACCATTGCGGTGAGCACGGCCGGAATGGCGCCGATGGCTACCCCAACGCCTTTCGCCAGATTGTCGAATGACTTGGCAATTTCGGCATTGCGCTTCTTGGCCTCCTGGCTTGCCTTGTCCAGAGGGCCGGTGAATGCACCAATCTTGGCAATAAGGTCGAGAGTAAGCGTGCCCAGTGATTTCGAGGCCATTCATTTTCTCCGGGCGGTTAAGACGTCAAGCCCACGACTCCATGGCTTGATCCAAGCTGATAGGCGCCTCGACCTCATGGGGCATGAAGTCGTAGATCTTGTAGCCGCCGTCCTTGCTGTGGGTGTTGGCATACAGAGTTGCGAGCAAGGCAGACCCCCGCTCGACTCGCATGCCGACATTCAGTGAGCCGCGCAGCGCGCGGTACTTCGCCCAAGACCTGAACTCATTCAGACTGAGTCGCTCCCGGGCCTCTGCGATTGTTCTTCCGCCGACGCCGGAGAGGACGAGTTCGTGCCAGAGCTCGTCGACATCGGAGAGCTGATCGTCTTTCCCAGGTTGTTGACCTCGGCGATCACCATCATCAATGCGACCGTCAAATTGCCGTCCAGGGCGCCCCGATTGGGATCAGCGTCGCCGGTGATGTCCGCAACGGCAAAGACTGGACGGCCCTCCTCGTCGCAGATACTGGCCGCGATCCGGCCGGCATAGGTCTCAACCTTGCCAGTGGCGGACAACACATCGTTGACTGCCGTTTGGTAACCCAGCGGCCGCACGAACACAGTGGCCACGATCTCTTGGCCGCCCTGCAACCACTTAATTTCACGCTCGACCGGGCGGCCCGTGAACGCACCGATGCTCGACAGAGTTTCGATATTCAGCTTCATGGACATCCTCACACGGTTTTGCGGATCCAGGCGGAGCCGCCCGATCGCTGAATGGTTGCGGAAGTGACGACGACGGTGTTGGCTGCGAAGTCGAACGGGAAGTCGCTGACATAGCCGTCGAACAGGAACCAGGTGCGGGTGGTCGGCAGGCTGAAGTCGTAGTCGCCCAGCGCGGCAGTACCGGCCGCGCCAGTGCCGGCGCCGGCGAAGGTGGCAGTCGGGGCGGTCACATAGCCGGAACCCGGATTGGTGATGACGACGCCAGTGATGACGCCGGCATTCACGGTCACGGTGCCGGTTGCGGTGGTGCCGCCAGCCGGAGGCGCGGAGAAGGTAACGGTCGGGGTGCCGGTGTAGCCAGTGCCGCCATTGCTGACGGTGACGGACGAAACGCCGCGGCCAATGCCAGGCGCTGCGGCGCCATCGGACCAGCCCACCACCCAACTCACATTGTCGATGGTGTCGTCTTCCGACAGCTGATGCAGCCGCACGTGGGAGGCGTTGCGTGGGTCAGCGTTCAGCGTCAGGGTGGCCTGACCCGGAGTACGCAAGCCGCGAAGGTACTTGCGAACCTTGTCACTGAGGCAAGTATCTTCAATCTGGTCAGCAGGGTTGCCGCCCGGGTTGAACGCTGTCGCGCACTGGATCTCGATCACTTCGAGCGCAGAGGGATCGGCAGCAGTTGGCACCAGCGCGTAGATCTGCGTGCCTTGGGTCAAAATCGACATGGCTTTCTCCAAGTGTCGGGCAAAAGAAAGCCCGCACATGGCGGGCTGGGTACATCAGCGCTGGACTATCCAGTCAACGTCGAAGCTGTATCGATACAAACCGGTTTCGGAGTCGCGGGTTTCGCCGTTGTAGCTGGTGATGTGGGCGGTCAGCTCAATCGCGTACTCAATGGCATGGCCCGCTGCTCGAGCGGCCGCCGCGGTCGAGGCGTACACGTCGACCTGCAGGCCGTAAGCCTCGGTGTCAGGACGGCCAGCCAGGTAGTTTTCAGGCGAGCCGTTGATGACCTGCCACACGCAATAGGTGCCGACAGGCTTTTCAGGGGCCAGGCCGAAAAGGTATAGCCGCACAGGGCTCGACCCGAGCAGCGCGGTCACCGCCGGGGCAGCGGCAGCAACTTGAAAGATTGGTGGATACTTCATTTGGCGGCCTTCTTCGCTGCGCGCTTGATGGCCCGATCAATGGCCTTTTCATATTCGGTGATGAATATGTTGGTGGCCTCCGCGATATTGTCTGCGAGAGCTTTGCGCATGAACGGAGTGGCGGCCATCTTGGCGGTACCGAATTCCAGGAGTCGCCAATGAGGTGTTGGCGCGCGTTCCGAAAGGTCGACGCTCTCCCCTTTCTTCGCCAGCACCGCCCCGTGCAGAACGCCAACCCGAAAGCCGAGATCACCGGTGGATTTGAATAGCTTGCCACTCCAGCGCAGCGCGATGTTGTCCGCTATCGATCGGCCGGTCTCGGTGTCGTCTAGGGCCTGAGCTCCCTCCTTCGCTTTATCAGCAATCAGCTGTGCCGCGCGTCGCAGGGCTGAACGGCCACCCTTGCGCTTCATGTCGTACGTCACGGCTTCCAGCTTGCCCAGCAGGGAATCCAGGCCAGTCAAGCTGAATTCAACGGCTTCAACCATCGTTGACCCCTTCGCTTACCGGAAGCGTCACATAATCGCGGCCACTGTCCTTGTCGGCCAGCACGCCTTCGATGTTGTAGATCTTGCCCCGATGCAGGATACGCATTGTTGCGTCGATATCATCTCGGTAACGGATGACGATGCGAGCCGATACCTTGGTCTGGGTTGTCGCCGCTGCTATGAACTCTCGAGCTGACAGTGGCTCGATGGCAGCCCAAGTTTTGGCTACCTCCATCCAGGCAACCATTGTCATCTCGCCGGTTACAGAATCCTGCACGTAATCAGGGCGTTGAATCACGATGGGGTGACGCAGCACACCTGCCTTCATGGCGTCACCTCGTCAGCAGGACCATGCCAATTCCGCGAAGACCAAAGAAGCGACTCGACAGCAAAGGGCAGCTCGGTCGCAATCGTGCCCGTTACAACCGCCTCGCGGCTTGCGTAGGAGTGCCCGAGAAGCAATAGCAGCGCTGCCTTGAAGCTGGCAGGAAAATCCTCAGCCGCCATCAACTTCGGGTTGTCGCAGAACCACAGAGCCCAGGCCAAAGCCGATTCAGCGTACAGCTCGATCAAATCGTCTTCGTCCTGATGATCAACACGCAGATGCTTGCGCATCAGATCAATCGATATCAGATCCGTGACGATTACGGTCATTTTTACTTCCTGGCTTCTTGGAGGTGGTTGTGGTTGGCTCTGGTATTGGAGGGCCTGCAACGGCTTCTGCCAATTCCATTCCGATCAATGCTTTAGCGTATTCGTCTGGCACATTGCGGACCTCGAATTGATCGAAGTTGCCGGCGTGATAGTGAGAGAACTGCCGCAGGGCCCGAATTTTCTTCATCTTCAAACGGGGTAGTTTCCTACCCCGACCCTATGGTTATGGGGCTGGAACTGTGAAGGCGCCCTTGATGATCGCGGTCGGACGGTAATGAGTCACCGCCAGACGCTCTTCGCAAAGGATGGTCAGCATGTTCTTCACGAAGTTGTCGCGATCCTGGTTGCTGATCTCAATGGTCGCGTCCATGCGGTCCCATATCTGGGAAGCCAGGTCGAACCCGCCGACGGTGAAGGTGCCTTGGGCTTGGGCCTTGGTGGCCACTACCGGAAGCCCCCACATGACCTTGGCAGCAAATGCCGCCGGCCCACCGAAGATGTAGCGCCCATCAGCGTCTTTCAGGAGCGCGATGGCGTGCCAGTCGCTCGGGTTGAGAATCAAGCCAGAGGCTTCGAACTCCGACTCACTGGTCTGGAAAATGGCGTGAGCAATCTGATCTGCCCGAGTGTCGCCAGCGGCATTGAGCGCAACATCATAGGCAGTGGCAACACTGTTCAAGCCGATCAGATTGTCGCCGGTACCGTCACCATTGAGGAGCTGCCCTTCTTCCACCAGATCCAGGCCAAATAGCAGACGACCATTCACATAGGACTCCAGCATCGGCGCATCGTCCATGATCTGCCGCGAGGCCTGGATCCAGTGAGCGATGGTTTTGACGTTGGCAGTTTCCTTGGTGAAGGTCAGCTGCGACTCAGGCTTCAGTGCGCCTTCAGCAACGGGAGCAGCGCTGTTGGTGAATACGTTCTCGCGGACGTACTCAATGGCGTTGGAAGTGGTTCGGCCTTGAGCCAAAAGATCTCGGATGGTCAAGCGACGCAGGCCAGGCATCAGAATGCCGGGATTCACCTGCGGCTGAACCAAAGTGCCGGCAGATGCGGCACCGGAGCCCAGTGCTTTGCTGAAGCTCTTCACATCCACCTTGCCGGTGGAAGAGCCATTCCAGCCCTTTTTCAGATCTTCAGCGGCCTGCGCTGCAAAAGATTTCTTGCTTTGCGGGTTGTCGAGGCTGCCGGCCGCAAGCTTCGACTCCAGATCAAACAGACGAGTACCGGCGGTCTTGAGCTCGTCCTGCACGGCTTGCAGATCACCCTGAAGCTTTTTGCTGATTTCGCCAGTGGAGGCGATTTCTTTCTTTTGCGCGTCGAACAGATCGGTCATGTTCTTCTGCGCGTCTTCAATTGCCTTTTGGATTTGGGCCAATTCGGACATTTTTACTTTCCTACAGTTGGGAAGGACTTGAGGCGATCCAAGATCGCGGTGATTTCGCCACCTTCGGACTCGCTCCGAACTGCGGACTTGATGCGGGCGATCAACGCCTGCGCTTCGGACTTGGAGAGGCCAGCGGAATCTCTCAGCCAACTCTCCGCATCGCGGATGCTTTCGATGGTGTCCATGCTTTTGAGCGTGGAGACGGTGGCCTCTTCGTTGGCCGGAAACGTGCACACGCTGATCTCGCTCAAGCGCGCGACATTGCGAAATGAGTAGCCGGTGGCGATGGATGTGATATCGCCTTTCGCGGCACTGAAGCCGACCGACATCCCACCGACCGTGCCGTGAATCATCGCCGCCTTCAGTGCTTCCGACTGAGGATTGCCGGGAGTCAGCTCGCCACGCACGTGCAGCCCTTTGCTGTCCTCGGCCAGATCCAGCCACTTGCCGACGGGGATCTCGTTGCGTCGGTGATTGAAGAACATTGCCACAGCGCGAGATTGGGTCTTGAGCGCTTGGGCAAAGGCGCCTGGCTCGATAATGTCGCCGTCGCCATCAATGACGCCGAACACGCTCGCATAGCCTTCGAAAATGCCTTGCGCGCCGCCGTCGGCGAATTTGATCGAGGCCTGTTCAAAGGCCAGGGTTTTACAGATGCTCGGCATTTCAGCCTCCAGAAAAACTAAACCCCGCTGGGTGCGGGGTTCGTTTGGCCAAGTTGGGTAAGCGGCACGTTCTGCGACTGCCGGGTTGCGACATCGCCGCCGGGCAGCGGCGGCCTGTTATCGAGACGTCTGCCCTCGTTGACGGTCAGAAGGCCAGCGTCGACGTTGGTCTTCAGGTAGTTGGCACGGGCAGTGGAGTCGCCACGCAGCAGGCCTTCAAGATTGTGTTCCGCATGGAACCTGCCCAATTCGCCGGGCTTCAAGAGCCAGCGCTCAATGGCGTATTCCCAGCGATTGAGGTACGGCGACAAGGTGTACTGGAGGAATCCCAGGTTCTGCTGCTCGATGCCGGTGCCCCAGCTGGTCGACTTTTCCACGTCGCCCACCAGGTGCGGCGGCACGCCGAAGAACCGGGCTAGCTCACTGACCTGAAACTTTCGCGCAGCCATGGTTTCAGCATCCTGCGGGCTGACGCCAATGGCTTGCGTGGTAAAACCACCCTCCAGAATCCATAGCCGTTTCTTGACCGGCCCACCGGAGATCTCCTTGAAGTTCTCTTCGACCTGGGCGCGCTGATCTTTATTGAGCACCTTCCCTTCGCCCGTCATCAGCAGCTGGGGAGACTTTGCGCCATTGGCATAGAAGTCGCGTTGCTGATCTTCCATCGCCACCGCGACGCCGGCTGTCTTCGCTGCAAATGCGATGGGTGAAAGGCCGACCAGGCCGTTGAATCCGAAACCCTTGAGGTGAAAGATTTCCGTCGGCTTAAAGTCCGCGTACTCGCTGTCCCGTCGATACCGGTACACCACGCGCTTGTTTTCGAGCCGAACATCCATATTGACGGACATGAGCGGCATCAAGCTGATGACGTCGCCAACACTGTTTCGCTCGATCAGCGCGTAGGCGTTGCCGTAGTAGCAGAGCTGCATGGTCATCGCCTCGCGAAACTCGACAGCGGTCATGTACTGATTCGGGCTGTAGCGCAGAAGTCGGGCCAGCGGATTGGTCATATCGACCTTCATCCGGTCATCGCCCTTGGTTTCAAAAACATCAAGGGGAAGCCCGGCGGTGACCGTTGAAATCAGGCGTACGCAGGCGAAAACGGTCGAGATCTGCAGGGATCGCTCGTCGCTGACGACAGAATCACCTACCACTCCAGAGGCGGAAACAGGGCCAGTTTGCGAGCCCTTATCCGGCGATACCAGACGGCCGCCGACAAAGAAGCTCGCCATGCGCGCCCAGAAGGGACTGCGGGTGCGCAGATCAATGCTGTAGTCGGTGTCTGCCATTACATGCTCATAGGTCTGGAGAGGAAGTCATCGACAGAGCCCTGTACCTCAGCGTTCGCGAGGATCCGGCCTATCGTCATGATCAGCGCTACCGCGCCGTCAATTTTGTTGTCGTCGCCCTGCTTAATCGGGCGAACGACGTCATCGTTGCCAGGCAGGTTCTTGCCGATCACGTTGCCGATACACCAGGTCATGATGGGGTTGCCGTCGTGATGGAACCGGCCGGCCTCAATGGCAGCCTCCAGTTCCTTCATGGGGTCCGACATGTTCGTGTAGTTCTGGGTAATGGTGATTGGGTTGAACCCTTCATCATCTAGGTCGTGACTCAGGCCCGTGGCCCCGTGTGGGTCGATAGGGCTCTCTCGAATCGGCGCTAGGCGATTGGCTTCCTTGGTGTCTTCGAGGATCTCGCGATAATCGATCTCCGCACCATCGGTTACGTCCAGGTGCTTGGAGTTAATCCACGCCTGAAAGCGCTCGGACATCCGCTTGTTGTCGGTGTTGAAAGCGGTGTCATAGGGAACCCAGAATTTCGGGGCAACGCTGTAGTAGTGGTTCTTTCCATCAATGACTCGCCAGAACAGGCGAGCCCTGGAGTTCATGTCGAGCTTCCGCGCCAGATCGAACCCCGCGTTCCATTCCTGACCCTCGAACTGATCCAGGGTCAATGTGGTGTCTTCGCAAGACTTCCATCTCTCCATGTTGAAGAAGCCAGATTTCGCGCTCACCCACAGGTTGAGATGCTTGGTTTTGAACTTGTTGGTAAAGCGCGCCGACCGAATTGCCCGGGCCTGCTGGCTTTCGAGATACTCCTGAAACACCGATATCCCGTGATTGGGGTTGGCCTTGGCCAACATCTTGGGGTCGGTCCAATCATCACCTTCATCGAGCGTCCAGATCCAGCCGAACAATTCCTCGTCCGGCACAGTGCCCTCCAGCATTTCAATAACCTGGCGGCGCTTGTCGTAGCAGGGGCCTTCGATATCATCGCCGGCCGTGGTGATGATGAACATCAGCGGCTGGCGTCGAGCGCCCATGCCGGTGATCATGGTGTCGTACTGAGCTGAAGTGGGATGCTCGTGATATTCGTCGACAATGGCGCAGCTCGGCGATGCGCCGTCACCGGGGTTGCCGATCAGCGGCTCAAAGCGACTGAAGTCCGAAGGGATATTCATGTTCGAGGCGTTGACCTCGATACCCGCGGCCTGAATGAGCATCGGTGACTTGCTCACCATCAACTTTGCGGGGCGGAAAACCTCCCAGGCTTGCTTCTCAGTGGTGGCTCCCGAGTAGACCTCGGCACCGTATTCGCCGTCCGCCACAAACATGCTGATGCCGACGCCACCAGCAACAACGGACTTGCCGTTCTTGCGGGGCACCTCCCAATAGCTTTCGCGAAACCGACGGTGGCCACCCTTCTTCTTGACCCAGCCGAATGTCACGGCAATGCCGAAAAGCTGCCATCCCTCCAGCGTGATCAGCTGCCGCTTGAACGCCCATTCGCCTTTCGTGTGTGGCAGCAGCTGGATCAGCCTCAGCTTCTTCTCGGCCTTGGCCGGGTCGAACTTGTAGCGATACCCGCGCTTGCGGCTGGCTGCCAGGTCGTCGAAATGGCGCTGAATAGCCTGGTGGACATATCGGCAGGCCGGGAATTTTCCACGGAGCACGGACCTTGCCCACGCCATCGCCTTGTCGACGTTGGGGTAAAGGGCCTTGGTCATTTATGAGCTCAGTAGTTGGGCGAATTCGTTGGTGGCTTTTTCCTTGTTACCCCCGATCAACCGGGTTCGGCTTGAAGGATCCAGGCCCAGCAGCGACCCGAAGGTCACCATCTGGCGCATGGTTTCGTTGGCAGCGGTGAGCGCGGGATTCTTCACCGGCCCGCCGGTCGCACCCGCAACGACGATGCCATGCTCGACGATGGATGCCTGGGCCATCCGCCAGTTGTCGTACGCAACACAGAATGCCTCGACGTTGTGCAAGTCGGTCAGTGCCACAACGTTTTCGCGCAACAGCTCGGGCACGATCATCTTCCACATGGCGGCCGCGCGCTCGCTCAGCCAGTCCGGCGGATCGACGTCGGTGATCTTGGAAAACTGCGGCTCGGCGGTGTTCAGTGCCCGCTTTCCGGGGTTGCCGGCGAGCTGTTTCTTGGCCGTCGGCTTGGGTTTGCGACCACGGCCGGCGACCGTGGCGGTGCCTCCCATCGCGCAACTCCTGAATTTTTAATTTCGCGGGTGTGAAAAATCGATTGAGGGCGCGGTCTAGAAGCGAAAAGGCCTGAACTTTCGACCCTCCCCCTCCCCTCAAACGCGAAATCCTCTCATTTGCACCATTTTCGACCCATTTTGGTGCATTTTCGTGGCTTCACCGCCGCGCATTGCCAAACCCACCATCCTCGGCTGCCGTTTTGACCGAATGGCACGGGCCGCACAGGCTCTGCCAGTTGGTGCTGTCCCAGAACAGGCTCATGTCGCCCTTGTGGGGCGTGATGTGATCGACGTCTGTAGCCTGAGTTACCCGGTCACGGGCCGCACAGTGAACGCAGAGCGGATGCTTGCGCAGGTAGCCCTTGCGTGCCTGCTGCCACTTGTAGTTGTAGCCACGGCTTGAACTGCTCTCTCGCGGCTTCTCCCGGTGCACACTGTTGAGCAGGTGCAGGTGGTCGTCGCAGTACCGGGCATTGCGGGTCAGCGCCTTGCAGCCTTGGGCATTGCATGGCTTCTGTGGCCTCAGCGGCATGGCGTGCCATCCATGTACGTGAGCGGCTGAGCTTCTGGATCCTCAGGCTCGCTCTCGGCTAGAGCCTGGATCAGCAGCACCTGGTTGCTCGCGATCTGCTGGAGCAGCTCGGTCTGCTTCACCTGCTCTGCCAACATGCTTTCCAGTAAAGAGTTCGCGTGCTCGTTCATGCGCCACCTGCACCCACTTGATCATTCGTTCACGCCTTGCGGCGCACCCAGCGCAGGCCATCAGCCGGACTGCTTGGTGGTCCCGGGCAGCTTCGGCTGCAGGATCACTCGCGCGATCATCACGACCACACCCAGGACGGCGTAGGCCGCCGGCGGCAGCACCGCCTGCAGCTGGGGCATCAGCTGCTCTGCCACACCAAGGGCCACAACCGCGCCGCCTACCTGGACGCTGCTCATCTTCCAGGCTTCTTTCCAGTTATCGATTAATTGCATGGTCACTCCTGCCGCTTGGGCAATTTGAAGTCGGTGAATCGATCAGCCAGGGAGGCAACCTTCTTCACGCCGAGAGTGCCAATGCAGGCACCCAGCGCAGCCGCAAGGCTCGATGGCAGGTTGAAGTACTCGAGCAGCGGGAAGGCGCCGGCTGTGAACGCTCCGCACAGGCAGGCCTCAAGAAACGCCTGGCGCCGCCCACCTCCACCGTAGATAACTCGAAGAAACGCGATCCAGCAGGACAAGGCGGCGGCACACAAAAGCGGCGAATGCTGACTGAGCCAGGCGAGCGCAATCGCCCAAGTTTCTGGTTTGTCTGGCATCTGGGGCATCTCATATCCTCCCGCGCAGGGAGTCGGGAAAGAAGGCCCGCGCCGGGCTGATTGGGTCGGCTGCAACAGCACTCCCAGCTCGGAGCGATGGGTGTGGTTGAGCCGAAAAACGAAAAAGCCCCGCACATTGGCGAGGCTCATAATCGAAAAGCCCAGCGCTAAGGCTGGGCTCAAGAAGTCTTGAATCTTACGCCCTGGCTTCGCAGCCCGGACGCGAGGTGTCGAGGATCAGATCTCCCTCAACTCGGAATCCGATCATGCCGAACAAAAAAGAGTGGTTCAGCTGGCTCATGACCACATCGGTGAGGCCTACAGCGCACTTATCCTGCTGAATGGCGTGGTCCATCGCTGTTTTCATGTTCGGAATACCGGTAGGGAAAATGATTACCGGATAGTTGTCCTCACCGGTGACACGAGGACCTTTCACGAACTTCGAGGAATTGATGTTGTAGTTCTTGGTGCTGGCGACGGTCATGTCAGCGACACGGACTGTACAGCCCGAAACAACTGCGGCGGTAGCGATTACTGCGAGCAGAGCTTTCTTCATGGATCCCTCCTAAGTGAGGGCCCGGAATATAGCAAAACGCCATCTCATAAACAAAAAACCCGGCACTTAGGCCGGGATTTTTGCGGTCACTCCTCAACACGCGCAGGAATGACAGGATGGGGAAATAATCGGCCATGCGGCCATTTGATGTCAAGCAGCACTTTGCAAAGAAAGCCCCTCGAACTCAAGTAACTGTCCAGCATGGCGCAGCGCCTCACCCACCATCTCCTCCAGGGTGTCATCTATGCCCTTCTTCCAGCGGCGGCGCGTGCGCTCCGGACGCGCTTCGGGGTCCCAGCGGTTGACGTCGTAGAACTCGGCGGGCAACACAATCATGTCGGTGGAGCGCTTACCATCCGCTCCCTTCAGCCGCGGGATGGCCCAGGCTGTCACCGCATTGATAATGAACAGCTTCGGAGCGTGCGAGGCAATCAGCGGATGAAGCCCGGCTACTGCCTGGACCTTGCTGACGCGGTGCGTGCTGTACTTGGCGACCAGGGCATGCCAATGGCGCGGGCTCAATTGACTGTGCAGGCGCGCATACACCCAGCAGTCGGCATCCATGCGGCTGATTTCGCCTTGAGACACTGAACGGCCGAGCGTGGCCAGGTCATGGCCGTCCTCACTGCCGGGCTCGTAAAGTTTCTGCCAGGCCTGCTTGCTGGTGTTGTCGATTGCCTCGGCAGCCAAAGCCGAAACGACTGCGCTCAATACGCTGCTGTAGATCATGTCCTTCCCCTCAATCCCCGGTGTAGTTCGAACCGCCTGCTCCGAGGCGGTTGTTCCGTTCGTAGTGCTGCTCGATGCCGGTGGCCGGCGCCGGGCGCTTCAATGCATCAATTTGCCGCTGTGCTGCCTGCAACATGAGGCTCAGCTGGGTCACCAGTTCACGCTCCTCCAGCGCTTCTCCGGTACCCGCCGCGACCCACCCCGAGGCGTTGCACTGGACACATTCCAACTCGTGAAACACCCCTTTGATGACCGCCTTGCCACGACATGCCGGGCACTGGGCCAGGTTGATCTGCTGCTTGCTGAAGGCGGGGCCGTGACTCTTTTTCACCCTTTCAAATCCTCGCCTATGGTTGTTTCGTCAGTAGTCTTACAGCCCATGTCCTGCGCGGCCTCCAGCCCATTTACCGAATCTTTGTTTCCACCCTCCTCCAACCCGTGAATGACGACAAAACCCTTGCCGTCGAGATGGGCATGCCATTGCTCCAGGGCAATGCGCTTGCGCTCCTCCACGGTGGTGTGGATGTAGGCCTGCACGTTGTGACCCATCGCGTGGTTGATCAGCATCTCGCCAATCAGGAAGTCGATACCCAGGTCAGCCCAGCCGGTGCGGGCCAGCTTGCGCAAGTCATGGCTGGTCCACTCGCCCTGCCCTAGCCGGGTGAACACGGCGCTGGCCTGGCCTTCGCTGAGGGGCTTGCCCTTGTGGGAGCGAAACACCTGATTTCCGTCGTAGCCGTCGGCCTTCTGCGCCTCGCGGTACCGGATTAACAGGGCGCACACCTGATCGGTCAGTGGGAGCGAGTGCTCGACGCGGGTCTTGGTGTGCTCGGCCGGGATGTACCAGGTGCGCTCTGCAATGCTGATGTGCGACCACAGCGCCATGCGGGTCTCGCCGACCCGAGTGCCGTGGCACAGCATCAGCAGCGCCAGCATCGCGTCGGCCGGCGCTTCACGGTGCACCTCGGCGAGCTGGGCCAGCAGGCTGTCGATCTGCACGCCGCGCAGCCTGGCCGCCTTGGCCTTGATCTTGGTCTTCGAGAAGTCGCTGAACTTGATCCCGGCCATGGGGTTGCTCGGGATCATTCCAAGGGTGTACGCCTGACGGCAGGACACCACCAGCAGGCCAAAGATCAGCCGCACGAACTCCAGCGACAAGGTCTCCTGAAGCGGCCACATCAGCTGGGTATCCAAGGTGCCGTGGCGAACCTCCGTCAATGCCAAGCCACCCACGCGCGGGATCAGGTGGCAGGCGATCGCCGACTTGGCCGTGGCCTTGCGCTTGGCCGACAGATTGCGGTCACGGCTCATGCGGTCGGAGTACCAGACCAGCAGCTCGCCCAGCGTGGCCCACGGCGACACCGAGGCGCTGGCCTGGTGATCAGCCGAGAGCCGCTGACGGAGATCGGGCAGCGCGGCGAGCACCGCCTTGGCGGACAGGTCGGGATAGGCACCGATGCGGTTCCACTTCTTGCGCACCACCAAGCTCCAGGTCCCACGCGGACGGGCCTCGGTGAAGCGGAAGTACAGGCCAGGGTGTCGAGGGTCACGCATCAGCACGGCAGCTGGATCATCGGCCCGCCGGCGAATCTCGGCATCAGAAAAGGAAGTGACAACGGTCATGCGGCCACCACTGTCGGCGTGAGTCGCAGGTAGGCGCGGAGCTGCTCCATGGCGTCGAAGTGCCCACGGCACACCACCGCCAGATAGCCCTGCTCGTTGAGTCGGCGCAGGCAAGCCGATTGGCTGGGCGATACCGGCGCCGGCTCGACGGTCGCCTTGAACTCGATGTACAGGCCGAAATACCCGCCACGGGCCATCGGCAGCACCAAGTCAGGAATCCCGGCCTTGACGCCCTGGGCTTTGAGCTTGCTCGCCACGGCCTTCACCCGGTGCCCGCCGTTGGGAACGTGGTAGATCAGGTCGAACACCGCCGGATAGCGCAGTTCGATTTCTTTCATCAGCACGGCCTGCTCCTGGCCTTCGCGATCCTCGCGTTTTGCTCGGGGCTGCTTCTCTCCGAGCGGCTTCACCTTGAATGGTTTCATGCGGCAACAACCCCCTCACTGATCAGAATGGCCTGGGTGCGCATGACACCCTCGGCATGGTGTTGGCGAGCATCGTCGCGGGTGACGACCTTGCTGCGGCCGTCGCAGGCGTCGTGACAGGCGCTGCACGCCCAAGCACCCTGCAGGTCGTGCGGCTTCATGCCGACTCCGCACGTCCCGGCCATGCGGTAATGGGCCAGCACCGTGGTTTCCGGATTGCCGTTGCAAACGCCCGGGATACGCACCTGGCATTCACGGCCGCGAGCCGCTTTGGTCAACTTGGATTGCCTCATGGTTGATCGTCTCCAGCGAGGTCAACAACGGTGAAAGTGGATGGCCACATGCGCACGCCGTGCAGCTCGGCTGAGCGCTTGTCGCGGTAAAGGGACACCGGCGGCTGTGGTGGACCGGGGAGGTCCATCAAGTGGCTGCGGCAGTACAGCGCGTATCGGAATTCCGCCAGGTCAGGCTTGAGCAGCATCGGGTCGGTCATGATTTCGATCCCCGCGCAGCACGCAACGCGGCCAGGGCGCTGCGGCCGACCTCAGGGGTTGAATGGGACGGCACGCTCGATGGCAATGCCTTCGGCATACGGCGCAGCTCAGCGCCCTCCATCACCGCGCGGATGGCCATGGTGTAGTTGCGGTCGAACAGCTTGCGCACGGCATCGGCGGGCAGGCTGCGCAGATTGCCAAACCCCGATTCGGCCGCAGCGTGGTACACGGCCTGATGCGACCATTGCGCGCCATCCAGCATTGCCGGGTGAGCATTGCGGGTCGCCTCCTGCAGCGCAGCATCCAGCGACGGCAGACCGAACATTTCCGGAGTGGGCACGCACAGGTCCAGGAAGTCCTTCAGCGATGGAATCCGCTTGAAGCGAATGCCGATCAGCTTCACGGCATGTTCGAACACAGCCACCGGCACGCGCGCCAGATCAATTCGCAGCCAGGCCTTCTTGGCCATTTTCAGCTTGCCCTCGTCCGCCGCTGGGAAGTCCCAATCGAACTGGTTCACGAAGCACACCTGGAAGGTTGCGAACAGAACGGCCACCCGGCGGCCCAACTCATCCTTCTCAGGTTGGCTCAACGCCGTCGGCGAAACTGGTGTCAGACAGGTTTTGTTCGAGCGTAATGCCGCCTGGACGACGGACAGAACTGGTTTTGGCGCTGGCTGCATTGGCTTGTCCTTGAACGAGGCTGCGGTGAATCCATTCGACGAGGCGGTAGGCCCAGCCGGCTTGGGTGTCGGAGTTGTTGGTTTTGCTGACCTGGTAAGCGATGAACTTGGCCACCCGCTCCGGGGTGACTTCAGTGGTGGCAACGCCGCGGATGAAGGTTTGGGTGCGGATGTCTTTGTCGGCAGGCTGCCAGCCGGCGAACATGTCGAAGCGCTGGCGTTCGTCCTCGGGGATCTGCCCGGCCTCATCGAAGCTCGCGAGCGCCTTTTCCTGCTCTTCGGTTACTTGATGGTTAAGTGACGGATTGGGTGCAATGGCTGCACCCCGTTCTGTCGTAGGTTGCACCCCGTTCGGTTGCTCATTGCACCCCGTTACTGCCTCTTCTGACCTCTCGGCACGGGGTGCAGCTGCTGCACCTCGCTTGATGAGGAGGTCATAGACAACGGGGCGGCGGTCATGACGATCGATGTACACAGCGGCCAAGGCCTGGTTACCGCGAACGATGAGCCCAAGCTTTTCGAGCACGTCCAGTTTTGAGCGCACCGTGCGCTCGGACAGGCCGGTGTCTTCTGTCAGGGTCTTGGCAGAGGGAAACGCTCCACGCCCATCGGTACCGGCGTAGTTGGCCAAGCACAGCAGCACATGGCGTGCGCTCGAATCTTTTCCGAGGTCTCGGCGAGAGAGCGCCCAGGACATCGCTTGAACACTCACAGTGAAGCTCCAATTTTTTCAGCGAGCACAACCAGGCCGCGACGGGTAACCATCACCTGCTCGACGACCTTGAGCTCTTCGGTTTCGTTGTTTTTGAGGCGGACCAGCTTGTGCTCGAGCACTCCGCTCGACAGGCGAGGCTGGAAGGCCGACCAGTTGGCAAACGAGCTGCGGCGGTAGATCCAACGATTGCTGGCCAGCCAGCCGAACAGCTTCAGAGGGGATACACCAAGATGCTTCGCCGCCTCGGTGATGCAGATCGACCCCGATGTATTGGCCAAGCGATTGAGCGCTTCAACCTTCGGGGCCTGCTGCTGGATGACCTGCTGCAGTTGCTGGTTTTGCTCGACCTGCTCGGCCGCCAAGCGCAGAGCCTCGGCAAAATTGGTAGGCACCTGAAGGCGATCAACCACTCGACTTTCCAGTTCGCGCCATCGACGAATCACCTTCATGCGCAGGCCGGCGCTGTAGCCGGTCAGCAGGCAGTCAGTGTGCTCACGGTCAAGCAGGTACTCGGTTTGTTCGCGGTTTTGGCCGTCCAGATAGATGTGCTCAAAACTGAGTACATCTTTTTTGAGCTCGGCCAGCATGGCGATGGTGTCGCGCTTTACGTTGGCGTGACGCTTCCCGGTCAGCTCGGCGATTTCCCGAGACGACATCACCTGACGCGCTAGATTTGGCGCCGATTGAAATCCTGACGCGCTAGGGGTATTGATTGGGGGGGATGCTGTATGCATAATCGTCCCTGTTTTGATTGCTTTGAAGAAACCACCCTGTCCGGTGGTTTTTTTGTGTCTGCGATTCGGGTACTGGATGTATCAACAGCGGTAGCGGCCCACTACTGGCGCAATGCCAGTCAGTGGAGAATGGCCATCAATGCTTCGGGGTCGGCACCACTGGCGTTGCTTTGAGCTTTCCGCCGGTGAGCACCTGGATTTGAAATTGGCGCACCTCAGGGACGTCGTCGCCCCACATTGTGATGGCGCTAGGACTCACGCCCAATGCTTCCGCCAGCTTCCGTTTGCTGCCGAAAAATTCGGCGGCATCTTTGGTTTTCATGCTGCGAGTCCTGTTCTTGATCTCGCGTCAATTTCAGCATTCTGAAATTTAACAGTCAATGAAAACATTCAGCATGCTGCATGCTTAAATTCAGTCCGCTTAACATTGGGTGCATGGAAAGACACGAACGAATTGCTCGAGCCATTGCGCAGAGCGGAAAAAAAAAGGGCCAGATCGCCACCGAGTGCGGTGTTGCGAACTCGGCCGTGACCCAATGGATTTCAGGCGAAAGTAAAAGCCTGAAACCCGAAAACCTGTACGCATTGGCCAAGGCAACCGGCTATCGCGCAGAGTGGCTTGCTATTGGTGAGGGCCCGGAAACTGATGGTGCCGAAAAGAGCAATGTGAGCCCAATGGCTCAGCCCAAAATGTCATACCGCTACCCCGTCATCAGTTGGGTTGCAGCGGGGGCTTGGGCTGAGGCCGTAGAGCCCTTCCCTCCTGGGTTCTCCGATCGCTATGAGCTATCAGAATATGAGGCCAAGGGCCCTGCGTTCTGGCTGGAGGTAAAGGGCGACTCCATGACCTCGCCAATGGGGCAAAGCGTATCCGAGGGAACACTTATCCTGGTGGACACCGAGGCTGATGCTTACCCAGGCAAGCTGGTCATTGCGAAGCTCGCTAGCAGCAATGAGGCGACCTTCAAAAAGCTGGTTGAGGATGGTGGTCGGCGATATTTGAAGCCGCTGAACCCTGCCTACCCTACCGAGGTATGCGCGGAAGACTGCCGTATCGTTGGGGTCGTTGTGCGGGCCCTCATGAAGCTTTAGCCGCCGGCTAGAGTGCCACAGCCGTATCATGGAGAGATTGAATGGCTAAGGCTGGTCAAATGCCGTACGCAGATGCGCTGGCAGCCATAGCTGTCGAAAAGCGATGGTCTGGCGGGCGAAAAATCAAATGGCGTCCTCAGGGCAAAAATGGGTTCCCTGACTCCCATAAAGCGAGGGTCAACCTCTCTATAAACGGCGTGATTCAGGAAGGGTACTTCCTTGATCTATTCCATAAGGAAAGTACGCTGGACGGGGTTCCAGACAAAATTTCATTCGTATTTGTTGTAAGCGGGGCAAGGATCGTTGCGCTGGATGAAAATGGGCCGAGCGTGCACCTAAATGTTGCTGGCAAAGGCATGGAGCATTACCAAAAGCGTGTCGATCACCCTCACATCCACGTCCCAGTCGAGGAAAGCTCGTCTGGCTACGCGGAGCCAATCAGACGGGTGGAGATAGAGAGACTGTGGCGGGTATTCCTTGAGCGTGCCAACATCAAATCAGCGCCGCCATTCAATTTCCCATCAGAAAGCGGCCAAATGGAATTGCTATGAATTGCGCTCAACTTGCCCGGCAGCTTGGTTTCCAATGCAGCCCCATTAAGGAAGGGCTGATGTACATCCAGTCGCCTATCAGCCTTTCGTTTGACGGAATGCTTATTGGTGCTTTCTTGCAGGACATTGGACGTGGATTGGTGCGGATCACCGACAACTCCGACATTCTTTTCACTGCGATGACCCATGGCATAGCGCCCGACTCGCGCAAATCCAAAAAATTCGAAACGATCGCCAAGTCGAGCGGGATAAGCCTTTCTGAAAATGGCGAGCTTCATACGACCTGCCCAGATGATCAGGTGGGCTTCTATGTAGCTCGATTCATAGAGGCGGCGTCCAGGATCGGGGACGCTTGCGATGACATGCTTGTTGTGCACGTGCCCAAATTCGAGCTATCCATCGGTCGAGTATTGAGTAAGCGATTCCAGAAGAGTCTACGAAAAGGGTTTGCTCTTGTAGGGGCCAGTGGACATCAACTCGCCTTCCCTTTCGCTCTGAATGCTGGCACGGATAAGCAGATGGTTATCCAGACGATCTCCTCTGGCAGTCAGGGTAAGCCTAACTGGGGAAGCATATATGGGGCCGTCGGGAAAATGGGCGACCTGAAGAATTCTGGCGATCGAACGAAAAGAACCATTATCTTGCAGGACGGAGACCCGGAGTCCATTCACCAGGCCACGCTGGCACTGGCCGAGACTGCATCAATCATCATTTATTCTGGCGACGAAAACGCCCTAGTATCCGCACTCAGAGCAGCCTAAGAAGAATTCCTCCCTATCTGCCTTGAGCCCGCCACTGCGCGGGCTTTTTCATGCCTGCCTTCCAGGCGATACGCGCCGAAAGGCTACAGATGATCAGCCTTAGACTACCGGCCTATTGCCATTTTCCTACGACACAAATACTGTATATCCATACAGAAACCCCATGGAAGAGCAGTATGTTGGTACAACCAGACCTCACCAGATCGAGCCCTCAGTCCTACGAACAGATTGGCCACCGAATCCGCTCACTGGTGGCGGACCCCAAGGTGCAGCGGGTTATGGCCGTCACCGTCCGGCGGCGCAACGATGAAAACCTGAGCGATTGGCGGCGGCTGATAGATGAAATATCAGAAACGGCAGGCATTCACGTTAACGAACTGGAGGATGGCGCAGTTCGAATAGCTTGGAAGGATTACTGCGAAGCCTGACCGAAGCCCGCTCGATGCGGGCTTTTTTCCGACCAATGAATTAAGCAATCTTAAATATTTTATTCAGCATGCTTGAACTGTCTTTTTCAGTTTGCTTAAATTCGGACACGCCAACAGCAGCACGGCCCCGCTCTTTACACAACCTGACGTGACCACCGCGACGTACCCAGGCCATTACCTGGGTCGGGAAGAGCTAAACCGTCGCCCATGCCAGCTCTGGACACTGGCCGCGCTTCCACATGAAGCACGCGAAGTTGCACAGCCACCCGATGCGACGCCAGTTGCGGCAACGGGCAGTGGTGGGATACCCGGCAGACGTGCAGCGAGATCGAACTAGGGCATTTTTTGCACTAGTTCAGCCAAGCCTACCGTGGCCAGTAACGGAGGATAGGAATGCAGACGCATCGCTGAAGCACCTTCCCGAGAGGGTGCTTTGGGATGGAAAAACGAGGATAGGAAAATGAGCGAAGACATGATTGCAGGAATCGACCCAGCAACTCGCCGCTGTGTATCGATTGGCGAATTCAGCCAAGATTACATCTGCGAGCTTTGGGCTAGAGGGTTGATCCTGGTGCCCGTCTCGAACGAGACAGCACGAAGTTGCTACATGGAAAAACAACCCGATGTTTTCACTCTCAGCAGAACTGATCCAAATTCACCTGGAGCTTACAAGCTGCCAAGTGCTCATGAGCCAACCCTTCAAGGACGAATCGAAGCGGCCTGCCTGGCTTTGGCGTACCAAGGGAATATCGGCCTAACCACAAGAATGGCGCTGATGTATCCCAGCACCGATATCGATGCCGGGAGCTGCGCCAAGTACGGAGCCGTAGTGCTCAGTCGTCTAATGACTGCTGCAGTAGAATCCTTGCATCAGCCTCGGATTGATCAGATTTCGCAAGAATTAGCTGAATACCTGACTTCAAATTACGAATGTCCATGACGCCGTGCCACATGCCGTTGTCCAGCTCAATGATGTCACCGACATCGATCGGTCGCTCTGAACTGAAGGTCTTTGGAGCTCCATCGCCCTCTCCATAGTTGTATTTCAACTTATAAGTGCGCATTGCGCATCGCCCTCCTTTGCAGGCTGTGTTGTGTGAGAGCGCTCAGCCTAGCGCAAAGCCCGTCACCTGGGCAGTGGTGAGCTGGCCGCTGGCCACCCATTCGGAAAGCATCACTGAAGCACCTGGCCCCGCCGGGTGCTTTGGGATGACAACCAAGGAGCAGGACATGTTGATACTCACCCGCCGTCGTACCGAATCCATCCGAATCAACGACGACGTCACCGTGACGGTGCTCGAAGTGAACGGCAACCAGGTTCGCCTGGGCATCGCGGCGCCGAAGGATGTAACGGTACACCGGCAAGAAATTTACAAGCGCATCCAGGAGGAACAAGAGGCGAAGGAAGCAGCAGCCTGATTTCACTGGCTGGCCTTGGTAACAGGGCCAGACGGGAAATCAACAAACACATGGAGCAACGAGTTATGGAACAGACCCTGCAGCAACTCCTGACCGATCGCGTGACAGCATTCGCAATTGGTGATCGACCGGCGACCATCATCGATGAGCATGTCGAAAAGATGTTCAGCGAGGTCATCAAAGATGCCTTCCGTAGCTACGGCGACATGGGAAAGGCCGTGAGCGAGGCGGTAAAGGCAGCGCTTCCATCTAACCTGTCGAGCGTCTTCGAACTGACTCGCTACAACCACCTTATCGCCAAGGCGCTCCAGGACACCTGGGAGAACAGCGGCGTCGAGGCAGATATGGTCAGTCGCGCCAAGGATGCGATCAACAAGGTGCTGATCGAAGATCAAATGCCGGCAGAAATCAGCTTGCGCGCTCTCCTGGAAGCATTCATCGACGAGCACAAAGAGGAAGCAGCTGAGGATGGCTGGTACGCGCCGGATATTCGCTTTCAAACCTCCGAGTACGGCGGCCTGACCGTGTTCTTCGACAAGAAGCCGAAGGAGCGCGAATCACGCAGCTCATACAGCTATAGCAGCCACTCGGAAGAACTCAGTGCCTACAGCTTGAAAAACCGCATCGGCGTCAGTTTTGAGAAAGGCGGCGGTAAGGGACGAAACGAAAACGGCCACGAAATCGGAAAGGTTTTCCACGCCGCAATCGATGGGGACAACGTTGGCAAGAATCTGAGCTTCAGTTCCCCGTGGGAAAAAATGACCGCCGCTCTCTATTTCGGGCAGGCCTATTTGATTGTCGATTGCGACGAAGACGAAGGCTTCAGTTACGGCCTTTACGACTGAACAACCAGCGCCACGGCAGCCTGCCGTTAACTGCCCAATTACCTGGTACTCCCCAGCACCAGGCTGCATTGGCCGTGACGTTTGCCCTCCCCTGGTCCGGGTGCTTCACGGCTCGGGCGAGCGTCACGACCAATGCAGCCAACTCAGTGAGAACACCGCATGGCATCGATGATCAAGAACGGCAGCTGGACTGGCTATCTCGGCCGAGGCCTGGCGCCACGCGAACTGGAATGCACCCTCTTTGTTGCCCAAGGTCTGACCGCCAAGGAAATTGCCCGATTGATCGGCATCGCACCCGGCACCGTCGCCAAGCGACTGACCAGCGCCATGTTCAAGCTGCATGTAAATCGCCAGGCGGCGCTGGTGGCCGAGGCCATGCGCCGCCAGATCATCTCCCCGATGTGCATCCTGCTGGCCAGCCTCATCGCCATGCACGCTGTCATCGACGACACCGACCCGATGCGCCGCGATCGCCGCGCACCGGAGCGCCGCACCGCTCAAGTCCGAATCGTCCGCAAGGCCGAAGCGGTTGAGCTCCACGCATAGGTGCCACTGCCTTCCCAGTGGCCACGCCGGAGGATGCAACCATGTAAACGACAGCTACCGGCACCGCCCAATGCGCGGCCGGTCATGCTCGCATACGGAGGCGTTTGTGAGTTGAGAGCCCGGGTCACCGGGCTTTCTTTTGCCTGCTGTTATTCGCCAGCACCCTGCACCAGGGTCCTGACCAATGCCTTCAGACAAGGAGCAAGACATGCACCCACGAATCCAGGAGCGAGCCGAAGGCCTTCAGGCCCTGCGCGCTCGAGCAGCCCTCGCAACCATCGACTTCTATGCCGCCATCGGCCAGGAGGCCCCCGTGCAACCGATTCGCTATCAGGTCGTGACCAAGGGCGCGCGCGCCTTCCACATCATCGAACTGGCCACCGGAAAGACTCGCGGCTTCCGCTTCAAGTGGACGGACGCAGTCAACTTCGCCCAGTTGCTCGAATCGCGCGCCGACGGCGTGAAGGTCTCTATCGGGGGTCGGCAATGAACTTCCAGCCCCTGCCAGACCCACGCAACCAGGTGCTTCAAGACCTCAACGCCAAGATCGATAGCTTCTTCGCTTCTGGCAAGACCGCCTCCGAGATCCCGGCCGGCGTCAGCGGCGAGGGTTTCGGGCACGGCATGGATCGCCATCACGCCAAGCTGCGCGCCCAGCGGGACAAGGATGCTCCGACACTGAAATACCTGATCGAGCAGGGCTACGGCATCAAGCAAGCCGCCGACGCCATGGGCTGCGATCAGAAGCGCGTCAAGCTCATCGCCAGAGAGAACGGTCTGACCTTCGGCGGGCCGCTTTGAAACGGATTTCCCACCAAGTGCGACAGCGCCGCAAGCAATCCCAATTTCACCTCCCACCCAGCGGGCTGCCGCCCATGGAGACGTTGTCATGCCTACCCCAACCGACACCGCCGAATTCCTTGAAGAACTCAATGGTGGCGCTTTCGCCAGCCAAATTGGTCACGCCCTCTCCGAAGTAGCCGCAGGGGTTGTCGACCATGGCAAGGCCGGGAAACTGGTCATCACCCTGGACTTCAGCCAGATCGGCGAATCCAGCCAGGTGAAGATCAAGCACAAGCTCGATTACAAGGTGCCGACCAAGCGCGGCACCCGCAGCGAAAACACCAGCCTCGATACGCCGATGCACGTTGGCTCCGGCGGCAAGATCACGCTATTCCAGGAAAAGCACGACCAGTTGTTCAGTCGTGACGAAGCCCCAATCAAACCCCGCACTTGAAACCACCCTCCAGCAAGGACCTGAAGAATGTCTCTGACCAAAGAAGCCGTTCAGCTCATCACCGATACCGCGCTCCAGGCTGCTGGCAAGCAGCTTGCCACCAAGACCCCGACAGTGGTTCTGCCGGACGGCTGCCAAGTCGTCACCCTGGAGAAATGGCAGGCAGGCCGCAGCCGATTCCGTGGTATCTACTCCACTCACTCGCTGGCCGACTTCAGCGCCTACGTGGCCGGCCGGGCCATCCCGACTGCCAAAGGGTTCATCGACCAGGACGAGATGACTTGCACCCTGCTGTTCAACCTGGGGGACGATGTGAGCCCAGGCCACGCGGATGATCGCGCTGTACTGAAGCTGAAAGCGTCGGCCGGGTACAAAGCGGCCCAAGCCATTGGCGGTCGGGCGATGTCGCAGAAAGACCTGAGCGACTGGATTGAGGACTGGCATCAGTACCTGAACGCAACCGACGACGCCGGCAACACGATGACCATCGCCAAAGCAATCGCCGCGGTGCGCACCATCACCATCAAGGCCGCCAGCGAATCGGATCACACCGTCAGCGAGACCAGCGCTAGCCGCAGCACCCTGGACCAGATCGAGGCGCGCAGCAAGGAAACACTGCCAACTGCCCTGCTGTTCAACGTGATCCCATTTGAAGGCCTGACCGAACAGCAGATCAACCTGCGGGTTTCTGTCATCACCAGCGGCGCCCAGCCGGTGCTGAAGCTGCGCTGGGTCGGTGAAGAAGTTCAGCGCGAAGATATCGCGCAGGAGTTCAAGACGGTCCTGCAGGACAAGATCGGTAGCAACGCAGCGCTGTCTCTGGGTGCTTTCGATCCGAAGTGATACCAAGGCGGCGATCTTTCTGAACGCCGCCTGACCCGCCCTCACCTATTGCGCTGAATTCGTTGCCTGGAGAGGTGATCAGTGGATTAAGGCAAGGTGATATTGTTACTTGTACTGGTGCTGATGCCACTCTTCAGTTCGAACCTCATCGATAAATTTTTTAAACCCCCACTCAAACTCTTTTGTCATATCTATCGCCTGGGGGTATTTTTGATAAAATGCAAAGTTTGACAGCCTTAATAATACTTGCCCCATAACAGGCAGCACTAACTCATAATTCTCCAAGCATAGCCCTGACGGAATAGATCCACCAATATACAGCTGCCTGTTTTCAGGGGGGAAACATATATAATTCAAATCCCCTGCGAGCCACACATAGTCTACAGCCCACGTTTCTAACTCTAATTGCCCCGGCAAAGTTCTCCGACAAAACACCTCTACTAAACTGTCAAACGATGCATGCCATTCAAGTATCTTTTGGCTGCCTTTTTCAATAAAATCCTTTGCAGGATCACGATTGAAAGGAAAAATAACATCGTACAGTTCATGCCTACGAGAAAATTTTACGCCGAGGTCCGTCTCGATCCCGTCAAGCCACTCGTCAAATGACTCCTGATGCATTTTATGCATCTGCCATCTTATTGATCGGGAGCTATCAAAAGCCTGTCGTTGCGCAACACTTGCAGCCTGCCAAGCGGCAATCGCTGCAACAGCAGTAGCTGAAGAGGAAAGTACTGCAAACCAATCTACAATCTTTAGGCCTTCGCCGCTTTCAGGCGAGGGAAAAATATTAAAAAAAACGCCACCGGCTAAAAAAAGAAGTATGCATATTCCCCAGATCAATTTGTCTTTTCTCACCATTCCCTCCCCCCGAGCTCAGTGATTATGCTGAGCGCTCGGTTACTCGACGAGGTGTCACCATGACCACAACTCGGTGGATGGTCCATGGGAGCCCGAAGATCCACCGGATAATGAAGCGCATCACTTCAAAAATCGGTTCTGCTATTGACTGAAATAAATAGCCCACAAACTCACATCACGCCAGCCTGAAGGCCTGATGCCTGGTCGACGGTACGATCACTCATCTTCATCTAATCGGAACCTGCTCAAGACAGGGGATCCCGGCAGCTTGCTGGTCTCAACCTCAACATGCCTCCCGCCACAGTGCTCGCAATTGAAGACCTGGCCGTCGATGTCCTCGTCAAAGCAAAGCTCTACGGATGTATCTTGCTTGCATTTCTGGCAGTTGAGTTTTTTCGTCATGGCTGTAACCCCTGAGCATTTCACCGCCTGAGCTTAGCCAGCTTTTCCTATGACCACCGAGACACATCCCCATGCCCACAGAAAACCGATCCAGCAACACCGAACAGATGGTCAGCGTGCTCGAGGGCTACATGCTGGTTGAGCGCAATATCTGGACCGAACAGCAGGTTGAAGCTGCCGCTGCCTGCATCACCCGGCTGAAGGTCGTTCCCGGTATGAGTGATCGCGACCTGGCAATGGCGGCAATAGACGCCGCTCAGTGCAAGGCACCTGATGTAACCCTGGCCGACTTCCAGCCAGCCGCCCAGCACCAGGGCGATCCGTTGTGCTGGTCCTACAAGCTCGGCGGCGAACAGCGGTTTTATCCGACAGATCCGCGCAAGGCTGACTTCGGCGGTTATGCGGAACTGATGAGCGACATTGAACCGCTCTACCGCCACCCACCAACCTCCGACGGCTTCAGCGCCGGCGACATGGCCGACCAGGGTGCCAAGGCGTTTGCGGCGCGGGACGGAGAAGTTGAGGAGCTGCGCCGGGCACTGGGCGGCATGCTCTTCGCCTTCGACGATGGAGTCGGCCGGGACTGGTCGCGAGATCTGCTCGACTTCGCTCGCAAGATCGCCCCTGCCGCAGAGTTCAAGGCGGACGACAAATGACCCGCCTCACCTTCTCGCTCCTGCTGCTGGCCACCAGCACGGCCAATGCAGCACTACCCCAGGAAGTCACCGTCTGGCACGACGACGAACGAAACGTCACCTGCTGGTTGTTCTGGGGCTTTAAACGCGGCGGCATCAGCTGCATCCCTGACAGCCATCTCCAGGCCGGAAACGAGCGCCAACTCTCCCCGCACGAACAAGACACCCCTACCCCTGCAATGGCGCCAGTGCGCTGGAATGAAGAGAGGTATTCGCTGTGATCGAGATGGTCAGAGTTCAAGCTGCCGAGCTGACTGGGCCGGCACTGAGTTGGGTCATAGAACAAATCGAAGGTACATTGCCGAAGCCAGCTGGCCAGCTGCAACTGGCATTCTGCGCCGACGCATTCACACCCGAGGCAGTCGAGCGCCTTATCGAGAAGCACGGCGTCTGGATTGATCGCGGAGCGCATGTGTCATGGGTAGCAAGCATCAAGCTTGACCCGTTCGAGCGCGAGGCAGGAGACACCCGAGAGCATGCCGCTTGCCGGGCGATCGTCGCCGACAAACTCGGACGTGTCGTCCAGGTGCCGAAGGAGCTGATGCCATGATCGCCCTCGCCTACATGGCCTACCTGATCTACAGGGGGCCGCGATGACCAAACCGCGAGCACGAACTACGACAGGCGCCAAGGTCACCGTCACCCTGGAGCTTTCCAACCTGGGCAGCTGGGGCCCGGACTGCACCACCGGCCAGGTCCACGACCAAGCCCGTGAAGCAGCGATCGGCCGCCTCAATCGCCTGTTCAAGGACCACATCGACAGCACCAAGATTGTCGGCAAGGTGAAGGTCGAGGCCATCACTACCACGCTCGAGCAACGCTAACCCCCTCCCCTACAACAACTCAAGCCTGCCGGTAGGCGGGCGAGGATCAACTATGTCCGCAAACAAAACTATGTGCATCTATCACGGCAACTGCGCTGACGGCTTCGGAGCCGCATGGGTTATCCGCAAAGCGCTTGGCGAATCGGTCGAGTTCGTAGCCGGCGTCTACGGTCAGGAGCCGCCTGACGTCACCGGCATGGACGTGATTCTGGTCGACTTCAGCTACAAGTACGACGTGCTGGCCAACATGAGCTGGCGGGCGAACAGCATCATCATCCTCGACCACCACAAGTCTGCCGCCGAGGACCTGCAGCGATTCCCGCCATTCCACGCGGGCGTCAAGATTGACGGCCGCTACGCCGACGGCTCCGTCTCGCTGGGATGGGAAAGCGCTCATTCCTTCATGGCTTCGCAGAACGCCCCGGCCATTGCGTGCTGTTTCGACATGGAACGCAGCGGGGCAATGCTGGCCTGGGATCACTTCTTCCCCGGCCAAGAGCCACCGCAGTTGTTGCGTCACATCGAGGACCGGGATCTCTGGCTGTTCAAGTTGGACGGAACACGTGAGATCCAGGCGAACCTGTTCAGCTACCCCTACGACTTCGAAGTGTGGGATCAGTTGATGGCGGCCGACGTAGAGACCCTCCGGTCGGACGGCGCCGCCATTGAGAGGAAGCACCACAAGGATATTGCGGAGCTGGTGGTCGTAACTAAGCGCCGCCTGGTAATCGGTGGGCACGACGTACCAGCCGCCAGCCTGCCATACACCCTAACCAGCGATGCCGGCCACCTGATGGCGCAGGGCGAGCCGTTTGCAGCCTGCTATTGGGATACCCCGACCGGCCGGGTGTTCAGCCTGCGCAGCACAAATGAAGGGATGGATGTTTCTGCGATCGCCAGCCAGTACGGCGGCGGCGGGCACCGAAACGCCGCAGGTTTCCGAGTGCCTTTCGGGCACGAACTCACTCTGTAACCCCTCCCCACCTCTGCCGCCATGCGCGGCACGGAGACATTCATGAAGAAAGAACTGATCAAGATCAGCGAGTTTCAACGCCGCAAATGGGGCGCAAACGGAACACCGCTCTGCTCACAGGCAATCCGCAACTACCTGCGCGACCGTAAGCTGCCGGGGGAGCGCGTTGGAAATATCTGGTACGTTGACTGGGCCGCCTATCAACGCATGACCGGTAACGACTTGGTGAACATGGTATTGAAAGGAGCAGCTTGATGGTCCCCCGCCCCAGGAACAAAGCCAATAAAGGCTTGCCGATCAATCTGTACTTCGATCAGCGCCGGGGCACGTTCCGTTATCGGCGGCCCACGGATGGCAAGTGGTTTCAGTTCGGCGCTGATCGCGGGAAGGCGATTGACGCCGCTCACCAGCTGAACACGACATTCCTCCGGGGCTCCGATCTGGTCGCTCTGGTGCTGGATGAAAAGAGCGTCACACTATCCAGCTTCCTGGCCACCTATGAGCAGGACATCCTTCCGCCCCGGGAACTGGCCAAGGCCACGCTTGACCTCTATACCGTCCGCTTCAAGCAGATGCGGGCCACCCTCGGCGAGCACCCGCTGGAACAGATCACCATCCGCATGATCGCCGAATTCCTTGAGCCGCTGACAGCGCGGTCGAGCAACCAGGCCCGGGCCATTCTGATCGACGTGTTCAACCACGCCGCGGCCAAAGGCCTGTGCCCGGACAACCCGGCGGCCAACACCATCCCCAAAATCGAGAAGAAACAGCGCAAGCGACATACCGTCGAGGGGCTGAAGGCGATCCGGAGCAAGGCTCCGCTCTGGCTACAGAACGCAATAGACCTGGCCCTGATCACCGCCCAGCGGCGTGGCGACATCCTCAACATGCGGTTCGAGGACATCAAGGACGGCTTCCTGTACGTGGTGCAGAGCAAAACCGAAAAGGCTTCTGATGCCGGTTGGCTGAAGATCAAGATCACCGAGCAGCTGAACGCGGCGCTCGCCCGGTGCCGGGACGACATCCTGTCACCATACCTGGTGCACCGCCGGCCGGAGAGAAAGAAAGAACGGGAAGGGAAAGATCACTGGACCAAGGTCGACGAGCGATTCCTGACCAGGGCGTTCAAGGACGCCAGAGACGCAGCCGGTTGCTACAGCGGCTGGAAAGAGGAAGAGATGCCGGGCTTCCATGAGATCCGCGCAATGTCCCTGCACCTGTACAAACGGGCGGGCAAAGATGGCCAGCGCATCGCTGGGCACGCAACGGAAAACATGACCCGAAACTATCAGAAGGATCACGCAGAAGTGGTGTGGTCGGAGGTCGAAGCAGACCTCGATATTGGCGAATTCGCCGGATAGTTTTGCGCCAGTTTTGCGCATGTTTTGCGCGGGCACAAAAAAGCCGATCTCTAGAATCGGCTTAAGTGTCTGATTTTACTCAGGAATAATGGTCGGGACGGAGTGATTCGAACACTCGACCCCTTGCACCCCATGCAAGTGCGCTACCGGGCTGCGCTACGCCCCGACTGGGCTTGAAGCATGTTCTCAATGTTGCCGAGAACGTTGAAGAATTTACCTTAAGCTTTTGAATTTTGGAAGAATTATTTTTCAGAATTTCTTCCAGCCCTGGTCACTTCTTCAGCCCCCCCAGCACATCTTCCAACTCGACAATCATCTGCCGGATCAGTTGCTTGTACTGGGTGGTGTCATCTTTGGCTTCATCACCGGACAGGCGCAAGCGCGCTCCGCCGATGGTAAAGCCTTGATCATAGAGCAAGGCGCGGATTTGCCGGATCATCAGCACGTCCTGGCGCTGATAATACCGGCGGTTCCCGCGTCGCTTGACCGGGTTGAGCTGAGGAAACTCTTGCTCCCAGTAGCGCAGTACGTGCGGTTTTACCGCACAAAGCTCGCTCACTTCGCCAATGGTGAAGTAGCGTTTGCCTGGGATCGGCGGAAGCTCGTCGTTATGACTTGGTTCCAGCATAAGCCTCAACTCGGGCTTTCAACTTCTGCCCTGGACGAAAGGTGACGACACGGCGAGCCGTGATAGGAATTTCTTCCCCCGTTTTCGGGTTGCGGCCAGGCCGCTGGCGCTTGTCGCGCAGGTCGAAATTGCCGAAACCGGACAATTTGACCTGCTCGTTGTCTTCAAGAGCGTGCCTGATTTCCTCGAAAAACAGTTCGACCAACTCCTTGGCCTCCCGTTTGTTCAGGCCCAGCTCTTCATAAAGACGTTCGGCCATTTCAGCTTTCGTCAGAGCCCCCATACGCTACTTCCTTAACGTGGTGTTCAACCTTTGTTCGAGCGAGGTGAGGATAGATTGCGTCGTGGAATTCACCTCATCGTCATTAAGAGTGCGCGATGGATGCTGCCAGGTCAAGCCAACGGCCAGGCTTTTTCTATCAGGATCAATGCCTTTACCCTGATAGACGTCAAACAGCCTGAGATCTGTCAGCCACTCGCCTGCATTTTCACGGATTACCGCAAGAACGTCGCTCGAAGCCACATTACGATCGGCTACTAATGCCAGGTCACGGCGCACTTCAGGGAAACGCGACAGTTCCTGGAATTTCGGCAGGCGACCGACGACAACGTCGCCCAAGACCAACTCGAAAACGAAGACCGGACGATCCAGACCGAGGGTTTTCACCAGCTCCGGGTGCAGCGCGCCGATGTAACCGACTTCGCGACCTTCGCGCTCGATGCGTGCCGTTTGGCCCGGATGCAGCGCTGGGTGCTTGCCCGCGACGAAGGTGAAATCGTCAAGGGAGCCGGCGAAGCCAAGGATCGCTTCAACGTCAGCTTTCAGATCGAAGAAGTCGACGACATCACGACCATGCGCCCAGCCTTCCGGCAAGCGGCTACCGCAGACAACGCCCGCCAGCATCGGCTCTTGCTTCAAGCCTTCGAGCTGACCGATGAAACGCAGGCCGCTTTCGAACAAACGAACACGATCCTGCTGACGGTTAAGGTTGTGTTGCAGCGCCTTGACCAGGCCCGGCCACAGCGACGACCGCATGGCAGCCATGTCGTTGGAGATTGGGTTGGCCAACAGCAGCGGCTCGACGCCCGGGCTGAACAGTTCGAACAGTTTCGGATCGATGAAGCTGTAGCTGATCGCTTCCTGATAACCACGCGCAACCAGCAGGCGACGCAGCGCTGGCAGGTCACCACGGGCTTCGGCCTTGGCTTGCGGAGCCAGGCGCGCTTGCGGATAACGAACCGGCAAGTGGTTGTAGCCGTACAAGCGGGCCAGCTCTTCGATCAGGTCGACTTCCAGGCTGATGTCGAAACGATGGGTCGGCACGCTGACTTGCCACTGCCCTTCCCCATCGTTCGAGGTCTGCAGGCCAAGTGCGTTCAACAGACGCTCGACTTCAGCGCTGTCCATCTCCATGCCCAGCATCTGGGTGATGCGCTCGGCACGCAGGGTGATCGGCGCTACCGCGGGCAGGTGCTGTTCGCTGACGGTTTCGATGACCGGGCCCGCTTCACCGCCGGTGATTTCCAGCAGCAGGCCAGTGGCGCGCTCCATGGCTTCACGGGCCAGCTGTGAATCGACGCCACGCTCATAGCGGTGCGACGCATCGGTGTGCAGACCGTAGGAACGCGCTTTGCCGGCAACCGAAATCGGCTCGAAGAAGGCGCTCTCAAGGAAGATGTCGCGGGTATTGCTGGTGACACCACTGTGCTCGCCACCCATGACGCCGGCAATCGCCAGTGCGCGAGCGTGGTCGGCGATGACCAGCGTGTCGCTGCGCAGGGTCACTTCCTGACCGTCGAGCAGGACCAGTTTCTCGCCCTCCTCGGCCATGCGCACACGGATGCCGCCGTTGATTTCAGCCAGGTCAAAAGCGTGCAGCGGCTGACCGAGTTCGATCATCACGTAGTTGGTGATGTCGACGGCAGCGTCGATGCTGCGTACGTCGGCACGGCGCAGGCGCTCTACCATCCACAGTGGGGTTGGGCGCGACAGGTCGACGTTGCGGATCACCCGACCCAGGTAGCGCGGGCAGGCCGCCGGGGCCAGCACTTCGACCGGGCGGACTTCGTCATTGACGGCTGCCACGGCCGGCACAACGGGACGCGTGACCTCGGCGGCATAGAGCGCGCCCACTTCACGGGCCAGGCCCGCCAGGGACAGGCAATCGCCGCGGTTCGGGGTCAGGTCGACTTCGATGCTGGCGTCATCCAGGTCCAGGTACTCACGGATATCCTGGCCAACCGGCGCATCGGCAGCCAGCTCGAGCAGGCCGTCGTTTTCTTCGCTGATCTGCAGTTCTGCTGCAGAGCACAGCATGCCGCTGGATTCGACACCGCGCAGCTTGGCCTTCTTGATCTTGAAGTCGCCTGGCAGTTCGGCACCGATCATGGCGAACGGGATTTTCAGGCCCGGACGCACGTTCGGCGCACCGCAAACGACCTGGAAAGTTTCACTGCCGTTGCTGACCTGGCAAACGCGCAGCTTGTCGGCATCCGGGTGCGGCTCGGTGCTCAGCACCTCGCCTACCACGATGCCGCTGAACTCGCCGGCAGCTGGCGTGACGCTATCGACTTCCAGGCCGGCCATCGACAGACGAGCCACCAGCTCGTCGCGCAAGACTTGCGGGTTTACCCAACCACGCAGCCACTTTTCACTGAATTTCATCCTGCTCTCCTAAAGATTCGTTACGGGCGTGCGACCTAGCGAAATTGCGCAAGGAACCGCAAGTCGTTGTCGAAGAACAGGCGCAAGTCATTGACGCCGTAACGCAGCATGGCCAGACGCTCAGCGCCCATGCCGAAGGCAAAGCCCTGGAACTCTTCAGGATCGATACCGGACAGGCGCAGCACGTTCGGGTGCACCATGCCGCAGCCCATGACTTCCAGCCAGCCGGTCTGCTTGCAGACGCGGCAGCCTTTGCCACTGCACATCACGCACTGGATATCGACTTCAGCCGAAGGCTCGGTGAATGGGAAAAACGAAGGACGGAAACGCACCGCCAGTTCTTTTTCGAAGAACACCCGCAGGAATTCCTCGATGGTGCCTTTGAGGTCCGCGAAGTTGATATCGCGGTCGATCAGCAGACCCTCGACCTGGTGGAACATCGGCGAGTGAGTCAGGTCCGAGTCACAGCGGTACACACGACCCGGGCAAACGATGCGGATCGGCGGTTGCTGCGACTCCATGGTCCGTACCTGCACCGGCGAGGTGTGGGTACGCAACAGCATGTTGGCATTGAAATAGAAGGTGTCATGCATCGCCCGCGCCGGGTGGTGGCCAGGGATGTTGAGCGCTTCAAAGTTATGGTAATCGTCTTCGACCTCAGGGCCTTCGGCGATGCCGTAGCCAATATGAGTGAAGAATTGTTCGATCCGCTCCAGAGTCCGCGTGATCGGATGCAGGCCGCCAGAGGTCTGGCCACGGCCTGGCAGGGTGACGTCAATGCATTCAGCGGCGAGTTTGGCGCTCAGTTCCGCCTCCTCAAAAGCCGCCTTGCGCGCATTGAGTACCACCGTGACACGCTCCTTGGCGTCGTTGATCAGCGCACCGACTTTTGGTCGCTCATCAGCCGGCAGGTTGCCCAGGGTCTTCATCACCTGAGTCAATTCGCCTTTCTTGCCAAGGAAGTGAACCCGGATCTGCTCCAGGGCATTGATGTCTTCAGCGCGCTCCACGGCCTCAAGGGCTTGGGAGACCAACGCATCCAGGTTTTCCATGTACAGACTCCAGATACAAAATAGGGGAAGAGCTGAAGGCTCTTCCCCTATTTATGACGTTTAACACCGCAGGCCTACGACCTGCGGTGATTGTCGGGGGTACTTAAGCCAGCGAGGCTTTAGCTTTCTCGACAATCGCAGCAAACGCCGCTTTCTCGTTCACTGCCAGATCAGCCAGTACCTTACGGTCGATCTCGATGGACGCTTTTTTCAGACCAGCGATCAAACGGCTGTAAGACAGACCGTTAACACGAGCACCGGCGTTGATACGAGCGATCCACAGAGCGCGGAACTGACGTTTTTTCTGACGACGGTCACGGTAGGCGTATTGGCCTGCCTTGATTACCGCTTGCTTGGCAACACGGAATACGCGGGAGCGTGCGCCGTAGTAGCCTTTAGCCAGTTTCAGAATTTTTTTGTGACGCTTACGAGCGATGACGCCACGCTTTACACGAGCCATGAGTAACTTCCTCTAATCTTTGACCGAAATTAACGAATGCGCAGCATGCGCTCGACTTTTGCAACGTCCGACGGGTGCAGCAGGCTGCTACCACGAAGTTGACGCTTACGCTTGGTCGACATTTTGGTCAGGATGTGGCTCTTGAAAGCGTGCTTGTGCTTGATACCGTTCGCCGTTTTCAGGAAACGTTTCGCTGCACCGCTTTTGGTTTTCATTTTTGGCATGTTCGGATACTCCGCATTCAGTTGATAAACATAACCGCAAGGCCTGCCGTGCCCTGGTGGTTATTTCTTTTTCTTGGGGGCGATGACCATGATCAGTTGGCGTCCTTCCATCTTCGGGTGCTGTTCGACAGAACCGTATTCGAGCAGGTCAGCTTCAACCCGCTTCAACAGTTCCATACCCAGCTCCTGGTGAGCCATCTCACGGCCGCGAAATCTCAAGGAAATCTTGGCCCTGTCCCCATCACTAAGGAAACGTACCAGGTTGCGTAGTTTTACCTGGTAATCCCCTTCCTCCGTCCCTGGACGAAACTTGATTTCTTTAATCTGGACCTGCTTCTGGTTCTTCTTCGCTGCAGCCACCTGCTTCTTCTTTTCGAAGATGTGCTTGCCGTAGTCCATGACACGGCAAACAGGAGGGACTGCGTCGGCAGAAATTTCTACCAGATCCAGTTTCGCTTCTTCAGCGATACGAAGCGCTTCATCAATCGAGACGATGCCAATCTGCTCGCCGTCAGCGCCAATTAACCGAACCTCGCGTGCCGAGATATTCTCGTTGATCGGGGCCTTCGGTGCAGTTCGTTTATCTTGTCTCATATCACGCTTAATAGTAATTACTCCGATTCATGGCGACCACGCCGGGAAACCGCTTGAGCGAGGAATTCAGCGAATTGAGCGACGGGCATGGAGCCCAGGTCAGCGCCTTCACGTGTGCGCACAGCGACGGTTTGCGTCTCAACTTCCCGATCTCCGATAACCAGAAGATAGGGAACCTTGAGCAAAGTATGCTCGCGGATTTTAAAGCCGATCTTTTCATTTCTCAAGTCGGACTTGGCACGGAATCCGCTTTCAGCGAGATTTTTTTCAACCTGCTGAGCAAAATCCGCTTGTTTATCAGTGATATTCATGATGACCGCCTGGGTCGGCGCGAGCCACGCAGGGAATGCACCCTCGTAATGCTCGATCAGAATACCCACGAAACGTTCGAACGATCCGAGGATCGCGCGGTGCAACATGACCGGGTGCTTGCGCCCATTGTCTTCCGAAACGTATTCGGCGCCCAAACGGATTGGCAGGTTGAAGTCGAGTTGCAGGGTACCGCACTGCCAGACCCGGCCCAGGCAATCCTTGAGCGAGAACTCGATCTTCGGACCGTAGAACGCACCCTCACCCGGCTGCAGATCGTAGGCAAGACCGGCGCTGTCGAGCGCAGCGGCCAATGCGGACTCGGCACGATCCCACAGCTCGTCGGAACCTACACGCTTTTCCGGACGAGTGGACAGTTTCAGCTCGATATCCTTGAAGCCGAAGTCGGCGTAGACATCCAGGGTCAGCTTGATAAAGGCTGCCGCCTCAGACTGCATCTGCTCTTCGGTGCAGAAGATGTGAGCGTCGTCCTGAGTGAAGGCACGAACCCGCATGATGCCGTGCAAGGCACCCGACGGCTCGTTACGGTGGCAGGCACCGAATTCAGCCAGACGCAGCGGCAGTTCACGGTAGCTTTTGAGCCCCTGGTTGAACACCTGCACGTGGCATGGGCAGTTCATCGGCTTGATCGCGTAGTCGCGGCTTTCCGATTCGGTGGTGAACATGTTTTCGGCGTAGTTCGCCCAGTGCCCGGACTTTTCCCACAGGCTGCGATCGACCACTTGCGGGGTCTTGATCTCGAGGTAGCCGTGGTCCTTCTGCACTTTGCGCATGTACTGCTCAAGCACCTGGTACAGGGTCCAGCCATTGGGGTGCCAGAACACCATGCCCGGCGCTTCTTCCTGGGTATGGAACAGGCCCAGACGCTTGCCGATCTTGCGGTGATCGCGCTTTTCGGCTTCTTCGATGCGCTGGATGTACGCAGCCAGTTGCTTCTTGTCAGCCCAGGCGGTGCCGTAGACACGCTGCAGCTGCTCGTTTTTCGCATCGCCACGCCAGTAGGCGCCAGACAGCTTGGTCAGCTTGAACGACTTGAGAAAACGGGTGTTCGGCACGTGCGGGCCACGGCACATGTCAACGTATTCTTCGTGAAAGTACAGGCCCATGGACTGTTCATTGGGCATGTCTTCGACAAGGCGCAGCTTGTAGTCTTCACCACGAGCCTTGAACACTTCGATCACTTCGGCGCGCGGGGTGACCTTCTTGATGACGTCGTAGTCGGTGTCGATCAGCTGCTGCATGCGCTGCTCGATGGCCGCCATGTCTTCCGGCGTGAAAGGACGCTCGTAGGCGATGTCGTAGTAGAAACCTTCGTCGATGACCGGGCCAATCACCATTTTTGCCGTCGGGTACAACTGCTTGACCGCATGGCCGACCAGGTGAGCGCAAGAGTGGCGAATGATCTCCAGCCCCTCTTCATCCTTTGGCGTGATGATTTGCAGGGTGGCGTCGCCGTCGATCAGGTCGCAGGCGTCGACCAGCTTGCCATCGACCTTGCCGGCCAGGGTGGCTTTGGCCAGGCCTGCGCCGATGGAGGCTGCAACCTGGGCTACGGATACGGGACCGTCGAAGGAACGCTGACTGCCGTCGGGAAGAGTAATGGTGGGCATGGCGCCTCCTCTCCTAGTGGTGACCCCTACCAAAGGTCACGTGGGTTGGGATGAGCCAGTACGCGATTCGGTGGCATGCCTGCCTCACAGTGGCAGGAGCCGTCAGGCCAACCAGGCCGAACCAGAACTGGATAATACAAATAAGGGTGAGTTCGGGGCAGCGTGGCCAAGGCAGGCCAGCAGGCTGAATCCGAGCCGGGCATGCTAGCACAGATAAGCCGCGCGATAGACGGTCAAGGCGCTGGCTTGGGCATAAAATGTTTCAACGGCCAATCGCGGGTGAACTTGCGCGGTTTTTGTTCGCTCAGACAAGGAGTGAGACCTACGCTTGAATGACCTGAACACAAGGAGTAACCGCTATGCGTTTTCAGCCCATCCTGTGCGTGGCCCTGGCTGCCGCCTTTGCCCTCCCCCTGAGCGCTCATGCCGGAAAATGGCCCGCTGGCACGCGTGAGACATTCCTTCAGGAATGCAATGCCTCCGCAACCAATAACGTTGAACAGAAAAAAGTCACGAGCTACTGCAATTGCGCTGCCGACACCGTTACTTCGAAATTCAATGACAAGGAAATCGCCGAACTCAACAGCACCAACCCTCCTCCGACTGTCTCGCTGCGTGACCGGATGCTCAAGGAAGTGAAGGTGTGCAACCAGTGAATCCTGGCAAAAACGCACGCATTTTTGGCCAGCACTGGTGCCGAAACCGCCGTTTGGGCATTTCAATGCAAAATTTACGGCTTTTTTTTCGCCCCCATGAAAACCCCGCAAACCCAGCAAAACCGGGGGCCTTGCGGCATTACCATGAAAAAAAAGGCCAATCCGACGCGGCTTTCGTCGCACCGGGGGGCTTTTAATCTCGGCAATTCGACTATGATAGCTGCGTGTGCCCAGCTGGCCTGAGCAGCACAGCACCACTGAATAATATGTTTCTTGGAGATACACCCATGTCTAATCGCCAAACCGGCACCGTCAAATGGTTCAACGATGAGAAAGGCTTCGGCTTCATCACTCCTCAAGGTGGCGGTGACGACCTGTTCGTTCACTTCAAAGCTATTGAATCCGACGGTTTCAAAAGCTTGAAAGAAGGCCAGACTGTTTCTTTCGTTGCAGAGAAAGGTCAGAAGGGCATGCAAGCTGCTCAGGTTCGCCCGGAGTAATAACTCCCCGAACTAAAAAAACCCGTCCTGGTGACGGGTTTTTTTGTGCCTGCGGATCAGCCGCAGTTGACGCGAGTGATGACGCCCTTGTCATCGGCATTGAGATTGAGCCGATCGGACCGATACTCCAGCGTGACCATATCGCGCGGCTTCAGAATACGCGCCGTTTGTGAACCGGTGCGCTTGCGCGCCTGCTCCAGCAGATCGGCCGAGGCTTGCTTGCCGACAGCGAAATCCGCGCCACTGGCCTGGCACCGGCCATCCAGACTTGGCACTGCAGGTTCTGGCTCAGCCGTTGATGAGCCGGTCGACGAGCAACCCGCCAGGACAACGGCAGCCACCAGGGCTGCGAATGATGCACGCATACGAAACATGAATTCTCCTTGAAAGACTGTTCAGTGTACTTGCGACAACGGCTGTCGCTTTTCGTTGCAAAACAGGTAGTTTGCCTGAGCAATCTACCGCGAAGGGCGGCTCAATCGTGACTGAATATGTGCGCGCCCCGCTCAGTACATATCGATAAAGTCAGAGGATGGCGTGGGCCAGTTACGCCTCAACGCCTCGAAAATCTGCTGCACCCAGGCATCATCAGCTGCCGCTTGCTCGCCCACGCAGCCCGAACCGGCAGCCCAGGTCTCCAAACGAAAGGCCAGGCCGTCGAGATCGGCACCGCCAACCACGGTTGAAAGATAGGCCAACCCTGCGCGCGTCACCCGCAACTGATTGTGAACCGCACCATTGCCCGCCCTTACCAGTTGGCGAACCGCCTCCAGGGTAAATTGCGCCGGGTCATTCAAATCGATGTGCACAGCAGATTCCTGACAGTGAAAGACGCTTCAGTTTGCCACGCTTGGCCCCTTATGCCTAAGTAGCAGTGCCAATACACCAGCAACATGGTTTACTGCCTGCACTCAGGGATAATGCGACCCAGAGCCAGAACCGGAAAACTCCGCGACACTTCGCCTGACATCGAGACTTTCATGACCAGCTTTAAAATTGACGCCGATATCAAGGTTCGCTGGGACGAAGGACAAAGCTCCTATAGCCCGGGCAATCCCGAAGAACTGGCCCTTATTGCCATAGACCTGCTGGTCAGAGAACTTGGCAATAAAGCTGCGCAACAGTTCATTGGCCAGGTGTTCGAAAAGTACAGCCATCCAACGGCAGCTCACCCCTAGAAGGTTACGCCTGCGATCAGAATAATATTGCTGTAAGGCTGGCATTCCCCTGTACGCACGACCGCACGCGCTCCCCGAGTCAGCCGTTTGAAGGCCTGATGGGTGACAATCTCGCGCACTCCCAGCAGCCCCTTCCCGGCGAGTCGGTCGACCGCTGCCAGCCCGGGCGGCGCTCGCTGCAGCATTTCTTCAGTCAGCCCATATCGCTCGACCAGCATCTCGCTGAGCACCACCTCCAGCGTGTCAGCAAAAGAAGGGATACCTGCCGTCAAGGCCAGATCAATCAGCTCGACGCCGGGCGGCACCGGCAAACCAGCGTCGCCGATGACAACACTGTCACCATGCCCCAGGGAGGCGATCAGGCGCGAAAGCGCAATATTAAGCAACGGCGACTTCTTCATGGCTGAGCGGCCGCCATCACCTCAGCCAGGGTCGGGATCGACGGCTGGGCCCCGGCCCGAGTGACCGACAACGATGCGGCCACCTGGCCAAACTCGATTGCTGCACGCTCGCTCTTGCCGCCAGCCAGTGCAGCGGCAAAGGCACCGACAAAGGTGTCGCCTGCTGCAGTCGTATCAACGGGCTGCACCTTGGGCGCCGCAAAGTGCTCTACTCCCTGGCAACCTGCAGCCAAGGCCCCCTGCCCCCCCCATCGTGACGATCACCTTGCGCACCCCCAACGCCAGCAACCTGCGGGCGGCGACTTCGGCGGTCTCCCGGGAACAGACCGCCACTCCGGTCAGCGCCGCCGCTTCACTCTCATTGGGAATCAGATAGTCGATGTTGGTGTACCAACTCATGGGCAGCGGGCCGGTCGCTGGAGCCGGATTGAGAATGACGGTTTTGCCGAGCCCTCGCGCACGCTGCAAGGCATAACCAACGGTGTCCGACGGCACCTCAAGCTGGCAAATGACCACCCGCGCCTGGCCCATTAACCTGTTGAAGCGCTCAACCCCTTGGGGGGTGAGCTCGCCGTTGCCTCCGGCGACGATGACAATTGCATTCTGGCTCTGGGCATCCACCACGATCAGCGCGACGCCCGTCGACACACCCTCAACGGCCGTCACCCCAGAGCAGTCGATACCTTCGATCTCCAGCGCGCTGCGCAACTGATCGCCATATCCATCCGCGCCCACACACCCGATCATCGCCACCGACGCGCCCGCGCGAGCGGCCGCCACGGCCTGGTTGGCGCCCTTGCCACCAGGCACCGTGGCGAACGAGTCGCCCGCCAGGGTTTCGCCCGGGCGCGGCAAGCGCTCGGCCCGAGTGACCAGATCCATGTTCAGGCTGCCTATAACCAGTACGCTTGCTTGCATTGGGCGTGCACTCTTTTCGCTGTTGTCAGCGGTAATCGGTAAATAAGTCGGAACACCGTGCAGTGGATTCACGCACGACCATGTTGGGGGCCACGATCTTGTGTTCGACGGCGCCTTGATGAGGTTCTCGGATCCGCCGCAGCAGCAGTCCGGCGGCCATTTCGCCCAGCTGGCGAACCGATTGACCGACCGTGGTCAGCGCCGGGTAGACATAACGACTCATCTGAATGTCATCGAATCCCACCACCGACAACTCGCCCGGCACGCTGATGCCACGTTCGGCCGCCGCACGCAACACGCCAATGCCGATCATGTCGTTGGCCGCGAAGATCGCGCTGGGCCGCTCGCCTTCCAGCAATGTCGCAGCCGCCTGGTAGCCACCGGGGCTGGTGAAATCACTGCTTACCACCCAACGCGATTGCAGGGCGATGCCGCCCTCCTCCAGCGCCCGCCGATACCCGGCCAGGCGCATTTGCGCAACACTGGTATCGCTGGGGCCGGTGATGCAGGCGATGGCCCTGTGCCCCAGGTCCACCAGGTGACGGGTGGCCAGATAGGCGCCCAATTCATGGTCGATCCGCACCAGATCCGCATCGACACCCGGAAGATCGCGATCAACCATCACCATGGGCGTGCGCACACACGCCAGGCTGCTGATCAGGTCAGCCCCTTCGCCCACCGACGCCACCACCAGGCCGTCGATGCGTTTTTCAAGCAGTACGCGCAGATAGCTGCGCTGCTTGAGCGGATCGTCGTCGGAGTTGCAGAGAATCACGCAATAGCCATTGCGCTCACAACAATCCTCGATCCCGCGCGCCAACTCGGCGAAATACGGGTTGACGCTATTGGGCACCAGCAGCCCGATGGTCGCGGTACTGCGTGCCTTGAGTGAACGCGCCACGGCACTGGGGACGTAATCGAGTTCGGCGATGGCCGCCTCGACCTTCAAGCGCACGTGCTCGCTGACAGGACGCGTCTTGTTCAACACGTGGGAAACGGTGGTATAGGAAATGCCCGCAAGGGCTGCTACGTCTTTGATAGTTGCCATGGTCAGTTCCGCCGGCGAGCGCGCCGGCTGCGATAAGTGTCGAGTACCACGGCGATGACGATAACGGCTCCCGTGATAATGCGTTTGGTAGGTTCACTGGCGCCGATCTGGGCAAGGCCCGCGGCCAGCACGGAAATGATCAACACCCCGAAAAATGTACTGATGACTGAGCCGCGCCCACCCATCAGGCTGGTACCGCCAATCACCACGGCGGCGATCACCTGCAGCTCAAGGCCGGATCCGGCGTTGGGGTCGGCTGCTTCCAGCCGCGAAATCTGGAACAGAGCCGCCAGCCCGGCAAGCAGCCCCATCAGTGAAAACACCAGCACCTTGTAGGGGCGCGGATCAATACCGGCCAGGCGCACGGCCTCTTCATTGGTACCGATACCGATCAGGTAGCGACCGAACACGGTACGAGTCAACACGACCTGGGCAAGGATGATCACCAGCAAGGCGATCACAAACGCGGGCGAGATGCCGAACGCCAGCGGCTCTGATAGCCAGGCGAAGGCATCGCCGATATACGCGGTGCGCGAGTCGGTCAGCTGATAGGCAGCGCCGCGGGCCATTTCCAGCATGCCCAGCGACACGATAAACGACGGGATGCGCCAGGCGACGGTAATGGCGCCGGTGATACTCCCCACCAGCGCCGCGCAGCCCATGCCCAGCAGCGCCGCCGGCAACACGCTCCAGCCCCAGCCGAGAATCGCCACACTGACCGCCGATGCCGCCAGCGCCAACACCGATCCGACCGACAGGTCGATGCCGCCGATAATCAATACGAAGGTCATGCCCACCGCCAGCACCATCAGATCGGGAATCTGGTTGGCCAAGGTGCTGAAGGTGGCATAAGAAAGGAAATGACTGCTGAGCAAGGAGAACAGCACAATCATCGCCAGCAAGGCGCCGGCCAGGCCGAGGTAAGCGCCCAGGCCAAACCAGGTGTCACTGCGCTTGGCTGACGATGGCGATGCAGCGGATACCGAGGTCGTCTTCATGGGCGGTTTCCGTTGGCTGGCTCATCGAGCAACGCGTCACGTTTCTGATAACCGGCAAAAGCGGCACCCAACAATTGATCCTGGGTCCAATGGTCGCGATCGAAGGTTTCGATCAAGCGCCCGGCGGCCAGCACTGCAATCCGATCGCATATCAGCATCAGTTCGCGGACATCACTGGAAACCACCACCAGCGCCTTGTCCTGGCGCGCCAGCTCGCCAAACAGGCTGTAGATCTCGAATTTGGCACCGACGTCGATGCCCCGGGTGGGCTCGTCGAACAGCAGCACGTCGCAGTTGCGCTCCAGCCAGCGGCCGATCACGACTTTCTGCTGGTTGCCGCCGGACAATTCGCCGACCCCCTGCGCAGGGCTTGAACTGCGAATGCGCAAGGCGTCGATCTGACGCTGAGCCAGCGCACGCTCGGCGCCCACATCGAGCAGGCCTGCACGTGACACCGCAGACAGATTGCCCAGTGCGATGTTGGCGCCGATCGACTGCGACATCAGCAACCCTTCACCCTTGCGGTCTTCGGTGATCAGCGCAACGCCCTGGCGAACCGCATCGGCAGGCGAGCGAATACTCACCGGCCTCAATGGCCGCCCCAGCTCGATAGTGCCGCTGTCGGCCCGGTCAGCGCCGTAGATCAGGCGCAACAGTTCGGTACGGCCAGCCCCGACCAGGCCACAAATACCGAAAATCTCACCGCTTCGCACCTCAAACGAGACATCGCAGACTTTGTCCGCCCGACCAAGGTGCTTGACCGCCAACAGCGGCGCACCGATGCGCCGCTCACCCAAGTCGAAATGTTCGCCGAGCTCACGCCCCACCATCAGGCTGACCAGTTGATCACTGCGGTAACGAGCCATGGGCTCCACGCAAACCAGGCTGCCATCGCGCAACACCGCGACCCGCTCAGCAACCCTGGCCAGCTCCTCAAGGCGGTGCGAGATGTAGATGATCGCCACACCACGGCACTTGAGTCGCTCAATTTGCTCAAAGAGCTTTTCAACCTCGCGTGCCGTCAGCATCGCGGTGGGCTCATCGAGGATCAGCAACCGGCAATCACCGATCAGGTTGCGGGCAATCTCGACCATCTGCTGATGACCGATGCCCAAGTCACCCACCAGCGTATCCGGGTCAATCGCCTCCAGCCCTACCCGCGCCATGGCCTCAAGCGCCTGGCGACGCAATTGCTTGCGATTGAGCCAACCACCGCGGCTGGGTAATTGATCGAGGAACAGGTTTTCAGCAACCGTCAGGGTCGCCAACAGGTTCAGCTCCTGCATGACCATGCGCACGCCCAGCGCTTCAGCAGCTCGGCGACTGGTCGGGGAATAGGGTCGGGCATCGAACTGCATCTGACCAGCACTGGGCAGTTCGAGCCCGGCGATGATCTTTGACAGCGTACTTTTACCGGCACCGTTTTCACCGGTCAGGGCCAGGACTTCGCCAGGGTAGAGGCTCAGCTCGATATTGCTCAGCACCGGCTGGGCATAGGTTTTGCCGATACCGCCGATACTCAGCACAGGGGCCGCAGCTGACATAAGGGACTCTCCTCGCGCCTGCCGCTCGGACAGGCAGGCGCGACCGCGATTAGTGTGGCTGGGTTACCCGTTCAACCGGCGTCTGAATCACATTCTCGGCATTGGCCTGAATCGGCTCACCCTTGATGATTTTCAGCGCGGTCACGATGCCAAACACCGCCTGGCGCGCGGCGAACTGATCGGCCGTCGCCAGCACACGCCCGTCCTTCAGCATCGGCTTGATGGCATTGATGTTGTCGTAACCGACCACCTGGACCTGCCCGGCCTTGCCTGCCGCGCGCACCGCCGACACCGCACCGAGCGCCATGCTGTCATTGCCCGCCAACAACGCCTTGATGCCGGGGTATTCATTGAGCATCGCGGCAGCTACGGCGTTGCCTTTGTCGATTTCCCAGTTACCCGATTGCACCGAGACAATCTTCATCTGTGCCTTTTCCATCGCATCCTTGAAACCCAGGGTGCGTTGCTGCGCGTTGGTGGTGGTCGATACCCCTTCGATGATCCCGACCTCATCCCCGGCCTTGAGCTTGCTGGCCAAATAATCTCCGACCTTGCTGGCCCCCAGGCGATTATCCGGCCCCACGAAAGGCACGCTCAGGTTTTTGCTTTTAAGCACGGCGGGGTCGAGCTGATTGTCGATATTGACCACTTTAATGCCTGCATCCATGGCTTTTTTGATCACGGGCACCAAGGCCCTGGAATCAGCCGGCGCAATCACCAGCGCATCGACCTTGGTGACGATCATTTGCTCGACGATACGAATCTGGCTCGCCGTGTCCGACTCATCTTTGATGCCGTTGGAAACCAGATCAAAATCAGCGGCGTGGTCTTTCTGATAGGCCTTGGCGCCGTCTTCCATCGTCAGGAAGAACTCGTTGGCCAGCGATTTCATGACCAAGGCGACTTTGGGCTTGCTTGATGATTCAGCGAATGCCGACGTGAGGGGTATGGCAGAGCAAATGCTCGCCATTACGCCGACAGCCAATAAGCGTCCGACGAAGGGCAGCTTCATGGGAACCACTCCATTTTTATCTTTCTTTTGAGCAACGCTCGCACACCATCGCCGAATTTTCGACAAAAAATACGCTTGCAAACGTTTGCATTGGGCAACTATGAGAAGACGGTCATCGCTTGTCAACTGCAACGACCAGGACGCGCCACTTTAGTGTTACTGCAGGCTAAAAGATGTAGGAATTTTATCCTCAGATTGTCGGAAAACCGAACACAACGTGACCGATTGTTCGGTTTATCGGAAATAAACACACCTTTCACGCTGATGAAAAAACAGATTAGTCCAGCAAATACCGGGGGTTAGCTAAAAATCCATGAACTGGTACGAATAGTGCTCGAGCGCTGTAAGCACCACAGCCATTTCAACTAATAAGAGTGAACAACATGAAAGCTGCGCTCCACTCCTTTGCACCGGCCGCCCTGGCCTTGTTCTTTCTGGTGCCCACCACGGTGTCCGCCAAGGACGCCGAAACCCAACAGAAACTCGCCAACGTGGTGATCCTCGCAACCGGCGGCACCATCGCCGGCGCTGGCGCCAGCGCCGCCAACAGTGCGACCTATCAGGCCGCCAAGGTGGGAGTCGATCGCCTGATTGCAGGCGTTCCGGAACTTGCCAGCCTGGCCAATGTGCGCGGCGAGCAAGTCATGCAGATCGCCTCTGAAAGCATCACCAACGAAAACCTGCTGCAGCTGGGCAAGCGCGTCGCCGAACTGGCCGATAGCAACGACGTGGACGGCATCGTGATTACCCACGGCACCGATACCCTGGAAGAGACCGCTTACTTCCTCAACCTGGTCGAGAAAACCGACAAGCCTATCGTTGTGGTCGGCTCCATGCGCCCCGGCACCGCCATGTCGGCCGATGGCATGCTCAACCTGTACAACGCAGTGGCCGTCGCCAGCAGCAAGGAGTCCCGCGGCAAGGGCGTGCTGATCACGATGAACGATGAGATCCAGTCCGGTCGTGATGTCAGCAAAACGGTCAACATCAAGACCGAGGCCTTCAAGAGCGCCTGGGGCCCACTGGGCATGGTCGTGGAAGGCAAGTCCTACTGGTTCCGTCTGCCCGCCAAGCGCCATACCCAGGACTCGGAATTCGACATCAAAACCATCAGCAGCCTGCCGGCCGTTGATATCGCCTACGGCTACGGCAACGTCAGCGACACTGCCTACAAGGCGCTCGCACAAAATGGCGCCAAGGCGATCATTCATGCCGGTACTGGCAACGGCTCGGTATCCTCACGCGTCGTCCCGGCCCTGCAGGACCTGCGCAAGAATGGCGTACAGATCATTCGCTCTTCCCACGTGAATGCAGGCGGCTTCGTACTGCGTAACGCTGAACAGCCGGATGACAAGAATGACTGGGTCGTTGCCCATGACCTGAACCCGCAGAAAGCCCGCATCCTGGCCATGGTCGCCCTGACCAAGACCCAAGACAGCAAAGAGCTGCAGCGGATTTTCTGGGAATACTGATCCACCCCTTCAGGAGCGACGACCGTCGCTCCTACCCCTCCTGCAATGCCTCCCGATAGTTCCCACGCCAGCCTTCTCCCCCTCTCGCAAAATAAACTTCCGATTACTTACACCAAACGCTCTAAACCGCTGTCAGACGCATTCTTCAATCGAGACATCTTGCGAAATGGACTACAGTCAAATACTGTATGTTCATACAGCAAAAACAAGGAATGCTTCATGGCAACCAGCTCCTCCCCTACCGCAGGCGTCAGCAGCTACGAACAACTCGGAATGCGCATCCAGAAAATCATCAACTCACCCACGGCGCAGAAATCCCGCGCTGCGCTGATTTTCAAGCTGGAACACGAATCAGCCGCCGACTGGGAAACCTTGCTCGAAGAAATTGCCGAGAACGACAACGTCACCCTCGCCCACCGCGACGATGGCGGCGTGCAATTGTTCTGGGTCGTGCCGAAGGAAGATTGAGGGGATGAGTGTTCGTTTTATTGCAGGCGCCTGCCTGCTGCTGTCTCTTGCTGCTCACGCCGATGCACCGCGTACCTTCAAAGAAGCCAAGAAAGTTGCCTGGCGCCTGTATGCGCCGCAATCCACGGAGTTTTACTGCGGCTGTAAATACAACGGTAACCGGATTGACCTGGCCGCCTGTGGCTACGTGCCGCGCAAAAATGCCAACCGCGCGGCACGCATTGAATGGGAGCATATCGTCCCTGCATGGCACATAGGCCATCAGCGCCAGTGCTGGCAGGACGGTGGGCGCAAGAACTGCTCCCACAACGACGAGATTTACCAGCGCGCCGAAGCCGACCTGCACAACCTGGTGCCGAGCATCGGCGAGGTCAACGGCGACCGCAGCAACTACAGCTTTGGCTGGCTGCCGGAGCAGCGCGGGCAGTACGGTTCGTGCCTGACCCAAGTGGACTTCAAGGCGAAAAAAGTCATGCCGCGCCCCTCGATCCGAGGCATGATCGCGCGCACTTACTTTTACATGAGCAAGACCTACAACCTGAAACTGTCCAAGCAGGACCGACAGCTCTATGAAGCCTGGAACAAGACCTACCCGGTCCAGGCCTGGGAACGGCAACGCAATCAAAGCGTCGCCTGTGTGATGGGGCACGGCAATGAGTTCGTCGGCCCGGTCAATCTCAAGGCCTGCAGCTAAGGCAAGCTCAGGCCCTTACGAGATCGCCAGGAGGTAATCCGCTGCCTGGCGATACTTGGCCTGGCGCGCCAAGTCATCAGGCCCCGGCATGGCAATTCGCGAGAGATCGCTGTTGTCGGCCAGGTCAGCCAACTTCACGACCCTGGCAAGCGGGTCATCAGCCAGCCGCTCAACGAACGCCTCATAGCTTTCGCCGGGCCGCTTGCTCAGGGCCTGCAGCGCCGCCAACACCTTGAGGGGAAAGCCTTCGCGAGCCAGGTCAGCCAGCGTCAGCGGCGTGTCTTCAAGCACGTCATGCAGCACTGCGACGATGCGCTCATCGACGGTTTCAACCCGCATCATCACCCGCAGCGGGTGAAGAATATAGGCAGCACCCGCCTTGTCCCGCTGCCCCTCATGCGCCCGGATTGCAATCACAATCGCGCGCTCTAGCGTAGACATGCTCAATCTCCCTATGGCAACGCCCACGACCCTGCAAATCGCCCCATTTCAGCAAGATACCAAAGCGACATTACCAGCATAGCTTCGTCTACCGAGCGTGTAGCGCTGCAAGGCTCTGCAATGGGCCGATCAGGGCGTCGGCCGGTGCTTGACCACAAACGACTCGATACCCTGCTCGGCCATCAGGCGCGCTTTCTTTTCGTCTGCCTCGGCCTTGGTGGCGAAAGGACCCAGCAATACGACCGTGACACCGTCGCGCCGTGCGACGTTGGGCACAAAACCTTTTTCGATCAACCGCGCCGTCATGTCGCTCAATGCGCCCATGTTGCTGCCGGCGGCAATCTGTACATCGAAGCCGTCCGCTGAGGTGGCATCGGCGTGCAGCTCTTCATCGACGGCCGCAGCCCCGCAAAGAGCGCTGACCTGAGGGTCGTTGCCATCGCGCTCGATGATCGCAAGAAAGCCGCTGTCTTTCTTGATCACCACATAGCGCTGGTAAGGCGTGTACTCCCCGGCAGCATCCTTGCCGCGGATCTTGCCGCAAACAGTACCGTCATCGGTCACCCGCACATTGGTGAACTTGGCCGTCAGCGGGTTTGCCAGCTGCTCGGCGACCACCTTGTGGGCAAGCTCCACATCGCTCTTTCCGCAACCAGCCAGCGCCAGCGCCGCCACTACCCATGCCAATTTGCGCACGCGTCTACCTCCAATTGATAAGGAGCGGATTTTATCACCCTGTAACCACCACTGCCGCTCACCCCACGACTGCTTGTGTCATCAACTGTTACAGGAGGCCGAGCTTTATTCAGGCATAAACAAAAAGGGCGACCCGTATGGGTCGCCCTTTTTGTGACCGCTCATGGAGCGGATTTTGTTTGGTAGGCACAATTGGACTCGAACCAACGACCCCCACCATGTCAAGGTGGTGCTCTAACCAACTGAGCTATGTGCCTGCTGTGGGGCGCATTCTACGAAATAAATTCAGCCATGGAAAGAGCCAGAGCGTAAATAAATCAAATATTTATCGCACTCTGGCAAGCACCGGTCGCCTCGGATTTTTCGCCCCAAATCAAAAAGGGCGACCCTTTCGGATCGCCCTTTTCTATACCGCTCAGCAGAGAACGGATTTTGTTTGGTAGGCACAATTGGACTCGAACCAACGACCCCCACCATGTCAAGGTGGTGCTCTAACCAACTGAGCTATGTGCCTGCTGTGAGGCGGCATTCTACGGAATCCAGCGGGGGTGTCAACCTCTTTTTTTCAGCTAAGCCTATGAATAGTCGAAATATTTTCATAAACGCCTTGCTCAGCTCAAAACGCCTTGCTGGCCGCCGGATTTGATCTCAGGTAGGATCCGCACAGTCGTAAAGAATAATTAACAGAGGTTGCAGGATGGCGAACACACCCTACCCCCAGTCGTATTACGCCGCATCTGCCAATCCCACCCCCGAGCGGCCGGCGTTGCAGGACGAGGTGCAGACCGACGTGTGCGTGATCGGCGCGGGCTACACCGGGCTGTCCAGCGCACTGTTCCTGCTTGAGCACGGCTTCAAGGTGACTGTTCTGGAAGCCGCCAGGGTCGGCTTTGGCGCGTCAGGGCGCAACGGCGGCCAGATCGTCAACAGTTATAGCCGCGACATTGATGTGATCGAACGCAGCGTCGGCCCGCGCCAGGCGCAGCTGCTCGGGCAAATGGCCTTTGAGGGCGGGCGAATCATCCGCGAGCGGGTTGCCACCTACGGCATTCAATGTGACCTGAAGGATGGCGGCGTCTTCGCCGCGATCACCGATAAACAGATGGGCCACCTGGAGGCGCAAAAACGCCTGTGGGAGCGCTACGGTCACACCCAGCTGGAAATGATGGACAAGCGCCGCATCCGTGAAGTGGTGGCTTGCGAGCAGTACGTGGGCGGCATGCTCGACATGAGCGGCGGTCACATCCACCCACTCAACCTGGCGCTGGGCGAAGCCGCAGCGGTTGAGTCGCTGGGCGGTAAAATTTATGAACAGTCACCGGCCGTACGCATCGAGCGCGGCGCCAACCCGGTCATTCATACCCCGCAAGGCAAGGTCCGGGCGAACTTCGTGATCGTCGCCGGCAACGCCTACCTTGGCAATCTGGTCCCGGAACTGGCCGCCAAGTCGATGCCCTGCGGCACCCAGGTGATTACCACCGAACCGCTGGATGATGAACTGGCACGCACCCTGCTCCCCCAGGACTACTGTGTCGAAGACTGTAACTACCTGCTGGACTACTACCGTCTTTCGGCCGACAAGCGCCTGATCTTCGGCGGCGGCGTGGTCTACGGTGCGCGTGACCCGGCCAATATTGAAGCGATCATCCGGCCGAAAATGCTCAAGGCCTTCCCGCAACTGAAGAACGTGAAGATCGACTACGCCTGGACCGGCAACTTCTTGCTGACCCTGTCCCGCCTCCCGCAGGTCGGCCGGATCGGCGACAACCTCTATTACTCCCAGGGCTGCAGCGGCCATGGGGTTACCTACACGCACCTGGCGGGCAAGGTCCTGGCCGAATCGCTGCGCGGCCAGGCCGAACGCTTCGATGCCTTTGCCGAACTGCCGCACTATCCATTCCCGGGCGGCCAGCTGTTGCGCACGCCACTGACGGCCATGGGTGCCTGGTACTACAGCCTGCGCGATCGCTTGGGCTTCTGAGCCCGGTTACTGCGCGCCGATCGCCTTGGTCGCCCGCGCCGCCGCTTGTTCCTGGCCCGCCTGGGCCAGGTCATTGGCCGCTTTCAGCCAGCGCTGGCGATCCACCTGGGCGGGCAACTGTTCGGGCCGCTGCACCAAGACTGCCCAACTGCCCTCGCTTTTCCAGGCTGAAGCGAAGCTGTCGAAATCGATCGGCATGCGCCGGCTATTCCCGGAGCGCAACAACACCCGCTGCTTGAAACGGTCATAGCCGACCAGCAAGGCATAACGCGGCTCACCCCACAGAGCGCCATCGCTGTAGCGCACCAGTACCGGGTTTCCCGCTGCCACCTGCGCCAGCAAGGCTGCCAGGCTGTTGTCCAGCGGATAGACCACCATCCCGTAATCGCGCGCGACCGCTTCCATCGAACCTTGCAGCTTGTTTATGCCCGCAGGCAGCCCCAGCGGTTTTTCAAGCAAGCCCGGGGTGATGCCGACGCCCTGCTGGGAAAGGATACTGGCCAGCGCCATCGGCGCACTCTGGTTGGCGTTGCCACGGAAGAACGGCACGCCGCTCAGTTCAACGCGCTCGGGCAAGCGGCGAACGTCTTGCGACACCTGGCCTGCACAGCCCACCAGGGTCAACGCCAGAGCGCCGGCCAACAGGAGGCGTTTGTAGAAGGGAGAAAATAACGGCAGCATCGTCACTCACTGGTTTCTGGCGCCAGGGATACGATCACCCGGCTCGGCCCTCGATAATAGGACTGCGGGTGGCTCAGGTATAGCGTTTGTGCGCAAAGGACGAGGCTGCATAGAGCAAACCGGCTCAACGGCTAGACCATTGGTCAATCGCTTGAAACACAACGCCAACTAGACTGTCTTGTGTAGCAGGTGTTTAACACCTGCCAAGCCGAAGGAGGCAAGCATGAGCCCGACAATGACAATCGTCATGCTGATCGGTGCATGGCTGGCCGTCGCTGCGGCAATGCTGTGGGGGGTAGTGAGAATCGCCAGGCGCCATCACCCTCGCCAGTATCCGCAAGCGGCTCCGAGCAAGACTGCACAGCGCAAACAGGTACGACACGCCAACGCGCATTGATCCGCACCCCTTTCTTTAAATAGAAATGAAAACGGCCGACCGGGTTACCCCGATCGGCCGTTTTGCATTGCCCGACGATTTACGTTTAGGCTTCGACCGCTACGCGCTTGTGTTTGGCTCGACGCGACAGCATGTTCAACGCCTCGATGGCCGCCGAGAAAGCCATGGCCGCATACACGTAGCCTTTCGGTACATGGGCGCCGAAACCTTCGGCAATCAGCGTCATGCCGATCATGATCAAGAAGCCCAGGGCCAGCATGACCACAGTCGGGTTGTTGTCGATGAAGCGTGCCAGCGGGTCAGCCGCCAGCAACATCACCAACACCGCGCTGACCACCGCGATGATCATGATCGGCAAGTGCTCGGTCATGCCCACGGCGGTGATGATGCTGTCGATCGAAAAGACGATGTCCAGCACCAGGATCTGGCCGATGGCAGCCGCCAGGCCCATCGCCACCTTCGACGACAGGAGTTGCTCCTGCTGAGCGGACGGGTCGACGCTGTGATGGATTTCCTTGGTAGCCTTCCACAACAGGAACAAGCCACCGGCGATGAGGATCATGTCCTTCCAGGAAAACACCTGGCCAAACACCTCGATAACCGGCTCGGTCAGCTGCACGATCCACGCTACGGTGCTCAACAGGCCCAGGCGCAGCACCAGTGCCAGGCCGATACCCAGGCGGCGGGCCTTGGTCTGGTGTTCAACCGGCAGTTTGTTGGTCAGGATCGAGATAAAGATCAGGTTATCGATACCCAGCACGATTTCCATCGCCACCAGGGTGGCCAGCGCGACCCAGGCAGTAGGGCTTGAAGCGAGTTCCAGAAGGTATTCCATGGTTCAGTCCTGAGCGGGCTTAAATTTCCTGAGCGGAAGGGTCACGTTTGTCTGCCGGCTTTTCGGCGGCCTCACCGTGGGTGGCTTCGTGGAGCGCCTGCTGCGCTGCCTCGTTGGTTTTGTCGATGGCCTGCTTGGCCGATTCGGCGGCCTGGTTGAGCATTTGCTGGGCCGATTTTTCCGCCTGGTCACATCCGGTGATTGCCAGCAGGGCAACCACCAGAACCAACGGCGTACCGATGGATTTGAATTCGATCATGTCTTCCTCTCATTCACGGCCAGCACTCAGGGGCTGGCTTATTGATAGCGACGCATTCTAAAGACCGCAATACATCAGGAAAATTCGTATTTTCAGCGGCTATACTTCGGTTTTTACGAATGGACGCCCACCATGCTCAATTACCGTCAGCTGCATTACTTCTGGGTAGTGGCCAAAACCGGCAGTATCGTCCGTGCCTGCGAGCAGCTTAACCTGACCCCGCAGACTATCAGCGGGCAAATCAGCCTGCTGGAACAAACCTACGGCATCGAGCTGTTCCGCCGGGTTGGCCGCCAATTGGAGCTGACAGAAACTGGCCGCCAGACACTGACGTATGCCGAACAAATGTTTCAAATTGGCGAGGAACTGGAGGCAATGTTGCGGGCGCAGCCTGACGAACAGCAGATTCTGTTCCGGGTCGGGGTGGCGGACGTAGTGCCCAAATCCATCGTCTACCGCCTGATCGCGCCGACCATGGAGCTAAGCGAACCGATTCGCATCAGCTGCCGGGAAGACAAGCTGGAACGCCTGCTCGCGGACCTTGCGATCCAGCGCCTGGACGTGGTGATCTCTGACAGCCCCATGCCCAGCCACCTGGATATCAAGGGCTACAGCCAGCGCCTGGGCGAATGCGGCATCAGCTTTTTCGCAACAAAGGCTCTGGCCGAGCGGTACGGGCAAGACTTCCCCCGCTGCCTGCACCAGGCCCCGCTGCTGATTCCAGGACAAGAGACCGTAGTACGTAGCCGCTTGATGCGCTGGTTTGCCGAGCAGCAACTGCAGCCGCGCATCGTTGGGGAGTTCGACGACAGCGCGCTGATGCAGGCGTTCGGGCAATCGGGCAGCGGGATCTTCATCGCCCCCAGCGTGATCGCCGACGAAGTGCAAAAACAATACGCCGTACGCCTGATCGGCCAGACCGATGCCGTGACCGAATCCTTCTATGCCATCTCGGTCGAGCGCAAGGTCAAGCACCCGGGCGTGGTCGCCATCACCGAAGGCGCACGCCGGGAGCTGTTTAGCGGGCCGCAGGCTTAATCAGCGGATCGCGATCAGAATGCGCCCATGAAGTCGCGCTTGCCGACTTCGACGCCGTTGTGGCGCAGGATCGCGTAAGTGGTGGTGACGTGGAAGAAAAACTGCGGCAGGCCGTAGGTCAGCAGGTAGCTCTGGCCGGTGAAACGCTTTTCTTTCGGTGTGCCTGGCCGGGTGACGATTTCCCGGCCTTCCTGGCCGTCGATCTGGGCTGGTTCGATCGTGGCGATGAACGCCTGAACCTTGGTCAGCAACGCCTGCAGGTCGGCGAACGTGCGCTCGGTATCTTCATAGACCGGCACTTCGACACCGACCAGACGCGCCGAAACACCCTTGGCGAAATCAACCGCGATCTGCACCTGACGGATCAGCGGGAACATATCCGGATACAGACGCGCCTGAAGCAAGGCGTCAGGGTCAATATTTTTCGCCTTGGCGTGGGCTTCTGCCTTGTTCAACACATCGCTCAGGCTGCCCAGCATCTGCTTGAAGACGGGAACCGAGGCGGCGTACAGAGAAATACTCATGGAATGTCCTTGTGAGTGGGGCAATAAAGGGCGGCGGCTTGTCTTTTGGGAAGCAAAGACCCTAGGCTAGGCGCTTTCAATCGCCAGAGACAGAGCCATGTCCGCCGAACACGATACTCCTTCTGATGCACGGCTCAACACCACAGAAATTCGCCTTCTTGGCTCGCTGATCGAAAAGCAGGCCACCAGCCCCGAAACCTACCCCCTGACCCTCAATGCCCTGGTACTGGCCTGCAACCAGAAAACCAGTCGCGAGCCCGTCACCAACCTCACCCCCGGCCAGGTCGGCCAGAGCCTGCGCGCGCTGGAAGGCCAGGGCATGGCTCGCCTGCAGATGGGCAGCCGCGCCGACCGTTGGGAACACCGGCTGGACAAGGCGCTGGAACTGGTGCCGGCGCAAGTGACATTACTCGGGTTGATGTTTTTGCGCGGGCCACAGACGGTCAACGAGCTGCTGACCCGCAGCGCCCGCATGCATGAATTCGAAGATGCCGAACAGGTTGTGCACCAGCTCGAACGCCTGATCGCCCGTGGCTTTGCCCTGCACCTGCCGCGCCAGGCGGGTCAGCGCGAAGATCGTTACACCCACGCCATGGGCGATCCGGCGGACATTGAAGCGATCCTCGCGGCACGCCAGCAGGGGCCGGAGCGGTCGAGCGGTGTGTCGTCGGATCGCATCGAAGAACTCGAAGCGCGGATCGCGGCGCTGGAAGAGCGCCTGGCACGTTTGGAAGACGCTTCCTGAATCGCGTTGAGCTTATCGCGGGCAAGCCTTGCTCCCACACAAGGTGGAGCAAGGCTTTTAATAATGTAGGAGCCGGGCTTGCCCGCGAAGCTCTTCTCAATTCAACACATCACCCACGGGCGTACTCGACCGCCTTGCTCACCTGCTCTGCTGACGGCCGCACGCCGGTGTACAGCACAAACTGCTCCAGCGCCTGCAGGGCAATCACTTCAAGCCCGGTGATCACCTGCTTGCCCAGCGCCTGGCCCTTGAGCACCAGCGGGGTTTGCGGCGGCAAGGCCACCACATCAAACACCGTTTGCGCCGCCTCGATGGCATCCACCTCAAAGGACAACTCATCGGCCTCGGCGCCACCACTCATGCCAATCGGTGTCACGTTCACCAGCAGCTGCGGGCGCAACACGCCCAATTCAGCCTGCCACTCATAGCCACAGGCCAGCGCCAGCGACCGCCCCGCTTCGGCATTGCGCGCCACAATCGTCCCGCGCTTGAACCCGGCATCGCGAAACGCCGACGCCACCGCCTTGGCCATCCCGCCGCTGCCGCGCAAGGCGAAGGAGGTGTCCGGGGCCAGTTGGTGCTGCTCGATCAACTGGCGAATCGCCAGGTAGTCCGTGTTATAGGCCTTCAAATGCCCATCGGTGTTGACCACTGTATTGATCGATTGAATCGCCGCGGCCGACGGGTCCAGCTCGTCAACCAGCGGGATACAGGCCTCCTTGAACGGCATCGAGACACCGCAGCCGCGAATGCCCAGCGCCCGGATCCCGCCTACCGCTGCCGGCAGGTCGCGGGTGGTCATGGCCTTGTAGTAATAATTGAGCCCCAGTTGCTCATACAGGTGGTTATGAAAACGCACGCCAAAGGTGCCTGGCCGCCCGGCCAGTGACATGCACAGGACTGTGTCCTTGTTGGGAATCAGAGGCATCGTTCTCTCCATTGCTTGGGTGTCAGTCATCCGCTTGACGGACCTTACACAACCTTTACCCATCGACTACGCAGAATCTTAAAAAATCGTTGTCTTAATCTCCAACCCAACCGTGCATCCGTTCGCTTCACCGTCATCAATGTTGACTATCGAGCAGGGTGATTTTTCCCACCTCATGTCAGCCGTTACTCTGGCGACCATGAACTGAAGGAGAGTGCCATGCCCACCGTTAAGATCATGTCCGTTATCGGCAGCGCCGTGCCAGAGCGCCTGCGCGACGCTGGCCTGCTGGCGTGCTGGTACCTGGTCCAGGACGGCGAGCCGATCAGCGGCCCACTGACCTCGCTGCCGGCGGCCGAAGCGCTGTACCAAAGCCTGACCCCAATGGCTTCTGGCTATTGATCACTGTCTTCATCGTGCGTTGCTCCGCACACCCCTTGCCCCGCCTGGTTGCGGGGCTTTTTACTGTCCACGCCAAAATATTTTCCTGCGTGGCTGCAATCGACAGCGCGTCGGCCATACTCATAAAATGTGGCGGTTTTTCAAAAGAAAAATGCTTGCAACACCAACGGCATACTTAACCTTTAGTGAGCGCTACACGTGAAAACTTCCCTTTCGATCTTGAGCCTGATCCTGCTACTGACAGGAACTGCCGCCGTCACGTCGAACGCTGTTGCCCAACCTGCCCCCGCCGTCCAGCGAGACCCTTCACAACTTCACCTGGCCTCCGGCAGTGCGTTGCTGATCGACTTGCAGACCCACCAGGTGCTGTATGCCCATAACCCCGACCGCGTCGTCCCGATCGCCTCGGTCACCAAACTGATGACGGCCATGGTGGTGCTGGATGCCAAGCAGTCCATGGATGAGATCCTGACCGTCACCATCAAGCACAACCCGGACATGAAGGGCGTGTTCTCCCGCGTGCGACTCGGCAGCCAGCTGAATCGCCGGGAAATGCTGCTGATTACCCTCATGTCCTCGGAAAACCGCGCCGCCACTACCCTCGCCCACCACTACCCGGGCGGTTACGGGGCGTTTATCGCCGCCATGAACGCCAAGGCCAGGGCGCTGGGCATGAGCCACACCCGCTATGTCGAGCCCACCGGTCTGTCGACTCACAACGTGTCCACCGCGCGCGACCTGAGCAAGTTGCTGCTGGCCTCGCGCAATTACCCGCTGCTGGGTGAACTGAGCACTACGCGCGCGAAGACCGTGGCCTTCAAGAAACCCAACTATTCGCTGGGTTTTCATAATACCGACCATCTGGTGAACAAGAGCAACTGGGATATCAAACTGACCAAGACCGGGTTCACCAACAAAGCCGGCCACTGCCTGGTGCTGTTAACCAGCATGGCGGACCGCCCGGTGGCCATGGTGATTCTCGACGCCTTCGGCAAATACACCCACTTCGCCGATGCCACACGCCTGCGCAAATGGATGGAAACCGGCAAGAGCGGCCCGGCGCCGGCGGTTGCCATGCGCTACAAGGCGAATAAACACGGTCAGGTGGCTGACTGATTAGCTTTGGCGCTTGCTGGCGTACATCCTTGCATCTGCCAGCGCCAGCAAACGCTTGATGGAATCAAAAATTCATGAACAACAGGCTCTGCGCATAGTTGAGCCCGATCCGCCGCTAGAGCCCTGCGCGTCAAAAAAGTGCCACACGACCGATCGGCGGTCACCGGCGTGGCGTTGAGGAAGTTGTATCACTAGCTATGCTTTGGCTCGACAGCAGGCATCCCGTCCTGCCGAGGCCAGGCCCATGTCCCTTTCCGATGCCCTGCTCCTGACCCTTATCCTGCTGGCAGCCCTGGGCTGCGGCCTGATGGGCGGGTTGTTCTTCGCCTTCTCCAATTTCGTCATGCACGCCCTGGGTCGCCTGTCGCCCGCCAACGGCATCGCAGCGATGCAGTCGATCAACCTGATGGTCCTTAACCCGCTGTTTCTCTCCGTGTTCATGGGGACCTCGGTGGCCTGCCTGTTGCTGATCGTCTACGCGCTGGTGCGCTGGTCTGCGCCGGGCACACTGCTGTTGACGGCTGGCAGCGGGCTTTTTTTGCTGGGCAATTTTGTCGTGACGATGCTCTGCAACGTGCCGCGCAACGAGTTGCTGGCGCGGGTCGAGGTGGACAGTGACGAAGCACAGGGGCTGTGGCAGGAATATTTGCGCGACTGGACGCGCTGGAACCATGTGCGCACGGTGACGGCGTTGGGTGCGGCGGCGTTGTTGATTCTGGCGGTGCGGTGATTGGGCGGGCCTCATTCGCGGGGCCAGCTCCTCGGGCACCTACGGCGCACCCTGGGCGTGACCACGCCGATCCTGATGATCAGCGCCCTTTCGGACGTCGACGAGCGGGTTCGTGGCTTGCGCGCCGGCGGTGACGACTACCTGACCAAGCCGTTTGCCAGCGATGAAATGGCCGCGCGGGTCGAGGTGCTGCTGCGGCGCAACCAGGCCAGCGCGCCGTCCAACACTTCACTGAGCGTCGCGGACTTGACCCTGGACCTGATCAGCCATCAAGCCCGCCGCGCCGAACAAACGCTTGATCTGCTGCCCACCGAATACAAATTGCTGGAGTTTCTGATGCGCAACGCCGGGCAGGTGTTGACCCGGATGATGATCTTCGAGGAAGTCTGGGGCTATCACTTCGACCCCGGCACCAACCTCATCGACGTGCACATCGGCCGCTTGCGCAAGAAAATCGACCCGCCTGGCCAGACCCCACTGATTCGCACGGTGCGAGGCTCCGGCTATGTCATTGCCGAACCCGTCTAAGGGCTGGCGTTCTTCCAGCAGTCGACTGCTGGCGCTGTACAGTTTCCTGTTCGTGGCCTGGAGCAGCATCCTCCTGGGCGCACTGTATTACGAGGTCTCCAGCTACCTGAACAAACTCGCCCACCATTCCCTGCTGCAGCGCCAGCATCTGCTGTCGCGCATGGAAGGCAAACAGCTGGACGACGCCCTCGCCGCCAGCCAGACCTTCGACACCCGCGCCTTCGACGCCTACGGCCTGTTCGACAACGACCTGGCGCCGCTGGCCGGGCAGATCCGCCAGATCCCGCCACACCTGGACCTGGACGGGCGCATCCACGAACTGCCCGATTGCCTGCACATCGACGACCCCAAATTGCCGCAGGAAAGCTGCGACGCCGTGGCGGTGCGCACCCGCGACGGGCGCTGGCTGGTGCTGGTGCGTGACAACGGCTCGTTGTTCGCGGTCAACCGCATCATCCTACATGCGATGTTCTGGGGTATCTCGCTGACCATCCTCCCTGGCATCGCCGGTTGGCACCTGCTGCGCCGCCGGCCGTTGCGACGCATCCGCGGCATTCAGGCCAGCGCCGAGGCCATCGTCGCCGGCGACCTGACCCACCGCCTGCCGCTGTCCAATCGACGCGACGAGCTGGACATGCTGGCGGCCATTGTCAACGCCATGCTCGACCGCATCGAGCGGCTGATGATGGAAGTCAAAGGCGTGTGCGACAACATTGCCCACGACCTGCGCACCCCGCTGACCCGCTTGCGCGCGCAGCTGTACCGCATTCAACAGCAAGCCCCCGAAGATTCGCCGCAGGCCCTGCAACTGGAGCAGGCCATCGCCGAAACCGACACCTTGATGGCACGCTTTCGCGGCCTGCTGCGCATCAGCGAACTGGAAGACCACCAGCGCCGCGCAGGCTTTGTCGAGCTTGACCCACTGCCGTTGCTGCGCGAGCTGCACGACTTCTACTTGCCGCTGGCCGAAGACGAACACATCGAACTGCGCCTGGAGGCCCCAGAGCAACTGCCACGCATCGATGGCGACCGGGCGCTGCTGTTCGAGGCGCTGGGCAACCTGTTAAGCAACGCGATCAAATTCACTCCACCCGATGGCACCGTGATCCTGCGCGCCACAGGCTCGCGCATCGAAGTCCTCGACAGCGGCCCGGGCATTCCCGAAAGCGAGCGCGAAGCGGTATTGCAACGTTTTTACCGCACCGAAAACGGCAGCCAGCACAACGGCTTCGGGCTGGGCCTGTCGATCGTCGCCGCGATTGTCGGCCTGCACGGCTTTCGCCTGGAGATCGGCAGCAGCCCGCTGGGCGGCGCGCGGGTAGGGATTGAATGCCAACCCGACCCGTTGTGAACACGGATCTAATAATGTAGGAGCCGACCTTGGTCGCGATGGGCTGCGCAGCGGCCCCGGGGTCTGCTGCGCAGCCCATCGC
>NZ_JAAAMT010000014.1 GCF_009905435.1 Pseudomonas sp. R5(2019)
CGCGATGGGCTGCGCAGCGGCCCCGGCGATTCTGAGTCCGCCGGCACTCGCGAAACTGATTCGCAGATGTCACAGGCCCAAGGGGCCGCTGCGCGGCCCATCGCGGCCGGGTCCGCTCCTACATGGACGTGCGTCTATCGCTGGCAAGCCATGCTCCTATGCCAAATTTTTCTGTGCGCTTATTTCTTTTGTTTGGGGATCCGCACTAATTGGCTGTCGGAGTAGATGTCATGCCAGCTGCGTTTGCGCTTGTCCACCAACACCCAGAGAAAACCCAGGCCCAGGCATAGCCAGGAGGCGATGGAGACGACAAAGCGTAGCAAGGCTTGCCAGAGGCTGATTGCACTGCCATCGGCGTTCTGCACGCGTATACCCCATACCTGCATGCCCAGGGTCTGGCCGGCGTGGGTCCAGAACTTGGCAAAGAACCCGAACAGCACAAACAGCAGAATCGTCGATAGCAGGGGATCACCGTCCAGTGCGCCGGCATCCGACAGTTCGCGCAGCCGGGCTTCGCCAACAAACGCCATCATCACCAGCTTGTAGGCCAGGGTGGTGACCATCAGCAGTGCCGTGCACAGCAGGAAGTCGTAAAACATCGCCGCCAGTCGCCGAGCGAGGCCAACGGCAGGGAAATCGCCCTGAGGACGCAACAGGTGCTTGGGCATGGGGGCGGGCTCTCTTTGCGCTAAAAAAACCGCCATTCTACGGAATCGCGGGCACAAAAAAGCCCTTGCTGTTGCCAGCAAGGGCTTTTTTGAAGAGACGAATCAGCCTTCAGCTTGAACTTCGTCAGCCTGCATGCCTTTTTGGCCCTGCACAGCGATGAAGGTCACTTTCTGGCCTTCTTTCAGGCTCTTGAAGCCGTTGCCCTGAATAGCGCGGAAATGTACGAACAGATCCGGACCGCTTTCTGGAGTGATGAAACCAAAACCTTTCTCGTCGTTAAACCACTTGACGGTACCGCTCTGACGTTGCGACATAGCTTATTTCCTATGAAACTTAGAATTAGTAACAGCTTCTTCCAAATGAAAGAGTACTGGGCTGGGTTGCAGGAAAGTAAGAGACGTCGAACGGGTTGTAGCAACATCAGAGCTACTGCCCAGGTCACGAACCATAGCGACCCATGCAAACACAGTGAAGAGACTCTACGCCAACTGCGGCTGCAAAAACAAGCCCTGAAAGCCGCTGTTTTACTACCTTTTGACCTAAGTCAGAGATGATTTGGATTTGTCATTCCTGACGGTTTTTCACCTGTGTTCGAATGTTACAAAAAGGTTCGGATATGAAGCTCCGGTACTCATTTTGGTGAGTAGCGACGTAACAAAATCACGTCGCCTGGGTGAAACTTCAATGAATCAGCCGCGGTAGTAACGTTGGGCGACAAACGGCATTTTTGCGACTTTCATTGCCACGCGCTTGCCACGAACAATGGCAAAGACTTGCGTATCCAGCGCGGTATGCGCCACATCCAGATAGCCCATGGCAAGCGGGCCGGCCAAGGTCGGGCCAAAGCCGCCGCTGCACACACGGCCGATGGTGCCGCCGGCTTCATCGACGATCTCGGCGTCTTCACGTACCGGGGTTCGCTCTTGTGGCAGCAGCCCGACGCGTTTGCGCGCCACGCCGTTTTTTTGCTGAGCGAAGATTTGTTCCGCTCCCGGGAAACCACCGGCGCGTGAGCCCTCTGCACGACGAACCTTTGAAATCGCCCACAGCAGGCTGGCTTCGATCGGCGTGGTATCAGTGCTCATGTCGTGGCCGTACAGGCACAGACCGGCTTCCAGGCGCAACGAATCACGTGCACCCAAGCCGATGGCCTCGACTTCTGGCTCGGCCAACAGGCGGCGGGCCAGGGCTTGGGCGTGCTCACTCGGCACCGAGATCTCGAAGCCGTCTTCGCCGGTGTAGCCGGAGCGGCTGACAAAGCACTCGACGCCGAGCAATTGGACGCGGGCGAAATTCATGAACACCATACTCGCCACCTGCGGCGCCAGTCGCGCCAGCACGGTGACCGCCGCCGGGCCTTGCAGGGCCAGCAGGGCGCGTTCCTCGAACAGCGACTCGATCTCGCACTGGCCAGCCAGGTGCTTGCGCAGGTGCGCCAGGTCCTGGTCCTTGCAGGCGGCGTTGACCACCAGAAACAGCTCGTTGTTGCCCAGGTTGGCGACCATCAGGTCGTCGAGGATGCCGCCGTTTTCATCGGTGAACATCGCATAGCGCTGCATGCCTACCGGCAGGTCGAGGATGTCGACCGGCACCAGGGTTTCCAGGGCCTGGGCGGCAGCGGCGCCACGCAGGCGGATCTGGCCCATGTGTGAAACATCGAACAGGCCGGCCTGCTCACGGGTGTGCAGGTGTTCCTTCATCACGCCCAGCGGGTATTGCACCGGCATGTCGTAGCCGGCGAACGGCACCATGCGCGCACCCAGCTCCAGGTGCAGCGCATGCAGCGGGGTTTTCAACAGGGATTCGGTGGACATGCACAACTCCTAGCATTCGATGATGTTGACAGCCAGACCGCCGCGGGCGGTCTCCTTGTATTTGCTTTTCATGTCGGCGCCGGTCTGGCGCATGGTGCGGATCACCTTGTCGAGCGAGACAAAGTGCTGGCCGTCACCGCGCAAGGCCATGCGCACGGCGTTGATGGCCTTGACCGAGCCCATGGCGTTGCGCTCGATGCAGGGCACCTGCACCAGCCCGCCAATCGGATCGCAGGTCAGCCCCAGGTTATGTTCCATGCCGATTTCGGCGGCATTCTCGACCTGTTGCACGGTGCCGCCGAGCACTTCACAGAGCGCCCCGGCGGCCATGGAGCAGGCCACCCCGACCTCGCCCTGGCAGCCGACTTCGGCGCCGGAAATCGAGGCGTTTTCCTTGTAGAGAATGCCGATGGCGGCAGCGGTGAGCAGAAAGCGCACCACGCCGTCCTCGTGGGCGCCGGGGATAAAGCGCATGTAGTAATGCAGCACCGCCGGCACGATACCGGCGGCGCCGTTGGTGGGCGCAGTCACGACGCGGCCGCCGCTGGCGTTTTCTTCATTGACGGCCAGCGCATAGAGGTTGACCCAATCGAGAACCGAGAGGGCGTCGCGCAGATTGGCTTCCGGATGCTCGCACAGCTGTCGGTACAGCGCCGCAGCGCGACGCTTGACCTTGAGCCCGCCCGGCAGGATGCCTTCGCTGTGGCAGCCGGTCTCGACACAGTCCTGCATCACTTGCCAGATATGCAGCAGGCCGCTGCGGGTCTCGGCTTCAGGTCTCCAGGCCGCTTCGTTGGCGAGCATCACCTGGCTGATCGACATCCCCTGCGCCGTGCAATGAGCGAGCAGCTCTTTGGCAGTCTTGAACGGGTAGGCCAGCACCGTGCTGTCTTCGACAATCCGGTCCGCGCCGGCGGCATCGTCATCGACCACAAAGCCTCCACCCACCGAGTAGTACTCACGGCTGCGAATCTGCAGGCCGGCGGCATCAAAGGCACGGAAGATCATGCCGTTGGGATGAAAGGCGAGGGGTTTGCGGATCATTGCCAGGTGCTGTTTTTCGATGAACTCGATCGCATGCACGCCAAGTACGTTCAGCCTTGCGCTGCTGCGGATCTGTTGCAGGCGTTCGGGGATAGCGCGGGTATCGACGGTATCCGGGTGCTCGCCTTCAAGGCCCAGCAGCACCGCCTTGTCACTGCCGTGCCCCTTGCCGGTGGCGCCGAGTGAGCCGTAAAGCTCGGCCCTGATCTGCGTGGTACTGTCGAGCAGGCCTTCGCGTTGCAGGCCTTCGGCAAAACGAGCGGCAGCCCGCATCGGGCCCACCGTATGGGAACTGGAGGGGCCAATGCCGATCTTGAACAGGTCAAACACGCTCAAAGACATCTCGATAACCCCTGTAGTTTTGAATCTGAGCGGCCACCCGCTCAACCGCTTGAAGACAGGTTGAGAGGGCGGGCCTTACAAACAGCTTAGAGCCTTCAGGCGTCCTGGTAGCTCTCGATCGATGGGCAGGCGCACACCAGGTTGCGATCACCGAACACGTTGTCGACGCGACCGACCGGCGGCCAGTATTTGCTTTCGATCAACGACGCCAGCGGGTAGACCGCCTGCTCGCGGCTGTAGGGGTGGGTCCACTCGCCGGTCAGTTCTGCGGCGGTGTGCGGGGCGTTTTTCAGTGGGTTGTCGTCCTTGTCCAACTGGCCGTTTTCCACCGCGCGAATTTCTTCGCGAATGCAGATCATGGCGTCGCAGAAACGGTCGAGTTCCTCTCTGGATTCGCTTTCGGTCGGCTCGATCATCAGCGTGCCGGCGACCGGGAACGACATGGTCGGTGCGTGGAAGCCAAAGTCGATCAGGCGTTTGGCGACATCATCAACGCTGATGCCGCTGCTGTCCTTGAGCGGGCGCAGGTCGAGGATGCATTCGTGGGCGACCAGGCCATTGCTGCCGCTGTACAGCACCGGGTAGTGCTCTTCCAGGCGACGGGCAATATAGTTGGCATTCAGGATCGCCAGCTGCGAGGCGCGCTTGAGACCTTCGCCACCCATCATTCGAATATACATCCAGGTGATCGGCAGGATGCTGGCGCTGCCGAACGGCGCTGCGCAGACCGCGCCTTCCTTGCGTTCCATATGGCCGTGGCCAGGCAGGAACGGCGCCAGGTGCGACTTGACGCCAATCGGGCCGACGCCCGGGCCGCCACCGCCGTGCGGGATGCAGAAGGTCTTGTGCAGGTTCAGGTGCGATACGTCGCCGCCGAACTTGCCCGGTGCGCAGAGGCCAACCATGGCGTTCATGTTGGCGCCATCGATGTACACCTGGCCGCCGTTGTCGTGGATGATCGCGCAGATTTCGCGGATGCCTTCCTCGAACACGCCGTGGGTCGACGGGTAGGTGATCATGATCGCGGCCAGGTGCTCGCGGTGCTGGATCGCTTTGGCGCGCAGGTCTTCGATATCGACGTTGCCGCGCTCGTCACAGGCGGTGACCACCACGCGCATGCCGGCCATGTGGGCGGTGGCCGGGTTGGTGCCGTGGGCCGACGACGGGATCAGGCAGATGTCGCGGCGCTCGTCGCCACGGCTGGCGTGGTAGGCGCGAATCGCCAGCAGGCCTGCGTACTCACCCTGGGAGCCGGCGTTCGGCTGCAGCGACACCGCGTCGTAGCCGGTGGCGGCGCAGAGCATGGCTTCCAGCTCGCTGGTCAGTGCCTGGTAACCCTGGCTTTGCTCGGCAGGGGCGAACGGGTGCAGATTGCCGAATTCGGCCCAGGTCACCGGAATCATTTCGCTGGCGGCGTTGAGCTTCATGGTGCAGGAGCCCAGCGGGATCATGGTGCGGTCCAGTGCCAGGTCCTTGTCGGCCAGGCGGCGCAGATAACGCATCAGCTCGGTTTCGGAGTGATAGCGGTTGAACACCGGGTGGGCGAGGATTTCTGACTGGCGCAGCAGGCTGGCAGGAATCGTCGATTCGGTCCCGGCAGCCAGGGTGGCGAAGTCCGGCAGCGCAACACCTGCGTCGGCAAACAGCTGCCACAGCACTTCAACGTCGGCCTGGCGGCTGGTTTCGTCCAGGGACAGGCCCAGACGCGCGCTGTCGATGACACGCAGGTTCAGCCCGGCCGCACGCGCCTTGGCGTGCAGATCGGCGGTGGCGGTACCGGTGTTCAGGCTCAGGGTATCGAAGAAGTGCGTTTGCTCGACCGTCACGCCCAGGGCCTTGAGGCCTTTGGCCAGGATCGCGGTCAGCTGGTGAGTGCGGCGGGCGATCTGCTGCAAGCCTTGTGGGCCGTGGTAAACGGCGTACATGCTGGCGATGTTGGCCAGCAACACCTGCGCGGTGCAGATGTTGCTGGTGGCTTTCTCGCGACGGATATGCTGTTCGCGGGTTTGCATCGCCAGACGCAGCGCGGTCTTGCCGAAGCGGTCGATCGAGACGCCGACCAGGCGGCCCGGCATGTCGCGCTTGAACGCATCGCGGGTCGAGAAGTAGGCGGCGTGTGGGCCACCGAAGCCCAGCGGGACACCAAAGCGCTGGGCGCTGCCGATGGCCACGTCGGCACCGAACTCACCCGGTGGGGTCAGCAGGGTCAGGGCCAGCAAGTCGGCGGCGACGGCGACCAGGGCGTTGGCGGCGTGGAAACGCTCGACCAGCTCGCGGTAGTCGAACAGATCGCCATTGCTGGCCGGGTATTGCAGCAGGGCGCCGAAGTAGGCGCTGACATCACCCAGCTCGCGCTCATCACCGACGACCACCTCGATGCCCAGCGGCTCGGCACGAGTGCGCAACACGTCCAGGGTTTGCGGGTGGCTGTGCACCGAGGCGAAGAAGGCGTGGCTGCCCTTGTTCTTGCTCAGGCGCTTGCAGAAGGTCATGGCTTCGGCGGCGGCGGTGGCTTCGTCCAGCAAGGAGGCGTTGGCGATCGGCAAGCCGGTCAGGTCGCTGATCAGGGTCTGGAAGTTAAGCAGGGCTTCCAGGCGGCCTTGGGAAATCTCTGGCTGGTAAGGGGTGTAGGCGGTGTACCAGGCCGGGTTTTCCAGCAGGTTGCGCAGAATCGGCGCCGGGGTATGGCAGTTGTAGTAGCCCTGGCCGATGAAGGTCTTGAACAACTGGTTTTGCGAGGCGATGGCCTTGATCGCTGCCAGTGCATCCGCTTCGCTTTGGCCCGCGGCCATGTCGAGCACGCTGGTGCCTTTGATGCTGTCCGGGATGACGCTGGCGCTCAGGGCTTCCAGCGAGTCGAAGCCCAGGGTCTGCAGCATCTGTTGCTCGTCTGCCTGGCGTGGGCCGATGTGGCGGGCGATGAATTCGTTTTCGGTGCTCAGATTAACGTGGCTCATGGTGGCTCCGGGCTCAGGCTTGGGCTTTGATCAGGTTGTCGTAGGCGTCCTGATCCAGCAGTTGCGCCACGGCGCTGGCATCGGCCGGGATGAAGCGGAAGAACCAGCCTTCTCCCAGCGGGTCTTCGTTGACCAGCTCAGGGCTGTCTTCAAGCTTGGCGTTGGTTTCCACCACCTCACCCGCGAGCGGCATGTACACGCCGCTGGCGGCCTTGACCGACTCTACGGTGGCCGCTTCGCTGCCTTGCTCGTAAGCCTGCAGCTCCGGGAGTTGCACGAATACCACATCACCCAGCGCATTCTGGGCGAAGGCGGTGATGCCGACGGTCACGCTGCCATCAGCTTCAGTGCGCAGCCATTCGTGATCTTCGGTAAAACGCAACTCGCTCATGGAAACTCCTCAAGGACCAGCCGACGCTGGCAAACGCGATTGAATGCACGGCCAGGGCCGAGCTTTGGATACGAGTTCTTAAGCAAATATGCGGCCATATTTTGAAAAAGCCTTGAAAATCAATGGCTTGAACTATTTTTAGGTCGTTTTTGAGTAAGTGAGTGTAATGAAATCGCTACGGCAGAAAGGGCTGCAAAAACTGGAGTGGGATCAATGCGTTGTGAAACGGGGGCTGGGGAGGGTTGTAATGAAATCGATACGATGTAGTGAATTCGTTACGGTATTGCGGAGGAGGTTTTTAGCAGGAGCGGCGGACCGCCGCTCCTGCTATCTGTCACAGATCTATATCAATCAATGTATTCAAACAGCTTGACGATCTTCTGCACCCCGGAAACCCCTTGCACGACGCTGGTAGCACGGGCCGCTTCCGAATGAGTCACCAGGCCGAGCATATACACGATGCCGTTTTCGGTGATGACCTTGACGCGCGAGCCCGGCACGCTGGTGTCAGCCAGCATCTGGGCCTTGATCTTGGTGGTCAGCCAGGTGTCGTTGTTGCGCGCCAGCAGGGAGGAGGGCTGCAGGATCTGCAGTTCGTTGTGAACCTTCTTGACTCGTTGCACAGCGCTGGCGGCCTGTTCGGCCTGAGCCTTGAGGTCGGCACGCGGGGTCTGGCCGGCCAGCAACACGATACCGTTGAAGCTGCTGACAACGATATGCGAACCGCTGTCCAGGTCCGGGTTGGCCTTGGCAACGTTGACCGCCACCTTGGTTTCGATCAGCGAGTCATCGATTTTGCTGCCGATGGTCCTCGTGCCACGGTCATCCTCGATGGGGGCCTCGCGGGTAGCGGTGATAAAAGAGCTGCAACCGGTCAGGGTCAGGCACAGGGTCAGGGCCATCAGGCCGAGGCGATTAGGGGTCATTCTTCACTCCCGAACAATTGGCTGTCGATCAAATCGCAAAGGCAGTGGATCGCCAGCAGGTGAACTTCCTGGATGCGCGCGGTGACGTTGGACGGAACGCGAATTTCGACGTCCTCGGGCAGCAGCAGCGACGCCATGCCGCCACCATCTCGCCCGGTCAAAGCTACGACAATCATTTCGCGATCATGTGCGGCCTGGATCGCTTGAATTATGTTCGCCGAGTTACCGCTGGTGGAAATCGCCAGCAGCACATCGCCGGGTTGGCCCAGGGCGCGGATCTGCTTGGAGAAGATTTCGTTGTAGCTGTAGTCGTTGGCGATCGAGGTGATGGTCGAACTGTCGGTCGTCAGGGCGATGGCCGGCAGGCTTGGGCGTTCTCGCTCGAAGCGGTTCAGCAGCTCGGAAGAAAAGTGCTGGGCGTCGCCCGCCGAGCCGCCGTTGCCACAGGCAAGCATCTTGCCGTCTGCAAGCAAGGCACCCACCATGACCTGGCTGGCTTGCTCAATGTACGGTGCAAGAACTTCCATCGCCTGCTGCTTGGTGTTGATGCTGGCCTGGAAAAGCTGGCGAATTCGGGATTGCATGTCCATCAATGTGACCTTAAGTAGCGCGGCTGGTCGAGCGCTGTCTGACGGAGGCCAGATGCTGCCCGGCACATATAAAGTGCAGCCCGCAAAGCAAAGAGCAAAAAATCGGTGAATGAAGAGTGTTGCCTGGGGTGGTGGCGCGGGCTCAGCTGTCGAAGGCGTTCCGCACCCAGTTGAGCGGCGTTGCGGACCCGACGGTGCCTTCCAGGGCGATCACGTCGAACCGGCAGGGTTGCCCGGACCAGCGCGCTTCCTTCTGCAGGAATGTTTGCGCGGCATGGGCAAGCCGTTCGCGCTTGCGCCGGTCAATGCTGCCCAGTGCACCCCCCCAATTGGCGTGCAGCCGGTAGCGGACTTCGACGAATACTACTGTATCGCCGTCGAGCATGACCAGATCAAGCTCGCCTCCTTTGCATAACCAGTTTTGCGCCAGCAACCGCAGCCCCTGCTTTTCAAGAAAGACCAGGGCCTGCTGTTCGGCTTGTTTGCCGGACTGCTGACGCGAGGTGGCTGGCATCAGCGAGGCGTATCCGGCAGGCGCCTGACCTGCCCATGGTCGAACTCGGCCCACGGCAATTGACGCTCGATACGCTGGTTGGCGCTCATGCTCAGGCTGCCCGAGAAGCCTTCGATACGGTTGCCCGGCAGTGCCTTCAGCTGGCCCAGGCGCGGCGCCAGACCGTAGGCGTCGATGCCCATGGCGTAGAGGCGACCGAGGCTGCCGGCGGCTTGTGGCCATTGCTGCACCACTTGTTGGCGCAGGTTGTTGCCGCTGTCGAGCAGCCACGGAGTTTCGCAGAAACGGATGCCGTTCATGTCGTTGTACTGCGCCTGGTCACCCGAAGCGCTGAACAGATGCGAAGTGGCATAGACCGGCACATCGCCGGCGTACTGGAAGTTCAGGGTGGGCTTGATCTGCTGGGCTTGCTGCGGGGTGGCAGCGAGGAAGATGAAATCGATGTCCTGGCGACGCGACGGTTGCGCGGCAACGGCGCCACCGACGGTGCTCTGCAGGCTCTTGGCGCGGCCTTCGCTCTGGCGCAGCTGGAACAGGTCGGCAATCTGCTGGGCCAGGGCAACTGGCGAGCTGACGTGTTCGGCGGCGATCAGGGTGCCGCCATTGGCTTCCCAGTCCTGACGGAAGGCCTTGAGCACACGGTCACCCCATTCGCCTTGTGGCACCAGGGCTACAGCGCGTTGCATGCCGTCGGCGCGGGCGCGACGTGACACTTCGCGGGCTTCGTCTTCCGCGGCCAGGCCGAACTGGAACAGCTGGGGCGGCCCCGCCTGGCCTGCGTCGCTGTAGTTCAGCGCCAGGGTCGTAATCGGCAATTGCGGGCGAGTCGCGAGTTGTTTGACCAGCGGTTTTTCCAGTGGGCCAATCACCAGCTGCGCGCCAGCGGCCTGGGCCTGTCGGTAGAAATCGTCGAGCGAGGTCAACCGCGAGCTGTCATAGACCTCAATGGCCGGCGGATTCTGGCCGGCTTGCTGGGCCTGGTAATGGGCGGCCATGAAGCCTTCACGCAGGGCGCGGGCAACCGACGCCAGTTTGCCATCCTGAGGTAGCAGCAGGGCGATTCGGGTCAGTGGTTGGCTGGCCAGTTCCTTGAGCTTGGTGAGAGGGACAGGCAGTTGCTTGGCAGCAGGGTGATCGGCGTGCTGTTTGCGCCAGTCATCGATGGCCGCCTGTTGCTGTTCCAGGGTGCCGGCGCTCTTGATGGCCAATGCCAGGCTCATCCAGCCGGCGAGGTCATCATTGCCGGCAGGTTGCAGCTGATCAGTCGGCAGGGCGGCGATCAGGCTCCAGATGGCTTCATGGTTGCTGGCGGCAGCAGGGCCGCTGAGCAGCGACGCCATAGTGATGCGCTCGCGGGCAGCAGGCAGGATCTGGCCATCGGCTTCCAGTGCAGCGGCCCGCACGGCGTGGGTACGGATCTGCTGGTCGTCCGGCAATTTTTCCAGGTGTTCGAAGCTGGGGTGGCTGAGCGCAGTGAGGGCAGCCTTGGGCTGGTTGCGGGTCATGGCCAGTTCAGCGGCCAGGGTGTTGGCGAAGATCTGTTGAGCCGGCTTGAGCGGGGCGACCGGCACCTGCTCGAGAATGCGGGCAGCGCGCACGTTGTCTTTTTGCCGATAGGCCTTGTCGGCGGCGCTCAAGCGCAGCAGGGCGGCGTCTTCCGGCTTCTTGCTGGTGGCGGCTTGTTCGAGCAGTTGCTCGATGCTGGCATCCGGGGTACGGGGTAATTCACCCAGGCTGGACGAAGGCGAACTGGCGCAGGCTGCCAGCAGGGCAGCGAGGCAGAGGGCGGAGAACAGCCGCAGGCAAGCTATCATGAATGAATCCCGACTCGATCGAATTAACGTGCAATTGTACCCAAGCACTGGCTGGGGCGCGATGTTGCTGGCAATAAAGCCGTGATATTGATCATGGAAATGTTTCAACTGCATGCGGTGTTGCGAGTATCCCGCGCTTCGCTGATTGCCCACATATCTGTTTTGACGCTGTACAATGGCGGCTTTTGACCAACAAGACAGGTGTGTGCTGTGACTGCTCCAGGTGCTTCGAATACCACTGCCGGCACGCTATTTGTAGTCGCCACGCCCATTGGCAACCTGGATGACATGAGTGCGCGAGCGCTCAAGGTGCTCACCGATGTGGCCTTGATCGCCGCCGAAGATACCCGCCATTCCATTCGCTTGCTGCAGCACTTCGGCATTAATACGCCGCTGGCGGCCTGCCATGAGCACAACGAGCGCGATGAGGGCAGCCGCTTCTTGACGCGGCTGCTGGCCGGGGACAACGTTGCCTTGATTTCGGATGCCGGTACGCCGTTGATATCCGACCCTGGTTATCACTTGGTACGTCAGGCGCGCGCCGCGGGCGTTGCGGTAGTACCGGTACCGGGCGCCTGTGCCTTGATTGCGGCCTTGTCGGCGGCGGGCCTGCCGTCTGATCGCTTTATCTTCGAAGGTTTCCTGCCGGCCAAGTCGGTCGGCCGTCGTGCGCGCCTGGATCTGCTCAAGGAAGAACCTCGCACCCTGATTTTCTACGAAGCCCCGCATCGGATTCTCGAGTGCCTTCAAGATATGGAATCGATCTTCGGGCCGGAGCGCCCGGCATTGCTGGCCCGTGAGCTGACCAAAACCTTCGAGACGCTCAAGGGGCTGCCATTGGCGCAACTGCGAGAGTTCGTCGAAGCTGACAGCAATCAGCAGCGAGGCGAGTGTGTGGTGCTGGTGGCGGGTTGGACGGCGCCGCTCTGCGAAGAAGCGATCAGCCCTGAGGTTGAGCGCGTGCTGGACCTGTTGCTGGCGGAGCTGCCTTTGAAACGAGCAGCGGCGCTGGCGGCGGAGATCACCGGGGTGCGCAAAAACGTCTTGTATCAAGTTGCGCTGGAAAAACAGAAAGCAGAATAGACTTCTGGGTTGGATGGCAGGCTGACAAGTGTCGGGCGCGAAAATACCTGGCACTGGGGGGTTGTCAAAGTGCTATCACTGCTTTTAAAGCTTGTTCTTGGGCGTTTCTACCGTTAACCTTTGCGGCGGAGAGTCGATTGGACAGTCGCTGCCTTCTTTTGTTCCGCAAAAGAGGGGGGAGGAAAGTCCGGGCTCCATAGGGCAGAGTGCCAGGTAATGCCTGGGGGGCGCGAGCCTACGGAAAGTGCCACAGAAAATAACCGCCTAAGCACTTCGGTGCCGGTAAGGGTGAAAAGGTGCGGTAAGAGCGCACCGCATGACTGGCAACAGTTCATGGCTAGGTAAACCCCACTCGGAGCAAGACCAAATAGGGTTCCATATGGCGCGGCCCGCGTTGGAACCGGGTAGGTTGCTAAAGGTGTCCAGTGATGGCCATCGTAGAGGAATGACTGTCCTCGACAGAACCCGGCTTACAGATCGACTCTCCACCTTTTCCCTCCCTGCTCATTCAACAGCAGCGGCCAGTTTGTAATACGAAAAAAATCTTACTCTTAATAAATTACTTTAACTTGTGGCTGTATCCCTCTGAGTCAGCGCGATTTTTATTGTCATACAAAATGACGATTTGTTCATTTCTCTTCTCGTTACCTTCTAAATCTCCGATCTGTAAGGGATTTCCCTATGAGCGTGCCTTGACGGTGTGGTGGGCGCATTCCTATAGTGTGCGCAAGTGGCAGAAAGTGGCATGAAGTGGGATTTTTAGGCAGAAAAAACTGAATTCAAGAGGTCGTAGCCGTGTTTCGCGGAGCCAACGCCGTCAGTCTCGACGCTAAGGGTCGTCTCGCTATGCCGAGTCGGTACCGTGACGAGCTCGATTCGCGAAGTTCCGGACAACTGGTCATCACTGTTGATGCTGTCGAACGCTGCTTATGTGTGTATCCCCTCGATGAGTGGGAAGTGATTGAAACCAAGTTACGTGCGTTGCCGTCGTTGCGCGAAGAAACCCGCCGCCTTCAGCGTTTGCTGATCGGTAATGCGGTGGATCTCGAGCTCGATGGCAGTGGTCGTTTTCTGGTGCCGCCGCGCTTGCGTGAACACGCCAGGCTCGAGAAGCGAGCGATGCTCGTGGGGCAATTGAACAAGTTTCAACTGTGGGACGAGGATGCCTGGGAAGCTGTTTCCGCAGCGGACCTGGTAGCCATTCAACAACCGGGCGCGATGCCTGACGAACTGCGTGATTTGATCCTGTGACTATAGATAGCGGCTTTAACCACATCACCGTACTGCTTGACGAAGCCGTCGAGGCCCTCGCCGTACGTGCCGATGGCTGCTACCTGGACGGTACCTTCGGGCGTGGCGGGCATAGCCGGCTGATTCTCCAGAACCTGGGGCCCGATGGTCGGCTGCTGGGCTTCGATAAAGATCCTCAAGCGATTGCCACTGGGCAAACGCTGGCGGCCGAAGACGGCCGCTTTGTCATTGTGCAGCGCAGCTTTGCCGAGCTGGGTGCTGAAGTCGCCGCGCGTGGCCTGGCGGGCAAGGTCAGCGGCGTGCTGCTGGACTTGGGCGTGTCTTCGCCGCAGCTCGACGACCCGGAGCGCGGCTTCAGCTTCCTGAACGATGGCCCGCTGGACATGCGCATGGATCCGACCCGTGGCGTTAGCGCAGCCGAGTTCATCGCCACCGCCCCGGTAGAAGAGATCGCCCGGGTATTCAAGGAATACGGTGAAGAGCGATTCGCCAAACGCATGGCCAACGCGGTTGTGCAGCGCCGCGAAATCAAGCCCTTCGAGCGCACCGCTGACCTGGCCGAAGTATTGAAAGTGGCCAACCCGGCCTGGGAAAAGGGCAAGAACCCGGCGACCCGTGCCTTTCAGGGCCTGCGCATCCACGTCAACAATGAATTGGGCGACCTCGAGGCCGGCCTTGAAGCTGCGCTCGAATCGCTGGAAATCGGCGGCCGCCTGGTGGTGATCAGTTTCCACTCCCTGGAAGATCGCATCGTCAAACTGTTCATGCGCCGACTGGCCAAGGGCGAAGCGGACAATCTTCCACGCAATCTGCCGGTACGTTTCGAGCCCTTCGAGCCAAAGATTCGTATCCATGGCAAGGCACAGTTCGCGTCCGAGGCTGAACTGAAGGCCAACCCGCGTTCGCGCAGCGCCGTCATGCGTGTCGCGGAGAAGCTGCGGTGAGCAAGCTTTTCGCCAAGCCATTGCCAGGCGGAAGCTTCCTGATGCTGCTGCTGTTTATCGGCGTGCTCATTTCGGCAATTGCCGTTTCTTACAGCGCGCACTGGAACCGGCAGTTGCTCAACACCCTGTACAACGAACTCAGCGAGCGCGACAAGGCGCAAGCCGAGTGGGGTCGGCTGATCCTGGAACAAAGTACCTGGACCGCCCATAGCCGTATCGAGTCCCTGGCTGCCGAACAGTTGAAGATGCACATCCCCGGGGCTGCAGACGTACGGATGGTGGCGCCATGATGAAACTTGAGGGGGCGCTCTTCCCGTGGCGGTTTCGCGTGGTGCTTGGCCTGTTGGCATTGATGGTCGGTGCCATTTGCTGGCGGATCATCGACCTGCAAGTCATCGATCATGACTTCCTCCAGGGCCAGGGCGACGCACGCAGCCTGCGGCACATTCCTATTCCTGCTCACCGCGGCCTGATTACCGATCGCAACGGTGAGCCGCTGGCGGTCAGTACGCCGGTCACCACCTTGTGGGCCAACCCCAAGGAAATGCAACTGTCCAGGGACAAGTGGCCGGAGCTGGCTGCTGCCCTCAAGCAGGATCCGAAAGTACTGAGCGCGCGTCTTCAGGCGCAGGCCAATAAAGAGTTCATTTACCTGGTACGCGGCTTGACCCCGGAGCAAGGGCAGGTCGTGCTTGATCTCAAGATTCCTGGTGTCTATGGCATCGAGGAGTTTCGTCGTTTCTATCCGGCCGGTGATGTGGCCGCGCACATGGTCGGGTTCACCGACCTTGATGATCATGGGCGCGAAGGTGTCGAACTTGCCTACAATGAATGGCTGGCCGGGGTGCCCGGCAAGCGGCAAGTGATCAAGGATCGGCGTGGTCGACTGATCAAGGACATTCAGGTCACCAAAAACGCCAAGGCCGGCAAGACCTTGGCGTTGTCTATCGACCTGCGCCTGCAGTACCTGGCCACCCGCGAACTGCGCAACGCCATCACTGAAAACGAAGCCAAGGCTGGCAGCCTGGTGATCATGGACGTGAAAACTGGCGAAGTGCTGGCGATGGTCAATCAGCCGACCTACAACCCCAATAACCGCCGCAGCATGTTCCCCGCCGCGATGCGTAACCGCGCGATCATTGACGTGTTCGAGCCAGGGTCCACGGTCAAGCCGCTGTCGATGAGTGCTGCGCTGGAATCGGGGCGCTGGAAGCCGACTGACAAGGTCGAGGTGTATCCGGGCACGCTGCAACTGGGCCGTTACACCATCCGTGACGTGTCCAAGAGCGAAGGCCCGATCCTCGACCTGACCGGTATTCTGATCAACTCCAGTAACGTGGGGATGAGTAAGATCGCCTTCGATATCGGTGGCGAAGCCATCTACCGGGTGATGTCGCAATTGGGGCTGGGCCAGTACACCGGCCTCGGCTTCCCGGGAGAGCGGGTTGGCAACCTGCCGAACCACCGGGAATGGCGCAAGGCTGAAACCGCCACCTTGTCCTACGGCTACGGCTTGTCGGTGACCGCGCTGCAACTGGTGCACGCCTACGCGGCGCTGGCCAACGACGGCAAGATGGTCCCGCTGAGCATCCTCAAGACCGACAAATTGCCGGACTCCACTCAGGTGATCCCCGAGCAGACTGCCAAGACCATCCAAGGCATGTTGCAGCAGGTGATTGAAGCGCCGCGTGGTGTGTTCCGCGCCCAAGTGCCGGCGTACCACGTCGGCGGCAAGAGTGGTACGGCGCGCAAGGCCACCGTCGGCTCCAAGGGTTATACCGAAAACGCCTACCGCTCGCTGTTTGCAGGTTTCGGCCCGATGAGCAACCCGCGTTACGCGATCGTCGTGGTCATCGATGAGCCGAGCAAGGGCGGCTATTACGGTGGTCTGGTCTCGGCTCCGGTGTTCAGCAAAGTCATGTCCGGTACCTTGCGGTTGATGAATATTCCGCCAGATAACCTGGAATCGATCCCACAGCAGCAAGCAGTCGCTGCGCCGGTCAAGGGAGGGCGCGGCTAATGTCCATGCCTCTGGATAAACTCTTTCCTCAAGCGGGCCAGGCCCCGCTGATACGCGAGCTGACCCTGGACAGCCGCGCCGTGCGTCCGGGCGATCTGTTCCTGGCCGTCAAGGGCACCCGTCAGGACGGTCGCGAGCACATCGCCGATGCCTTGAAGCGCGGAGCCGCAGCCGTGGCCTATGAAGCCGAAGGCGCGAATGTATTGCCTATTACTGATATGCCGCTGATTCCGGTTCGGGGTCTGGCGGCTCAGTTGTCGGATATCGCCGGGCGCTTTTATGGCGAGCCAAGTCGCCTGTTGAACCTTGTAGGGGTCACCGGCACCAACGGTAAAACCAGCGTGACCCAACTGGTCGCCCAAGCACTCGACATACTGGGCCAGCATTGCGGCCTGATCGGCACCCTGGGCACTGGCTTCTACGGTGCGCTGCAGAGCGGTCGCTTGACCACGCCGGACCCGATCGCCGTGCAATCGACCCTGTACGACCTGAAAAAGGCCGGTGCCCGTGCCGTGGCAATGGAAGTCTCTTCCCACGCGCTGGATCAGGGCCGTGTCGCCGCGCTGGCATTCGACATCGCGGTGATGACCAACCTGTCCCGCGACCACCTCGATTATCACGGCAGCATGCAGGCCTATGAAGACGCCAAGGCCCGGCTGTTCGCCTGGCCGAATCTGCGCTGCCGTGTGGTCAACCTGGATGATGGCTTCGGTCGTCGCCTGGCTGAGGCCGGCGCCGAGTCGCGTCTGATCAGCTATAGCCTGCAAGACCCGGCCGCCACCTTGTATTGCCGCCAAGCGCACTTTGACGACGACGGTGTGCGCGCCGTGCTGGTGACCGCTCAGGGCGAACGCGAGTTGCGCAGTCGTCTGCTCGGGCGCTTTAACCTGAGCAACATGCTCGCAGCGGTCGGCACCTTGCTGGCGCTGGACTACCCGCTGGACGAAATTCTCAAGGTTACCCCCATGCTCGAAGGGCCGGTCGGGCGCATGCAGCGTCTGGGCGGCGGCAAGCAGCCGCTGGTGGTGGTCGATTACGCCCATACCCCCGATGCGCTGGAAAAGGTTCTCCAGGCTCTGCGCCCGCATGCCAAAGGCAAGCTGTTGTGCCTGTTCGGCTGCGGCGGCGACCGTGACCGTGGCAAGCGTCCGCTGATGGCCGAAGTGGCCGAGCGCCTGGCTGACCGCGTGCTGGTCACCGACGACAACCCGCGCAGCGAAGACCCGCAGCAGATATTTGATGACATTCGTCCTGGCTTCAGCGCCGTCGATGCGGTCACTTTCGTGGCTGGCCGTAGCGAAGCCATCGCCCGGATGATCGCTGGCGCTGGTGTCGATGACGTGATCGTCCTCGCCGGCAAGGGCCATGAGGATTATCAGGAGATCCATGGTCAGCGGCATCCTTTCTCCGATCTGACTGAAGCCGAAAAGGCACTTCAAGCCTGGGAGGCTGTTCATGCTTAAGCCATTGTCCCTCACTCAATTGACGGCCCCATTGCAGGGCCGCCTGAAGGGCAACGACGTTTCGTTTAGCGGTGTCAGCATTGACAGCCGTGCTATCACCCCCGGGCAGTTGTTCGTTGCACTGGCCGGTCCACGTTTCGACGGTCACGACTACCTCAATGAGGTGGCCGCCAAAGGCGCGGTCGCTGCATTGGTGGAGCGCGAAGTGGCCGGCACCGACTTGCCACAGTTGATCGTGGCCGACACGCGGCTCGCGCTGGGCCAGTTGGGTGCGCTCAATCGCGCGGCCTTCAGCCAGCCGGTGGCCGCGATTACCGGCTCCAGCGGCAAGACCACCGTCAAGGAAATGCTCGCCAGCATTCTGCGCACGCGCGGTGCGGTATTGGCCACGCGCGGCAACTTGAACAACGACCTCGGCGCACCGCTGACCCTGCTTGAGCTGGCGCCAGAGCACACCGCTGCAGTGATTGAACTGGGCGCGTCGCGTATCGGCGAAATTGCTTACACCGTCGGCCTGACGGCACCGCAGGTGGCGCTGATCAACAACGCCGGTACCGCTCACGTCGGTGAGTTCGGTGGCCCGGAAAAAATCGTCGAAGCCAAGGGGGAAATCCTCGAGGGGCTGGGCGACGGAGGCATCGCCGTGCTCAACCTGGATGACAAGGCCTTCGATATCTGGAAGAAGCGGGCAGCGCAGCATCAAGTGCTGACCTTCGCCTTGAGCAATCCGGCAGCCGATTTCCATGCCTCGAATCTGCACCGCGATGCGCGCGGTTGCCCGTCGTTCGAACTGCATGGCCCGACCGGTAGCGGCCAGGTGCAGCTGAACCTGCTCGGCACCCATAACGTGCAGAACGCTCTGGCTGCAGCCGCTGCGGCGCATGCCCTGAACGTGCCGCTGGCCGGTATTGTCGAAGGGCTCGATAACGTCCAGCCGGTCAAGGGCAGGGCGGTTGCGCAGCTGGCCCTTTCCGGCGCGCGCGTCATTGATGACAGTTACAACGCAAACCCCACCTCTATGTGCGCGGCCATTGATATACTCGCCGGCTTTTCCGGTCGCACCGTCCTGGTGCTCGGGGATATTGGCGAATTGGGGCAATGGGCAGAGCAGGGACACCGGCAGGTTGGTGAGTACGCCAAGGGCAAGGTGTCGGCACTCTATGCCGTCGGTCCGATGATGGCCCACGCTGTCACAGCGTTTGGGCCAAATGCTCGCCATTTTTCAACTCAAGCTGACCTGATCGAGGCCGTTCGCGCCGATCAGGACACCAACACCACTATTTTGATCAAGGGTTCGCGCAGCGCTGCGATGGAGAACATCGTAGCGGCGCTGTGCGGTTCCAGCGGGGAGAAACATTAATGCTGCTGCTGCTGGCTGAGTATCTGCAACAGTTCTACAAAGGCTTCGCGGTCTTCCAGTACCTGACCCTGCGCGGGATCCTGGGTGTGCTGACCGCGTTGTCGCTGGCCCTGTGGCTGGGCCCATGGATGATTCGTACCCTGCAGATTCGCCAGATCGGTCAGGCTGTTCGTAACGATGGTCCGCAATCGCACTTGTCCAAGTCCGGCACCCCGACCATGGGCGGCGCACTCATCCTGTCAGCCATCGGCGTCAGCACCTTGCTGTGGGCTGACCTGAGCAACCGGTATGTCTGGGTGGTGCTGATTGTTACCTTGCTGTTCGGCGCGGTTGGCTGGGTCGATGACTACCGCAAGGTCATCGAGAAAAACTCCCGTGGGCTGCCGAGCCGCTGGAAGTATTTCTGGCAGTCGGTGTTTGGCCTGGGTGCGGCGATTTTCCTGTACATGACGGCGCCAAGCAGCGTCGAGACCACCTTGCTGGTGCCGATGTTCAAGGACCTCACAATTCCGCTGGGTGCAGGCTTCATTGTCCTGACTTACTTCGTGATCGTGGGTTCGAGCAACGCCGTCAACCTGACCGACGGCCTTGATGGCCTGGCGATCATGCCGACCGTGATGGTCGGCGGTGCGCTGGGTATCTTCTGCTACCTGTCCGGTAACGTGAAGTTTGCCGAATACCTGCTGATTCCTTACGTGCCGGGCGCCGGTGAGCTGATTGTGTTCTGCGGCGCGCTGATTGGTGCGGGCCTGGGCTTTCTGTGGTTCAACACCTACCCGGCACAAGTCTTCATGGGCGACGTCGGCGCGCTGGCGCTGGGCGCGGCACTGGGCACCATCGCGGTCATCGTTCGCCAGGAAATCGTACTGTTCATCATGGGCGGCGTGTTCGTGATGGAAACCCTGTCGGTGGTCATCCAGGTGGCCTCGTTCAAGTTGACCGGCCGTCGCGTCTTTCGCATGGCACCGATTCACCACCATTTTGAACTCAAGGGCTGGCCCGAGCCGCGCGTGATTGTCCGCTTCTGGATCATCACCGTGATTCTGGTGCTGATTGGTCTCGCCACCCTGAAACTGAGGTAGAACACGTGTCGTTGATCGCTTCTGACCACTTCCGCATCGTTGTCGGCCTCGGCAAGAGCGGCATGTCCCTGGTGCGCTTCCTGGCGCGCCAGGGCGTTGCCTTTGCCGTGGCCGACACGCGCGAGAATCCACCGGAGCTGGCCACGATCAAGCGTGACTACCCACAGGTGGAAGTGCGTTGCGGCGAGCTGGACGTCGAGTTCCTCTGCCGCGCCAATGAGCTGTACGTCAGCCCGGGGCTGGCCATTTCCACGCCAGCATTGCAGCAGGCGGCAGCCCGCGGCGTGAAGCTTTCCGGCGACATCGAGCTGTTCGCGCGTCACGCGAAAGCGCCGATCGTTGCCATCAGTGGCTCGAATGCCAAGAGCACGGTCACCACGCTGGTCGGCGAAATGGCGGTCCAGGCGGGCAAGCGTGTGGCCGTCGGTGGCAACCTCGGTACCCCGGCGCTGGACCTGCTGTCCGACGACGTTGAGCTGTATGTGCTGGAACTGTCCAGTTTTCAACTGGAAACCACCGACCAGCTCAATGCTGAAGTGGCGACCGTCTTGAACGTCAGCGAAGACCACATGGACCGCTACAGCGGCCTGCCGGCTTATCACTTGGCCAAGCACCGGATTTTCCGTGGCGCGCGCCAGGTGGTGGTCAATCGTCAGGACGCTCTCAGCCGTCCGTTGGTGGGCGAAGGCCTGCCGTACTGGACCTTCGGACTGAACGCGCCGGACTTCAAGAATTTTGGCCTGCGCGAAGAAAGCGGTGAAAAGTACCTGGCGTTCGGGTTTGACCACCTCATGCCTGTGCGCGAGTTGAAGATTCGCGGCGCGCACAATCAGTCCAACGCGCTGGCGGCTCTGGCGCTGGGTCATGCCGTTGGCCTGCCATTCGACGCGATGCTCGACAGCCTGCGCACGTTCACCGGCCTCGCGCACCGCTGCCAGTGGTTGCGCGAGCGTGACGGCGTGACCTGGTACGACGATTCCAAGGCCACCAACGTCGGTGCGGCCCTGGCGGCCATCGAAGGGCTGGGCGCTGATATCACCGGCAAACTGGTGCTGGTCGCCGGCGGCGATGGCAAGGGCGCCGATTTCTCCGCGCTGCGAGCACCGGTCCAGGCACACTGCCGCGCTGTGGTTTTGCTTGGCCGTGATGCCGATCGCCTGGCGCTAACACTTGATGGCGCGGTCGAGTTGATCCGGGCCAAGACCCTGGACGAGGCGGTCGAGGAATGTGCGCAGCTCGCCCAGCCGGGTGATGCCGTGCTGTTGTCTCCCGCCTGCGCAAGCCTGGACATGTTCAAGAATTTCGAAGAGCGCGGCCGTCTGTTCGCCCAAGCGGTGGAGGCCTTGTCATGATCTTTGGCCTCCTCAAACCGTACCCTTCGCCGCTGATCACCGGCCGTGGCATCGACCTCGATTTCGCCATGCTCGCCGGCTGCCTGGCGCTGTTGGGCCTGGGGCTGGTCATGATCACCTCGGCGTCCTCGGAAGTCGCCGCCGCCCAGTCGGGCAACCCTCTGTATCACATGATCCGCCACCTGATTTATGTGGTGCTGGGCCTGGGTGCGTGTGTGATGACCATGATGGTGCCGATCGCCACCTGGCAGCGCCTGGGCTGGATGATGCTGGTCGGTGCCTTTGGCCTGCTGGTGCTGGTACTGGTGCCGGGGATTGGCCGCGAAGTGAACGGTTCGATGCGCTGGATCGGTTTCGGCTTCTTTAACGTGCAACCCTCGGAAATCGCCAAGGTCTTCGTGGTGATTTACCTCGCCGGCTACCTGGTTCGTCGCCAGCGCGAAGTGCGCGAGAGCTGGATGGGCTTTTTCAAACCCTTCATCGTGCTGTTGCCAATGGCCGGCCTGCTGCTGATGGAACCGGACTTCGGCGCCACCGTGGTGATGATGGGTGCTGCGGCCGCGATGCTGTTCCTCGGTGGCGTGGGGCTCTTCCGCTTCAGCCTGATGGTGATACTCGCGGTGGGAGCGGTATTCCTGCTGGTACAGGCGCAACCGTACCGGATGGCGCGACTGATTACCTTTACCGACCCCTGGGCCGATCAATTCGGTTCCGGCTATCAATTGACCCAGGCGCTGATTGCCTTCGGCCGTGGCGAATGGCTGGGCGTTGGCCTGGGCAACAGCGTGCAGAAGCAGTTCTACCTGCCGGAAGCGCATACCGACTTCGTGTTCTCTGTGTTGGCCGAAGAGCTGGGCGTCTTCGGTTCGCTGGCCACGGTGGCGCTGTTCGTGTTCGTCAGCGTGCGGGCCATGTATATCGGCCTGTGGGCCGAGCGGGCCCGGCAATTCTTCGCCGCCTACATGGCTTACGGCCTGGCCTTCCTGTGGATCGGCCAATTCTTGATCAACATCGGTGTGAACGTCGGCCTCCTGCCGACCAAGGGCCTGACCTTGCCGTTTCTCAGCTACGGAGGCAGCTCGCTGGTTATCTGCTGCATTTGCCTCGGGTTGTTGCTGCGGATCGAATGGGAGAGTCGCACCCACCTGGGCAGCGAAGAGACGGAGTTCAGCGAAAGCGACTTCGCCGAGGAGCCAGCTCATGGGCGCTAATGTACTGATCATGGCCGGTGGTACTGGCGGGCATGTATTCCCGGCGCTGGCGTGTGCCGGCGAATTCCAGGCGCGTGGTTATACCGTGCACTGGCTGGGAACTCCGCGTGGCATCGAAAACGAACTGGTGCCCCAGGCCGGGCTGCAACTGCACCTGATCAACGTCGCCGGCCTGCGCGGCAAGAGCAAGCTGTCCCTGCTCAAGGCGCCGTTCACGCTGATCAAGGCAGTGATGCAGGCCCGTCGCATCATTCGTCAGCTCAAGCCTGCCTGCGTCGTCGGCTTCGGTGGCTATGTCACTGGCCCCGGTGGCGTGGCGGCAAAACTGTGCGGCGTGCCAGTGGTCATCCACGAGCAGAACGCTCGCGCCGGTACCGCCAACCGCATGCTGGTGCCGCTGGCAGCGCGTGTTTGCGAAGCCTTTCCCGACACCTTTTCCGGTTCCGGCAAGCGCCGCACCACGGGTAACCCGGTGCGCGGCGAACTGTTTCTGCAAACCCCTCGCCAGTCCCTCGCCGGGCGCAAGCCGCGGCTGTTGGTGCTGGGTGGCAGCCTGGGTGCCGAACCCTTGAACAAGCTGTTGCCACAAGCGCTGGCCAGGGTCCCGGAGCATCTGCGTCCCGAGGTGTTCCACCAGGCTGGCAAGAAACACGATGAAATCACCGCGCAGCGTTACAAGGACGCCGGTGTCGAGGCGCAGGTCGCGCCCTTTATCAAGGACATGGCCCAAGCCTATGGCTGGGCCGATCTGGTGGTCTGCCGTGCAGGTGCGTTGACGGTCAGCGAACTGGCCGCTGCCGGCCTGCCGTCGGTGCTGGTGCCTTTGCCCCATGCGATCGACGACCACCAGACCCACAACGCCAACTATCTGGCTCGTGAAGGTGCTGCCTTCCTGATGCCGCAAGCGACAACTGGCGCAGCCGAACTGGCTGACCGCCTGAACGAGGTGCTGATGCAACCGGAAAAACTCAACACCATGGCCACGACCGCACGGCGCCTGGCCAAACCTGATGCCACCCGCACCGTGGTCGAAATCTGCCTGGAGGTGGCCCATGGTTGAACATCAAAAAGCCATGCCTCAGCCTGAAATGCGCCGCATCCGCCATATCCACTTCGTGGGGATCGGTGGCGTGGGCATGTGCGGCATCGCCGAAGTATTGCTGAACCTGGGCTATGCCGTGTCGGGCTCGGACCTCAAGGCCTCGCCTGTGACCGAGCGCCTGGAGTCGTTCGGCGCCGAGATCTTCATCGGCCACCGCGCGGAAAACGCCGCCAGCGCTGACGTGCTGGTGGTATCCAGTGCGGTCAACACCTCCAACCCGGAAGTCGCCAACGCGCTGGAGCGCCGTATCCCAGTGGTGCCGCGTGCCGAAATGCTCGCCGAGCTGATGCGCTATCGCCACGGCATCGCGGTCGCCGGTACCCACGGCAAGACCACCACCACCAGCCTGTTGGCCTCGGTGTTCGCCGCGGGCGGCCTGGACCCGACCTTTGTGATCGGTGGTCGTCTGAACGCTGCCGGCACCAACGCCCAGCTGGGCACCAGCCGCTACCTGATCGCCGAAGCCGACGAGAGCGACGCCAGCTTCCTGCACCTGCAGCCGCTGGTGGCCGTGGTCACCAACATCGACGCCGACCACATGGCGACCTATGAAGGCGACTTCAACAAACTGAAGAAAACCTTCGTCGAATTCCTTCACAACCTGCCGTTCTATGGTCTGGCCGTGATGTGCCTGGACGACCCGGTCGTGCGCGAGATTCTGCCGCAGGTCAAGCGCCCGACCGTGACCTACGGCGTCAGCGAAGAAGCTGACGTGCGTGCGATCAATATTCGCCAGGAAGGCATGCTGACCCACTTCACCGTGCTGCGTCGCGACCGCGCACCGTTGAACGTGTCGGTGAACATGCCGGGTAACCACAACGTGCTCAATTCGCTGGCGACCATCGCCATTGCCACCGATGAAGGCATCAGCGACGAAGCCATCGTCCAGGGCCTGTCGGGCTTCCAGGGCGTGGGCCGGCGCTTCCAGGTCTACGGCGAACTGCCGGTCGAGAACGGCAGCGTGATGCTGGTCGACGACTACGGTCATCACCCGCGTGAAGTGGCCGCCGTCATCAATGCCGTTCGCGGTGGCTGGCCGGACCGCCGTCTGGTGATGGTCTATCAGCCGCACCGTTACAGCCGCACCCGTGATCTGTACGACGACTTCGTACAGGTATTGGCCGATGCCAACGTGCTGCTGCTGATGGAGGTCTACCCGGCCGGCGAAGAGCCGATCCCTGGTGCAGACAGCCGTCAGCTGTGCCACAGCATCCGTCAGCGTGGTCAATTGGACCCGATCTACATCGAGCGCGGCATCGAGCTGGCGCCGCTGGTCAAGCCACTGCTGCGTGCCGGCGACATCCTGCTGTGCCAGGGCGCGGGCGACATCGGCGGGCTTGCACCGCAATTACTGAAAAGTCCGTTGTTCGCTGGGGCAGTAGCCGCCAGTCAGGGGAAAGCGAAATGACTGCTGCCTACGCCAAGCTGTTCTCGACCATCGCACCGAAGGATTTCGGTCGCGTCGCCGTGCTGTACGGTGGCAAGAGCGCCGAGCGCGAAGTCTCGCTCAAGTCCGGCAGGGCCGTGATCGAAGCGCTGAACTCGGCTGGTGTCGACGTGGTTGCCATTGATGTCGGCGATGACCTGCTGCAACGCCTGCTCGCTGAGAAGATCGACCGCGCCTTTATCATCCTCCACGGCCGTGGCGGTGAAGATGGCAGCATGCAGGGTCTGCTCGAGTGCCTGGGCATCCCTTACACCGGTAGCGGCATCCTCGCCTCGGCGCTGGCCATGGACAAGCTGCGGACCAAGCAGGTCTGGCAAAGCCTGGGCATCCCGACGCCAATGCATGCGGTACTGGCCAGCGAAGCCGACTGTATTTCTGCGGGCGCGGAACTGGGCTTTCCTTTGATCGTCAAACCGGCCCATGAAGGTTCCAGTATCGGTATGGCCAAGGTGAGCGACGTAGATGCATTGATCGCTGCCTGGAAGGACGCCGCCACCTACGATTCGCAAGTGTTGGTCGAACAATGGATTCAAGGTCCGGAGTTCACCGTCGCGACCCTGCGTGACCAGGTTCTGCCGCCCATCGCCCTCGGCACCCCTCATTCGTTCTACGACTACGACGCCAAGTACCTGGCGTCCGATACCCAGTACCGCATTCCCTGCGGCCTGGACAGCACCAAGGAACAAGAACTGATCGACCTGACCGCACGCGCCTGCGAAGCGGTCGGCATCAGCGGCTGGGGCCGCGTGGATGTCATGCAGGACGCTCAAGGCAAGTTCTGGCTGCTGGAAGTGAACACCGCACCAGGCATGACCGATCACAGCCTGGTCCCCATGGCAGCACGTGCAGCCGGCCTTGATTTCCAGCAGTTGGTACTGGCGATCCTGGCGGCCAGCGTCGAGGCGCGAGGTTAATCCCATGCAAGGCGCGATGTTACGTCATCAGCAACCCGCCACCGGCCGCAAGCCGGTGCCGCGCGGTGCCAGCCGGATGGTGGCCAAGGAGCCACTGTCGGCGCGCCTGCCCAAGCCAGGCATCGGCTTTCTGAAAAAAGTGCTGTGGCCCGTGGCGCTGGTCGCGCTGGGCTTCGGCGCTTATGAGGGCGCCCAGCGCCTGATGCCGTATGCCGATCGACCGATTACCAAGATCGCTGTGCAGGGCGACCTCAGCTACATCAGCCAGCAGGCGGTGCAGCAGCGGATCGCGCCCTATGTGGCGGCGAGCTTTTTCACTATTGATCTGGCGAGCATGCGCACCGAGCTTGAAAAGATGCCTTGGATCGCCCACGCCGAAGTGCGCCGGGTATGGCCGGATCAGGTGGTCATTCGATTGGAAGAGCAATTGCCCGTGGCCCGCTGGGGTGACGAAGCACTGTTGAACAACCAGGGACAGGCGTTTACCCCGCGCGAGCTGGCCAACTACGAACACCTGCCGCAATTGTACGGCCCGCAGCGCGCCCCGCAGCAAGTGATGCAGCAGTATCAGGTATTGAGCCAGATGCTGCGCCCGCTGGGCTTTTCGATCGCGCGCCTGGAGCTGCGTGAGCGCGGCAGCTGGTTCCTCACCACGGGAGCTGGCAGCTCGGGGCCTGGCATCGAGCTGCTGCTGGGGCGTGATCACCTGATGGAAAAGATGCGCCGTTTCATTGCCATTTACGACAAGACACTGAAAGAACAGATCACGAATATCGCGCGCATTGACCTCCGCTACGCCAACGGCCTGGCCGTGGGCTGGCGGGAACCGATTGCGCAGCCGACGGCCGAACCCGTCGTCGCGAAGAATTAAGAGAGGCAGGACCATGGCAAATGTGCAAAGCGGCAAAATGATCGTTGGCCTGGACATCGGCACCTCCAAGGTGGTGGCGCTGGTGGGCGAGGTCGCGGCTGACGGTAGCCTGGAAATCGTCGGGATCGGCACCCATCCATCGCGCGGCCTGAAGAAGGGCGTGGTGGTCAACATCGAATCCACCGTGCAGTCGATTCAGCGCGCGGTCGAAGAAGCGCAGTTGATGGCTGGCTGCCGGATTCACTCGGCGTTCGTCGGCGTGGCCGGCAACCACATCCGCAGCTTGAACTCCCACGGCATCGTGGCGATCCGTGATCGTGAAGTCAGCGCCGCTGACCTTGAGCGTGTGCTGGACGCGGCCCAGGCCGTGGCGATTCCAGCGGACCAGCGCGTCCTGCACACCTTGCCACAGGATTACGTGATCGATAACCAGGAAGGCGTGCGTGAGCCGCTGGGCATGTCGGGCGTGCGACTGGAAGCCAAGGTCCACGTGGTGACCTGTGCGGTCAACGCCGCCCAGAACATCGAGAAGTGCGTGCGCCGCTGTGGCCTGGAAATCGATGACATCATCCTCGAGCAATTGGCTTCGGCCTACTCGGTACTGACCGACGACGAGAAAGAGCTGGGCGTCTGCCTGGTCGATATCGGTGGCGGCACTACCGACATCGCCATCTTCACCGAAGGCGCGATTCGCCACACGGCAGTGATCCCGATCGCGGGTGATCAGGTCACCAACGATATCGCCATGGCCCTGCGCACGCCGACCCAGTACGCCGAAGAAATCAAGATCCGTTACGCCTGCGCCCTGGCCAAGCTGGCCGGTGCCGGTGAAACCATCAAGGTTCCGAGTGTGGGTGACCGTCCACCGCGTGAACTTTCGCGCCAGGCCCTGGCCGAAGTGGTCGAGCCGCGCTACGACGAGCTGTTCACCCTGATCCAGGCCGAACTGCGTCGCAGCGGTTACGAAGACCTGATCCCGGCGGGCATCGTCCTCACCGGCGGTACTTCGAAGATGGAAGGTGCGGTGGAGCTGGCAGAAGAGATCTTCCACATGCCAGTACGCCTGGGTGTGCCGCACTCGGTGCACGGCCTGGCTGATGTGGTGCGCAACCCGATTTATTCCACTGGTGTGGGCTTGCTCGTCTACGGCTTGCAAAAGCAGTCCGAAGGCGTGTCCCTGGCCGGTATGAGCAGCACTAACAGCTATGGCGATGAACCTAAGGCTCCTGTGCTTGAACGATTCAAGCGTTGGGTTCAGGGCAACTTTTAAAGTTTCAAAGCAGTAGTAGTAGGCGCAAAAACTAGAGAAATGGAAAGGAGAGGGAAAATGTTCGAACTTGTAGACAACGTCCCGCAAAGTCCGGTAATCAAGGTTATCGGTGTCGGTGGTGGTGGCGGCAACGCCGTTAATCACATGGTCAAGAGCAACATCGAAGGTGTGGAATTCATCTGCGCCAACACCGACGCACAAGCGCTGAAAAACATTGGTGCGCGCACCATTCTGCAACTGGGTACCGGTGTGACCAAGGGCCTGGGTGCGGGTGCAAATCCCGAGGTCGGCCGTCAAGCCGCCCTGGAAGACCGCGAGCGCATCGCTGAAGTACTGCAAGGCACCAACATGGTGTTCATCACCACCGGCATGGGCGGCGGTACCGGTACCGGTGCGGCGCCAATCATCGCTGAAGTGGCCAAGGAACTGGGTATCCTCACCGTTGCGGTGGTGACCCGTCCGTTCCCGTTCGAAGGTCGAAAGCGTATGCAGATCGCTGACGAGGGTATTCGTGCCCTGTCCGAAAGCGTCGACTCGCTGATCACCATCCCGAACGAAAAACTGCTGACCATCCTTGGCAAGGATGCAAGCCTGTTGTCGGCCTTCGCCAAGGCGGACGATGTACTGGCCGGTGCTGTTCGCGGTATCTCCGACATCATCAAGCGTCCGGGCATGATCAACGTCGACTTCGCCGACGTGCGGACCGTGATGAGCGAAATGGGCATGGCCATGATGGGCACTGGCTGCGCCAGCGGTCCGAACCGTGCACGTGAAGCCACTGAAGCGGCGATCCGCAACCCACTGCTCGAAGACGTCAACCTGCAGGGCGCGCGCGGCATTCTCGTCAACATCACCGCAGGTCCTGACCTGTCGCTGGGCGAGTACTCGGACGTGGGTAGCATCATCGAGGCGTTTGCCTCGGATCACGCCATGGTCAAGGTCGGTACTGTTATTGATCCAGACATGCGCGACGAGCTGCACGTGACCGTGGTTGCTACGGGTCTTGGCGCGAAAATCGAGAAACCGGTGAAGATCATCGACAATACGCTGCAAACTGCCGCTCAACAGGCGCCCATGGCGGCCCCTGCGCGTCATGAGCAACCGTCGGTGAACTACCGTGATCTCGACCGTCCGACCGTTATGCGTAACCAGGCCCATGCCGGTGCTGCAGCGGCTGCTAAGCTCAACCCACAGGACGATCTGGATTACCTGGATATCCCGGCTTTCCTGCGTCGCCAGGCTGATTGATGGAATTTATCAGGGGTATTAGGGTGATTGGTTTTCAGCAAAGGCCGGTTCTGCTATCATCGCCCGTCTTTGTTGATACCAGTTCGCAATTTGCGCTGAAGCGGCCAATGCCATGATTAAACAACGCACCCTGAAGAATATTATTCGTGCCACAGGTGTCGGCCTGCACTCGGGCGAGAAGGTCTATCTGACTCTCAAGCCCGCGCCTGTGGATACCGGCATCGTGTTCTGCCGCGCCGACCTCGACCCTATGGTGCAGATCCCTGCCCGTGCGGAAAACGTCGGCGAGACCACCATGTCGACCACGTTGGTCAATGGCGATGTCAAAGTCGATACGGTGGAACACTTGCTCTCGGCCATGGCCGGTCTGGGCATCGATAACGCCTACGTCGAGCTCTCCGCGTCTGAAGTGCCGATCATGGACGGCAGCGCAGGTCCCTTCGTATTCCTGATTCAATCGGCTGGTCTTGAAGAGCAGGACGCTGCCAAGAAATTCATTCGCATCCTGCGTGAAGTGACAGTGGAAGACGGCGACAAGCGCGCCACTTTCGTCCCTTTCGAAGGGTTCAAGGTGAGTTTCGAGATCGATTTCGATCACCCGGTTTTCAAGAACCGCACTCAAAGTGCCAGCGTGGACTTTTCCAGCACCTCCTTCGTGAAGGAAGTCAGCCGCGCCCGCACCTTCGGTTTCATGAGTGACATCGAGTACCTGCGCAAGCACAATCTCGCACTCGGCGGCAGTGTTGAAAACGCCATCGTGGTAGACACGGACGGCGTGTTGAACGAAGACGGCCTGCGTTACGAGGACGAATTCGTCAAACACAAGATCCTGGATGCCATCGGCGACCTCTACCTGTTGGGCAACAGCCTGATTGGCGAATTCCGTGGGTTCAAATCCGGTCACGCACTGAACAACCAGCTCCTGCGCAAGCTCATCGAGCAGAAGGATGCCTGGGAAGTCGTGACATTCGAAGATGCCAGTACGGCACCGATCTCTTACATGCGTCCGGTAGCGGCAGTGTAAGTAACAACTCTCTTTCCTTTAGCATTTCTTCAAGGCCACCTTCGGGTGGCCTTTTTTTTGGAAGCAGCTCCAGGCCTGGAGCCATGCACTGTGGGAGCAAAGCTTGCTCGCGATAGATTCACCGCGCAGCATCAGAAACTCGCAGTGCCTTCATCGCGAGCAAGCTTTGCTCCACACAGTGGTCGGCGGGGGGGTTAGTTTTTCTCTTCTTTGCGGCTGGCATGACTGGCCAACCGCTCCAGCGCCGCGCGAAGGTTCGGGTCGCTGATACCCTCGGCCGTGGCCTGGATATTTTCCGCCGCTCGGGTCGACAGATCGATCGTATGTCCCACCGCCTTGCTCTGGGTCGTCGGCGGCTGAACCTTGAACAGGATGCGCGTCAGGTTAGTGAACTGCTCAAGCGCCTGCAGCTGCCGTTGCAGACGTTTTTGCTGGTAGCGCAAGCGGGTCGCCCAATGACCGTCGGTCACGATCAGAAGCAACGTGCCTTCGCGCCAGGAAGCAATATGACAGTGCTCGCGCGCCGCCGGCTGCAGCTGGCTGTCGAGCAAACGTTGCAGATGGGCAAGTCGCTGGGCCTGGCTGAACAGCGCTTTCAGCGGGCGAGCCTCGCGCAAAAGGACCGAGGGAGCCCGTGCGGCAAGAGGGCGAAATGCCATTGGAAAGATACCTGAAGTTACAGAGCGGCCATCTTAACAGAAAGCCGGTTTTCCATCGTCTCGCCCGCAGGCGCCCGCAATCTCTTGGCACCATGGGTTGAAGTTGAGCGAAAAGGCCCTATTTTAAACAAGCCCCGCTAAAGCGCTGTGCCAGCATCGTGGAATAACGCCACTTTCCTCACCATCGTTTCCGGGTAGAATGCTCGTTCGCATGCGGCCATAAGGGCTGCACGGGCGATCCACGGGGCCGCCCTCCATCCCTACGTGTGGAAGATCCTGCCGATATGTTTGCGCCTTTGTTAAAAAAACTTTTTGGAAGCAAGAACGAGCGTGAAGTCAAACGCATGCTCAAGACGGTAGCCATCGTCAATGCCTTCGAAGAGCAGATGGTCGCCCTCTCGGACGAGCAATTGCGCGCCAAGACTGCAGAGTTCAAAGAGCGCCTGGCCAAGGGTGAAAGCCTCGACAATCTGCTGCCTGAAGCCTTTGCGGTCGCCCGCGAAGCCGGTAAGCGCGTCATGGGCATGCGCCACTTCGACGTGCAGCTGATCGGCGGCATGACCTTGCATGAAGGCATGATCGCAGAAATGCGCACCGGCGAAGGCAAGACCTTGGTCGCGACCCTGGGCGTATACCTCAACGCTCTGTCCGGCCAGGGCGTGCACGTGGTCACGGTGAACGACTACCTGGCCCGCCGCGACGCCAACTGGATGCGCCCGCTGTATGAATTCCTCGGCCTGAGCGTTGGCGTCGTCACGCCTTTCCAGCCGCCGGAAGAGAAGCGTGCAGCCTATGCCGCGGACATCACCTACGGCACCAACAACGAATTCGGTTTCGACTACCTGCGCGACAACATGGCGTTCAGCATGGAAGAGAAATTCCAGCGCGAGCTGAATTTCGCCGTGATCGACGAAGTCGACTCCATCCTGATCGACGAAGCCCGTACGCCGCTGATCATCTCCGGCCAGGCCGAAGACAGCTCCAAGCTGTACACCGAGATCAACAAACTGATCCCGCGCCTGGCCCAGCACATCGAAGAAGTCGAGGGCGTGGTCACCAAGGCCGGGCACTTCACGGTCGATGAGAAAACCCGTCAGGTCGAACTCAACGAGGCCGGTCATCAGTTCATTGAAGAAATGCTCACCCAGGTTGGCCTGCTGGCCGAGGGCGAGAGCCTCTACTCGGCGCACAACCTGGCCCTGCTGACTCACGTGTATGCCGGTCTGCGTGCGCACAAGCTGTTCAACCGCAACGTCGAATACATCGTCCAGGACGGCCAGATCCTGCTGGTCGACGAGCACACCGGCCGTACCATGCCGGGCCGCCGCCTGTCCGAAGGCCTGCACCAGGCCATCGAAGCGAAGGAAAACCTGAACATTCAGGCCGAGAGCCAGACCCTGGCATCGACCACCTTCCAGAACTACTTCCGCCTGTACGAGAAGCTGTCCGGCATGACCGGTACCGCTGACACCGAAGCGTTCGAATTCGCTCAGATCTACAACCTCAACGTGATGGTCATCCCGCCGAACAAGCCGTTGGCGCGTAAAGACTTCAACGACCTGGTGTACCTGACCGCCGACGAGAAATACGCCGCGATCATTGCCGACATCAAGGAAAGCATGACCCAGGGTCGGCCGGTACTGGTCGGTACCGCAACCATCGAAACGTCGGAGCACATGTCGGCGCTGCTGCAAAAAGAAGGCATCGACCACAAGGTCCTGAACGCCAAGTACCACGAAAAAGAAGCCGAGATCATTGCCCAGGCCGGTCGTCCAGGCGCCCTGACCATCGCCACCAACATGGCCGGTCGTGGTACCGACATCCTGTTGGGCGGTAACTGGGAAGTGGAAGTCGCTTCGCTGGATAGCTCGAGCCCTGAGCAGATTGCCCAGATCAAGGCTGACTGGCAGAAGCGCCACCAGCAAGTGATCGAGTCCGGTGGCTTGCACGTCATCGCCTCCGAGCGTCACGAATCGCGCCGTATCGACAACCAGTTGCGTGGTCGTGCCGGCCGTCAGGGTGACCCGGGCTCGAGCCGGTTCTACCTGTCGCTGGAAGACAGCCTGATGCGCATCTTCGCCTCTGACCGGGTGAAGAACTTCATGAAGGCGCTGGGCATGCAGTCCGGTGAAGCCATCGAGCACCGCATGGTGACCAACGCCATCGAAAAAGCTCAGCGCAAGGTTGAAGGCCGCAACTTCGATATCCGTAAGCAATTGCTGGAATTCGACGACGTTGCCAACGAACAGCGTAAAGTCATCTACCACATGCGTAACAGCCTGCTGGCAGCCGACAACATTGGCGACACCATCGCCGAGTTCCGTCAGGAAGTGCTGGACGCCACTGTCAGCTTGCACATTCCGCCACAATCGCTGCCGGAGCAGTGGGACGTGGCGGGTCTGGAAGCCGCGCTGGCCAGCGATTTCGGTGTGAAGCTGCCGATCCAGCAATGGCTCGACGAAGACGATCACCTGTACGAAGAAACCCTGCGCGCGAAGCTCATGACCGAGCTGCTCAACGCCTACAACGAGAAGGAAGAGCAGGCCAGCGCCGAAGCCCTGCGGACCTTCGAGAAGCAGATCCTGCTGCGTGTGCTGGACGACCTGTGGAAAGACCACCTGTCGACCATGGACCACCTGCGTCACGGTATCCACCTGCGTGGCTACGCCCAGAAGAACCCGAAACAGGAATACAAGCGCGAGTCTTTCTCCCTGTTCCAGGAACTGCTGGAGTCGATCAAGCGCGACACCATTCGCGTCCTGTCGCACGTCCAGGTGCGTCGCGAAGACCCGGTCGAAGAAGAAGCCCGTCTGCGTCGCGAAGCCGAAGAGCTGGCCCAGCGCATGCAGTTCTCGCATGCCGCGGCACCAGGTCTTGAGCAAGTGGCAGCGGCTGCAACCGGGGAAGAGGGCGCTGATGTCGCCGTCGCTACTGCCCCGGTGCGCAATGAACAGAAGCTGGGTCGCAACGAACTGTGCTGGTGCGGTTCGGGCAAGAAGTTCAAGCACTGCCACGGTCAGATCAACTAACGATCCAGACCTGGCTTGATGCTGCGTAACATTGACACCGCGCCGCGACCGGCCTTCCGCCGTCGCGGCGTTTTACCATCTCATGCGCAGGGGAAGACCCCGGCGCGGATTATTCTCTAGGAGCGCTTTCATGGCTGTTGGTCTTGGTCCTTTGCCAACGTTGCACCCGGTTCCCGGCTTCGAACTCGGCATCGCCTCTGCGGGCATCAAGCGCCCGGGGCGCAAGGACGTTGTGGTCATGCGCTGCGCCGAAGGCTCCAGCGTTGCCGGCGTGTTCACCCTGAACGCCTTTTGCGCCGCTCCCGTGATCCTCTCCAAGCAACGTGTACAAGGCACCGTGCGTTACCTGCTGACCAACACCGGCAATGCCAACGCCGGTACCGGTGCACCGGGCTTGGCCGCTGCCGAACGCACTTGCGCCAAACTGGCCGAGCTGACCGGTGTCGACGCCAGCGCCGTGCTGCCGTTTTCCACCGGTGTGATCGGTGAGCCGCTGCCGGTCGAGAAGATCGAAGGCGCGCTGCAAGCCGCGCTGGACGATCTGTCGGAAGACCACTGGGCTGAAGCCGCCACCGGCATCATGACCACCGACACCTTGCCAAAAGGTGCCAGCCGCCAGTTCCAGCACGAAGGCGTGACCGTCACCGTGACCGGAATCAGCAAGGGTGCCGGCATGATTCGCCCGAACATGGCGACCATGCTCGGCTACATCGCCACCGACGCCAAGGTGTCGCCGGCGGTGCTCAAGGACTTGATGCTCGATGGCGCCAACAAGTCATTCAACCGCATCACCATTGACGGCGACACTTCGACCAACGACTGCTGCATGTTGATCGCCACCGGCAAGGCGGATGTGCCTGAAATCACGCAGGCCAGCGGTCCGCTGTTCGAAGCCTTGAAAAAGGCCGTGTTCGAAGTCTGCATGGAAGTCGCCCAGGCGATCGTGCGCGACGGCGAAGGCGCGACCAAGTTCGTGACCGTTGAAGTCAACGGCGGCGGCAACCACCAGGAATGCCTGGACGTCGGCTATGCGGTGGCTCATTCGCCGCTGATCAAGACTGCTCTGTTTGCTTCTGACCCGAACTGGGGCCGCATCCTGGCCGCTGTCGGCCGTGCCGGTGTGCCGAACCTGGATGTCAGCCTGATCGACGTGTACCTGGGCGAAGTCAATATCGCCAGCAAGGGCGGCCGCAGCGCGACCTATACCGAAGCCCAGGGCGCGGCCGTCATGGCCCGTGAAGAAATCACCATTCGTATCGAATTGGGCCGTGGCACCTGCAGCGAAACGATCTGGACCACCGACCTGTCCCACGAGTACGTCAAGATCAACGCCGAGTACCGCACCTGAGTCTTGAACTACACGCGTTACGAGGGGGCCAATGGCCCCCTTTCTTTCCCTGAAGATGGAGCCGAACCATGAGCCTTCACCTGATCATCGGCGACAAACTGTATTCCTCCTGGTCACTGCGCGCCGCGCTGGCGATTAAGCTGACCGAGGCGGCCTACACTGAACAGATCATCAAGCTGAACCAGGCCGACACTCACGCGCGGATTCTCGAGCATTCGCCAACGGGCAAAGTACCGCTGCTCAAAAGCGAGCATGGCACCATCGCCGACTCCCTGGCGATTGGCGAGTACCTGGCCGAGCGCTTCCCCGAGGCCCATCTCTGGCCGCAAGACATCGCCGCTCGCGCCCAGGCCCGCTCGGCCTGCGCCCAGATGCACAGTGGTTTCTTCGCCCTGCGCGGCAATATGCCGTTCGACCTGAGCCGTGACCAGGCGTTGACACCGATGCCGGCAGAAGTCCAGGCCGACATCGACCGTATCGTTGCGCTGTGGTGGGAATGCCGTGCCGCGGCGGTGGAAAAAGGGCCGTTCCTGTTTGGCGAATTCAGCCTCGCGGATGCTTTCTTCGCCCCGGTCGCGGTGCGTTTGCGCACCTACCGGGTCGAATTGCCGAGCGAGGCTCTGGCCTACATCGAGGCGATCTATCAATGGCCAGCGTTCAAGACCTGGCAGCAGGCGGGTCTGACGGAGCGTGGGCTGTGAAGCGGGTGCATGTTGCGGCTGCGGTAATCCGCGGCATTGATGACCGAATCCTGATTGCCCGCCGAGCCGATAGTCAGCATCAAGGCGGCTTGTGGGAGTTCCCGGGCGGTAAGGTCGAAGAGGGCGAAAGCGTCTCGCAAGGCCTGGCGCGTGAGCTCAAAGAGGAGCTGGGCATCACCGTCACCGCCGCCCGGCCGTTGATTCAGGTCAAGCATGACTATCCGGACAAACAGGTGTTGTTGGATGTCTGGGAGGTGTCGGCATTTACTGGCAAACCCCACGGTGCCGAGGGCCAGCCGCTGGCTTGGGTGACCGCCCGCGAGTTGCCGAATTATGGCTTCCCTGAAGCCAACCAGCCGATCGTCGCGGCGGCGCGTCTGCCCTCCGACTACCTGATTACCCCGGAAGGTCTGGAAACACCCACCTTGCTGCGTGGCATGCAGAAAGCCATCACCAACGGCACCCGCTTGCTGCAACTGCGTGCCCCCAACGGCTATGACCCGAGCTACCGCGACCTGGCTGTGGACGCGGTCGGCTTGTGTGCGGGCAAGGCGCAGTTGATGCTCAAGGGGCCGCTGGAGTGGCTGGGCGATTTTCCGGCGGCCGGCTGGCACCTGACTTCCGCGCAGCTACGCAAATACGCCCGCAACGGTCGTCCGTTTCCCAAAGCGCGCTGGTTGGCGGCGTCCTGCCACAATGCCGAAGAGCTGTCGCTGGCGGAGCAGATGGATGTGGATTTCGTCACCCTCTCGCCAGTGCAGGCGACGCTGACCCATCCTGGCGCCGAGCCGCTGGGCTGGGATCAGGCGGCGCGCCTGATCGTAGGTTTCAGCAAGCCGGTGTATCTGCTCGGTGGCGTGGGTGCTGCTCAGCGCGAACAGGCTTGGGCAGCCGGTGCGCAGGGTGTGGCAGGGATTCGGGCGTTCTGGCCTCAGCCGGACTGAGTCCAATCCATTAAATTGCGTCAGGCCTATCGCGGGCAAGCCCCAATGCCAGTCAGTTAACGCATAGATTCTGTGGGAGCGGATTTATCCGCGAATGAACGATGACGCGCAATGCCTGAAAAACCGCGGTGTATTCATTCGCGGATAAATCCGCTCCCACAGGGGTTGTGTCGTTCAATGCCTTAACTGACCGGCATTGGGGCAAGCCCTGCTCCTACGGGGCTGTAGGAGCAGGGCTTGCCCGCGATGCTTTTCAGGGCTTGGCAGGTTCCCACAGAATTTCCGCCACGCCTTGACGCCGGCCAATCAGCCGCGACGCCACGAACAGCAAGTCCGACAGTCGGTTGATATACGCTAACCCCACTCCCTGCAACGGCTCCTCGGCATTCAAATGCTGGCAACGCCGCTCGGCACTGCGAGCCAGGCTGCGGCAGACGTGGGCCTGGGCCACTAGCATCGAGCCGCCGGGCAAGATGAAGTTTTCCAGTGGTCCAAGCTCTTCGTTCCACAAATCAATCGCGGCCTCCAGTCGCTGCACTTCGGCCTCATTCAAAGCCTGATAAGCCGGCATCGCCAACTCGCCGCCCAAATCGAACAGCCGATGCTGGCAGGGCGCGAGTACCTCGATGACCTCGGCCAATGCCGGGCACCCCGCCTGCTGCTCAGCCAAACCGGCCAGTAGCACTCCCAGCTGACTGTTGAGGCTGTCCACCTCGCCAATCGCTTCGATCCGTGGATGATCCTTGGGCACTCGGCGGCCATCGCCCAGGCCGGTTTCGCCCTTGTCACCGGTGCGGGTGTAAATCTTCGACAAGCGAAAGCCCATGCTCAAAACTCCGCGTTAGTGGGCAGCGGCGGCGTCACCGAATTTGCCGCCAATGGCAGGCGCAGGGTGAAGCAAGTGCCCACACCAGGGGTGGAATGCACTTCCATCTGGCCTTTGTGATTGTTGGTAATGATGAAGTACGAAACCGACAGCCCCAGCCCTGTGCCCTGGCCGATCTCCTTGGTGGTGAAGAACGGCTCGAAGGTGCGTTTGCGCACGCTTTCGGGCATGCCGACGCCGTTGTCTTCCACCTGAATCTCTGCCCACGGCGGGTTGAGCCGGGTGCGCAGGATGATGTGCCCTGGTTCGCTGTTGTCAGTGCGCTGGTGAATGGCCTGGGCCGCGTTCTTGAGCAGATTGAGCAGTACCTGTTCCAGCTCGTTGGCGGTGCAGGGTACGGGGCCCAAAGCGGGATCGAACTGACGGCTGATGGCCTGGCCCTTGAAGTCGAAGCCGATGGTCAGGTCGAAGTCGCTACCGGCGATTTCCACGGCTTGATCGATCAGTGCCGGCAAGTCACACGGCGCCAGTTGGCGATTGCTGCGGCGGCTGAAGCTGAGCATGTGGGTGACGATCTTGGCCGCCCGGGCCCCGGCCTGCTGGATGCCGTCGAGCAACTGTGGCACTTCCCGGCTCTGCAGGTAACGGTTGACGGTGGCCAGGTCGATGCCAGCCTCGGCGGCCTGCTCGATGTTTCTCGGCAGGTCCGCAGACAGGCGCCGACGGATGTTCTGCACGTTATGCAAAATGGCGCCGAGGGGGTTGTTGATCTCGTGCGCCATGCCGGCTGCCAACCCACCCACTGAAAGCATTTTCTCGGATTGCACCATCATTTCCTCCAACGACAGGCGCTGGGTGATGTCATCGATACGGATCACCACGCCGCGCCCGGCGCCGCCCATCAGCGGGTAAAAGGTCAGGGCGTAGTGGTGGGAAACGTCGTCCTTGGTCCAGGTCACCCGTTCGATTTTCGCCACGGTGTGGCGCTCCACGGTGTTCTTGAGCTCCGGCAGGAATGGCTTGAGCGGCTCGAAGGCGAGAAAAATCGGTTGGTTCAGCGCTTCATCCAGCGGCGTACCGGACAGTGCACTGGCCTCCTGATTCCATTGCGTCACGTAAAGCTGCTCGTCCAGTGCGATCAGCGCCGAAGGCATGGAGTCGATGATGCTGTTGAGGTAATTCTGAAAGCCGGTGAGCTTTCTTTCGATCTTGCTGCGCACCTGGACTTCCAGCTCCAGCTTGCGGTTGGTGTGGCGGGTTTCCTCGGCCAGGCCCTGGGCCTGGTCAAACGCGGCCTGGAATTCGTCGCGGGCGCGCTTGAGCTGTTGCTCGCGCGCTTCGATGCGCGACAGCATGGTGTTGAAGGCCTCGGCCAGGCTGCCGATTTCATCATGGTTGCCGCGCTGGGCACGCAGTGCATAGTTCTCCTCGCGGGTGACCTGGCGCGACAATTCTTCAAGGCGGTAGATCGGCTGGGTGATCAGGCGCTTGATCTGACGCGCAATCACCATCCACAGCAGGATACTGAACACCAGAATGCCCAGGCTCGCGGTCAAGGTGCCGGTATAGAACGCCATGGGCAACTCGCTGCTGGCCACCAGCAGCAAATGGCCCGGTGGCCGGCCGGGGCGCGGCAGCTTGATCAACTGGGTGCTGCGAAACTCGGTGATTCGCCAGCTTTCGATATGCCGCAAGCGCTTGGGCAATTGCAGCTCGTCGCCGTGTTGCAGCTGCGCGAGCAACGAGCCATCGCTGTCATACAGGGCGGCGGCGCGCAGGGGCGAGTAGCTGTTGAGTTCGTTGAGCAGGGCTTTGGCGGAGAGCTGCGAGTCCAGCGCCTGTTGCGCCAGTTTCGGGTTCGATACCAGCCGGCCGATGGTCTGAAGGGCCTGGGGCGCCATGCTTTCCTGGGAGATCCAGTAGGCGGCGCTGATAAAGGTCAGGTTGGCGACCAGCAGCACGGTGGTCAACAGTACCAGCAGGGCCGCCAGCAGCTTCTGGCCGACCGGCAGGTTTTCCAGGCGTTCGCGCAATGGCATGGTGAAGGCGTGATCCCGGTGGGTGGAAGGGCAGGGTAGGCTCGAATCAGTCGCTGGGCAATCCGCGTGCGTTCAGGTGTTCGACCAGGCGCCGGTAGAGCCGTTCCAGGTGCGGCAGCGAGCAGTCGTGACGGGCGGCGACGCGGCACACATGCCCCAGCAAGTAGTGAATCTCGGTACGGCGGCCCTGAGCGACATCCTGATACATCGAAGAATAGTTCGCGGCAGTCGCCTGGATAACCCGCTCGACTTCTTCGCTTAAATGCTCAGCCGCTTGAGGCTGGCCACAGCGCTGGAGCAACTCGACCAGCTCCGCGCAGAGGGTGGCGACTTCACAGTGGTGAGCCTGCAGGCCGCCGTTGCGGCAGTCGTGCAGCACGGTCAGTGGGTTGATCGCGCAATTGAGCGCCAGCTTGCGCCACAGCCGCGTGAGAATGTCCGGTGTCCACTGGTGGGGGATGCCACAGGCCTGCAGGTCGTCGAGCCAGTCGGGCGGCAGTGGGTTGGCCGGATCGCCCAGCCAGTTGAAGCCGTGGCCGGCGAAGACCACCTGCCAATCGGCCTGACGAAAGGCACCTTCGGTGCTCGAGGCAAAGATACAACGCGCATGAGGCACCTTGTTCGCCACCGCGTCCTGGCTGCCCAGGCCGTTTTGCAGCAGGATGACGTCGGCATCAAAGGCCAGCCGCGGTGCCAGCTGAGCAACCGCCTGTTCGGCATCGTAAGCCTTGCAAGCCACCAACAGTCGATGGATCGGCCCCTGAGTGTCCGGTGTCTGCGCGGGGATGGCCAGGGTCGTGGGTTGGCCATGTTCGATCAGCGTCAAGCCGCCAGCGGCCTCGTAGGCCATCAGGCGAGTGGCGTCACGCAGGATCAACTGCACCGGCTTGCCACCGCGTGCCAGTCGACTTGCCCATAAACTGCCCAGGCTGCCTGCGCCCAGAATATGCCAGGTGCTGCTCATCGGACTTTCGCAACCGTTATAATGATCCGGCATTTTAACCGTCAAACCAGGCGTGCTCCATCTTCAATCGAGCAGCGCCATTTTTTTTGGAGAAATACATGCCGTCGTTCGACGTGGTATCAGAACTGGACAAGCACGAAGTCACCAACGCGGTCGACAACGCGATCAAGGAACTGGACCGCCGCTATGACCTCAAGGGCAAGGGTAGCTTCGAATTCAAGGACAAGGATCTTCAGGTCAATCTGACCGCCGAAGCCGAGTTTCAGCTTGAGGCGATGATCGAGATTCTCAAGCTCGCCATGGTCAAGCGCAAGATCGATGTCCAGTGCCTGGAAGTCAAGGACGCGTACCCTTCCGGCAAGGAAATGAAGCAAGAAGTCAAACTGCGCGAAGGCATCGACAAGGAGCTTGCGAAAAAGATCGTTGCTCATATCAAGGACGCCAAGCTCAAGGTGCAAGCCGCCATCCAGGGCGAGCAGGTACGGGTCACTGGCAAGAAGCGCGACGACCTGCAAGAAGCCATTGCTGCCCTGCGCGGCAAGGAATTCGGTATGCCGCTGCAGTTCAACAACTTCCGCGACTGAGCACTCGCTGCGCAACCTCGAGGGCCTGATGTTGTCCGAGATGCGTGGCAGGGCCGCACAGGGCTGGTGTCAATCCAGCCCTGTGCGGCCCGTCCTTGTTTTTGTCACCTGGCTTTCAGGAGAATGTTATGGATTTGAGCGCTGAAGTGGATAACCTGGTCAAGCAATCGCAGACCTGGATCCCGATGATGATGGAATACGGCAGCCGGGTGCTGCTGGCAGTCATAACCCTGGCCATCGGCTGGTGGTTGATCAACAAAGTGACGTATCGGCTGGGCAAGCTGTTGGCCCTGCGCAATGCCGATCTGGCCCTGCAGGGTTTTATCTGCAGCCTGGCCAATATCATCCTCAAAGTGCTGCTGGTGGTCAGTGTCGCGTCGATGATCGGCGTGGAAACCACCTCGTTCGTTGCCGCGATCGGTGCGGCCGGCCTGGCCATTGGCCTGGCGCTGCAAGGCAGTCTGGCCAATTTTGCCGGCGGGGTACTGATTCTGCTGTTCCGTCCCTTCCGCATAGGCGACTGGATCGAAGCGCAAGGTGTCAGCGGTACCGTGGACTCGATTCAGATCTTCCACACTGTGCTGCGTACCGGCGACAACAAGACGGTCATTGTGCCCAATGGCAATTTGTCCAACGGCATCATCACCAACTACAACCGTCAGCCAACCCGCAAGGTGGTGTTTGACGTGGGTGTCGATTACGAGGCCGACTTGCAGAAGGCTCGCCAGGTCTTGCTGGAGCTGGCCAAAGACCCGCGCGTGCTCGCTGACCCTGCACCGCAGGCGGTGGTGTCGACTCTGGGCGACAGCTCCATCACGGTGTCCTTGCGGATCTGGGTCAACACCGCCGATTACTGGGACGTGATGTTCATGCTCAACGAGCAGGCGCGTGATCGCTTGAAGGCCGAGGGCATCGACATTCCCTTTCCGCAGCGAGTGATTCGTGTGGTGCAGGAAGCGGCAGTGTAGGAGCCTGGCTTGCCAGCGAAGCGGTCTGGCTGAATATTCGCGGTGTAATCGCCAGCAAGCTGTGCTCCTGCAGGGAACATGAAAAAGCCCCGGTGCAGACCACTGCCCGGGGCTTTTTTTGGCTTATGCCTTGGTCGAAGGTGGCTCGTTGACGGGTGTTTCCGGCGCTGGAGGCTCTTCGACGGCGTCGCCATTGCGCCCGTGTTCCTGACGCCACTGCAATGCAATCAGGATCAAGGTCGGCACCCCGAGCAGGGCAGTAATCAGGAAGAAATCGTGATAACCCCATTTCTCGACCATCACACCGGAGTAACCGCCGATCAGGCGCGGCAGCAGCAGCATGATAGAGCTCAGCAGCGCGTACTGGGTGGCGGAGAACTTCAGGTTGGTCAGGCTCGACAGGTAGGCCACGAACGCCGAAGTGGCGAGGCCTGAGCTGAAGTTATCGAGCGAAATGGTCACCACCAGCATCTGCAGGTTTGGGCCCATGTCGGCCAGAATCAGAAACAGGATATTGGTCGCCGCTGACGCCGCACCGCCGATAAACAGGATTGGCAGAATGCCGAAGCGCACAATCAACAAGCCGCCAAAACCTGCGCCCAGCAGGGTCATGATCAGGCCGAAGATCTTGCTGACGCTGGCGATCTGCTCCTTGGTGAAGCCCTGGTCGATGTAGAACACGTTGGCCATCACGCCCATGACCGTATCGGACATCCGGTAAGTCGCGATCAAGCCCAGCAGCAACAGCGCCTGCCAGCGGTAGCGCAGGATGAAGTCGTTCACCGGCGTCAGCACTGGCGCCAGGCCACGGCGGCCCAAGGACGACAGGCACAGGCCGGTGAGCAGGGTATAGAGGATGGCACGCAGGAAGGCTCGGTCTTCGAGCAGCAGGTCGAGCACGCTGGCGCCTTCGAACAGCACGCTGGCGAAGTCGGTGTTGTAGAGCTGGGTGAACATCGCCGGGACCGAAACCAGCAGCACGATCAGCACGAATACCGAGATCAGTTGGTGGCTGAAACCGTAACGCGCGGCAGACAGCTGGGTCCGTAGCGACACTGGCGGTTCGCGCATCAGCAGGGTGGTGATCAGTGCGGGCACCATCAGCACGCCGAACAGCACGTAGGTGCCGGTCCAGGCCTCGTGCAGGTAACTGAAGCCGGTAGAGCCGAAGCGTTCGGCGAAAAACAGTGCACCGGCCGTGGCCAGCAGCGCCGCCATGCGATAGCCGGCCATGTAGCTGGCGGCCAGGGCCGCCTGGCGGCTCTCCTCGGCGATTTCCAGGCGGTAGGCGTCGACGGCGATGTCTTGGGTGGCCGAGGCGAAGGCCACCAGCACGGCGAGGGCGATCAGCCACGACAGGTGTTTTTGCGGGTCGCAAAAGCCCATGCCGACCAGGCCGATGATCACCAGCACTTGCGAGAGCATCAGCCAAGACCGTCGCCTGCCCATCTTCGCCAGCAGCGGCAGGCGCCATTGGTCGAGCAGTGGCGACCAGACCCATTTAAAGGCATAGGCCAGGCCGATCAGGCTGGCATAGCCGATGGTTTCGCGGGCCACGCCGGCCTCGCGTAACCAGACCGAAAGCGTTGAAAACACCAGCATGTACGGCATCCCGGCGGCAAAGCCGAGCAGCAGTAGCACGAGTGTTGAAGGGCTGGCATAAGCGGCGAGCGCGGCGCGCCAGGTTTTACGCGGCATGAGCTGAAATCTGCCTCAGTTTACGAAAACAAAGCGCGCACTCTAACCGCTGTGCTCCATCGGGCGCCAGCCATGGCACTTAATATCCACACGGTTGTTCCGGACAGTGATGCCTTCGGCCCGCAGCCGCGCGCGCTGTTCATCGCCTGACACTGTGCCCGATGGCAGGCTGATTCGGCCTCCGGCTGCGACCACCCGGTGCCAGGGCAGGCGTGTGCCGTCGGGTAACTGGCTCAGTGTACGGCCGACCCAGCGAGCAGCGCGACCGAGGCCGGCCAGCTCCGCCAGTTGACCATAGCTGACGACCTTGCCTTCAGGTACTTGGCCAAGTGCCACGTAGAGGGCCATTCGTCGGGCCACGGCATCCTCGTCAACAGCTTCTGAAGTGCGGCTCATCGCCCGTACCCTCTGCGCTTGAGGTGGTTCAACGCGCCATTACCGATGCAATCAAGCATTGAACTCATCGCAATTCGTCCGGTCAGTCCTTGCTCGGGGTGCGTCTATCCGGATAATGCCCGATTTTTTCGCGAACCAGAGCCTTGAATTTGCTTATGTTGTCTAGAGCCCTGCTGTGCCTTGCCGTTGTCAGCGCCTCGTCGGCCGCTGTCGCCGATACCGTATTCATGAAGAATGGAGATCGCCTGAGCGGCAAGATCAAGTTTTTCGATGGCGGTAAACTGCTGCTCGACACCGAGTACGGTGGCTCGGTGGCTATCGACATGAAGAAGGTCAAGACTCTCGAAAGCGACCAGGAGCTACTGGTCAAGCAAGACGAGTACACCGGTGAGAGGGCCAAGTCGCTGAGCGCGGCCGAAGACGGCAAGGTCACCCTGGCCAATGGCGAGGCGCCGAAGACGGTGGAACTGTCCAGCATCCAGCAGATCCTCAAGCCCAAGCCTGTGGTTGAAGACCTGGTGCTCAAGGGCAACGTCGACGTGGGGTTGGACTATAAGCAGGCCGAAACCGACACCGAAAACTACGACGTCGACTTCAAGACCACGGCTCGCCATGGCCGCTGGCGTCACAATGCCGAAGGCGAATACAACCGCGAAGCCCAGGACGAGGTCACCACGACCAACAACTGGGGCGCCGAATACGCGCTTGACCGCTTTATTACCGACAAGTGGTTCTGGCAGGGGCGCTTGAATTACAAGCGCGACCATATCGAAGACCTGGCTCGCCAGCGCACCATCGGTACCGGCCCTGGCTACCAGTTCTGGGATAACGAACTGGGCGCGTTCTCGCTTGGGTCGTTGCTCAACCGGACCGACTACGAATATGCCGACGGCGGCAAGGACAACTTCTACTCGTTGGGCGTGAAGTGGGATTACAACCGTTACCTGGTTGGCAAGAAAGTCGAATTCTTCACCAACGGTGAAGTGGGCAAGCCGTTGGGTAACGTCGCCAACTACAGCCTCGATGCCGAGGTTGGCTTGCGCTACAAGGTCACCGAGTGGGCCTCGCTCAACCTCAAGGCCGAGAAAGATATCATCAGCGGCACCAACGACAGCGACCTGGACAAGACCCGTTACACCGCAGGTTTCGGCGTGGCCTGGTAACGCCCGCCCACCGGCTTCCTGGCAAATGCGGTTGATAGCGCTTACCTTGTGTAGGAGCATGGCTCGCCAGCGATAGGCGCACCGCGGTGTGTCAGGTACACCGCCTCGCGGGCAAGCCCGGCTCTTACGTCGATCCTGCAACCTGAAGCCTGTCTATCAAGGAGTCACAGGGTGAGCCTCAAAGCTGCCAAGCAAGCGCGTGCGCTGCTGCTCAAAGAATACCGGGGGGTGTTGTCCACCCACTCCAAATCGATGCCGGGCTTTCCCTTCGGCTCCGTGGTGCCTTACTGCCTGGACGCCCAGGGTCACCCGCTGATCCTTATCAGCCGCATCGCCCAGCACACCCACAACCTGCAACTTGATCCCAAGTGTTCACTGCTGGTTGGCGAGCGTGGTGCCGAGGATGTGCAGGCCGTCGGGCGGCTGACCGTGTTGGCCGAAGCCAGCCAGCTCAGCGACCCTGAAACGATCGCTGCCGCCGCGGAGCGTTACTACCGTTATTTCCCCGAGTCGAGCAACTATCACAAGGCTCACGATTTCGATTTCTGGGTGCTCAAGCCCGTGCGTCATCGCTACATCGGTGGCTTCGGTGCCATCCACTGGGTCGATGATTTGACGCTCGCCAACCCATTCGCAGGCAAGGCTGAACTGAGCATGGTCGAGCACATGAATGCCGACCACGCCAAAGCCATCACCCACTATGTCGAATTGGCCGGGTTGCCCAGGCATGCGCCTGCGCAGCTGGCGGGTATCGACAGCGAAGGCATGCACCTGAGGATCGGTCAGACGCTCTACTGGCTGCCATTTGCTGAATCTTGCAACACGCCGACACAAGTCCGCGAAGCCCTGGTTTCTCTGGCTCATGCTGACCAATGGCCTGATGTTGTAGAGGCCAAGGCTTGAAATAACGGGAAGTCGCCGTCATCTAGGGTTTACTGCAAGGATGTCTTGCGCAGAGGAACCCGTAATGCGTGCATTTCTACTGTTTTTTCTACTTTTTCCGGTACTGGAGCTGTACGTCTTTTTCAAGGTCAGCACCGCGATCGGATTTTTCCCGGCGCTGCTGTTGATCATCGCCGGTTCCGCCCTGGGTGTCCTGGTGGTGCGGGTGGCGGGTCTGGCCACCGCGCTGCGTGCCCGTGAAAGCCTGCAGCGGGGCGAGCTGCCAGCCGAGCAGATGTTCCAGGGCATGCTGCTGGCGGTGGGTGGCGGATTGCTGCTGTTGCCAGGCTTTATCAGCGATGTGATCGGTTTGATTTGCCTGCTGCCTTTCACCCGTCGTTTGCTGGGCCGCAAGATGCGCGAGCGCGCCCAAGAGCAGGCCATGCGCCAGCGCGCGTTTGCCGATGACCTTGACGCCCAGCGTCGCGGTCCTGCCCAGGGTGCGCCTCGCAAGCCCGATGTGATCGAAGGCGAGTACGAGCGGCGTGACCGGTAAGCTTCGCCCTTTCATGAACACGGCCCCTGATGGGGCCGTGTTCATTTGTGCCCGGTGATGCAAAAAATTTCATGGGCAGCACTTGTAATCCGCTGGAGCGACCTCATGTATGGGTCACCGCAAGGTTTCTGGCCCTGGCCAGACATTTAACTTACGCGGCTCGCCTGGCGAGTCGTGACCGGCACCGTCGGATGAACCAACCTGCCGGTGCCGATACCGGCCGATGAAAACCACAATTAGGAGAGATCGACAATGAAGCTTCGTCCTCTGCATGACCGCGTCGTAATCCGTCGCAGCGAAGAAGAATCGAAAACCGCTGGCGGTATCGTTCTGCCGGGTTCGGCCGCCGAAAAGCCTAACCGTGGCGAAATCGTCGCTGTTGGCACTGGCCGTGTGCTGGACAACGGCGAAGTCCGCGCGCTGGCCGTGAAAGTGGGTGACAAGGTCGTTTTCGGCCCGTACTCGGGCAGCAACACTGTGAAAGTTGACGGCGAAGACCTGCTGGTGATGAGCGAGAACGAAATTCTCGCTGTCATCGAAGCTTGATTACCGCTGGTTTCCCGTTACTAAAAAGTATTTAAGGAATAACGATCATGGCTGCTAAAGAAGTTAAATTTGGCGATTCCGCCCGTAAGAAAATGCTGGTCGGTGTCAACGTTCTGGCTGACGCGGTAAAAGCGACCCTGGGCCCGAAAGGCCGTAACGTGATCCTGGCCAAAAGCTTCGGCGCACCGACCATCACCAAGGATGGCGTGTCCGTAGCCAAAGAAATCGAACTGGACGACGCCTTTGAAAACATGGGCGCCCAGCTGGTCAAGGACGTCGCTTCGCGCGCCAACGATGACGCAGGCGACGGCACCACCACTGCTACCGTTCTGGCTCAAGCCATCGTCAACGAAGGCCTGAAAGCCGTCGCTGCCGGCATGAACCCGATGGACCTGAAGCGCGGCATCGACAAGGCGACCATCGCCATTGTTGCCGAGCTGAAAAACCAGGCCAAGCCATGCACTGACTCCAAGGCAATCGCTCAGGTCGGCACCATCTCCGCCAACTCCGACAACTCCATCGGCGACATCATTGCCGAAGCCATGGAAAAAGTCGGTAAAGAAGGCGTGATCACCGTTGAAGAAGGCTCGGGCCTGGAAAACGAACTGTCGGTCGTAGAAGGCATGCAGTTCGACCGTGGCTACCTGTCCCCGTACTTCGTCAACAAGCCGGACACCATGGTTGCCGAGCTCGACGGCCCGCTGATCCTGCTGGTCGACAAGAAGATCTCCAACATCCGCGAAATGCTGCCAGTACTGGAAGCCGTTGCCAAAGCCGGCCGCCCACTGCTGATCGTTGCCGAAGACGTTGAAGGCGAAGCCCTGGCGACTCTGGTTGTGAACAACATGCGCGGTATCGTCAAAGTCGCTGCCGTCAAGGCACCTGGCTTCGGTGACCGTCGCAAGGCCATGCTGCAGGACATCGCCGTTCTGACCGGCGGTACCGTTATCTCCGAAGAGATCGGCCTGAGCCTGGAAAGCACCACTCTGGAGCACCTGGGTAACGCCAAGCGCGTTGTTCTGTCCAAAGAAAACACCACCATCATCGACGGTGCTGGCGTTGAGGCAGACATCCAGGCTCGCGTTGTCCAGATCCGTCAGCAAGTGGCCGACACTTCCTCGGACTACGACCGTGAAAAACTGCAAGAGCGTCTGGCCAAGCTGTCTGGCGGCGTTGCAGTGATCAAGGTTGGCGCGGGCTCCGAAGTTGAAATGAAAGAGAAGAAAGCCCGCGTTGAAGACGCCCTGCACGCTACCCGTGCAGCCGTTGAAGAAGGCGTGGTGCCTGGCGGTGGTGTTGCACTGGTTCGCGCCCTGCAAGCTATCGAGGCCCTGAAAGGCGACAACGCCGACCAGGACGTGGGTATCGCTCTGCTGCGTCGTGCTGTTGAAGCACCTCTGCGCCAGATCGTTGCCAACTCCGGTGACGAGCCAAGCGTAGTCGTCGACAAGATCAAGCAAGGTAGCGGCAACTACGGCTACAACGCTGCCACCGGCGAATACGGCGACATGATCGAAATGGGTATCCTGGACCCAGCCAAAGTGACCCGTTCGGCACTGCAAGCTGCTTCCTCGATCGCCTCGCTGATGATCACCACCGAAGCCATGGTCGCTGAGATGAAGGTTGCAGCACCAGCTGGCGGCGGCATGCCAGACATGGGCGGCATGGGTGGCATGGGCGGCATGATGTAAGCCAGCCTACCCGGCTAACCTCGAAACGGGTTAACCCCCGTTTTAACCAGAAGGCCCGGTGCATTGCACCGGGCCTTCTGGTTTTTGTCGCAGCAGTGACCGCTTGAACCGGCGTGACGAAACACGCCCTAGCCCTGCGCCCGAACAGGCCTTAAGCTGCGCCTGCCACGAGGGCGAAAGCTGCGGACAAAGAGAGAGCCCAATGCGAATTCTACTGGTTGAAGACAACCGCGATATCCTTGCCAACCTGGCCGATTACCTGGGGCTGAAAGGTTACACCGTGGACTGTGCGCAAGACGGTTTGTCGGGCCTGCACCTGGCGGCAACCGAGCATTACGACCTGATCGTGCTCGACATCATGCTGCCGGGAATCGACGGCTATACCCTGTGCAAGCGCCTGCGCGAAGACGCTCGCCGTGACACCCCTGTCATCATGCTGACCGCACGGGACCAGCTGGATGACCGCCTGCAAGGCTTTCGCTCCGGCGCTGACGATTACTTGCTCAAGCCCTTTGCGCTCTCCGAGCTCACCGCGCGGATCGAGGCGGTATTGCGCCGTAGCCAGGGTGGCGGCAAGCGCTGCTTGCAGGTCGGTGACCTGAACTATGACCTGGACACCCTGGAAGTCACCCGCGAAGGGCGCCGGCTCAAGCTCAACCCGGTGGGCCTGAAGTTGCTTGCGGTGCTGATGCAGAAAAGCCCCCATGTACTGCGCCGCGAAGTGCTCGAAGAAGCCCTGTGGGGCGACGATTGCCCCGACAGTGACAGCTTGCGCAGCCACGTTCACCAATTGCGCCAAGTGATCGACAAACCGTTCGACAAGCCGCTGCTGCAGACCGTGCATGGTGTGGGCTATCGCCTGGCTGAGGGGCGTGATGGAGTTTAAGCAGAGCCTCGCTCAGCGGATTATCATCGCCTTTGCCTTGATGACCGCGCTCGTGGCCGGAGCCTTCGCCTTCGGTATCGTTGCCACCGTCCATCTGGTGGAAAAGAAGCTGATCTCAGCCGGGCTGGGCGGCGACCTGCAGCGCCTGTTGCTGATGGACAGTGTCAGCGAATGGAGCCATCGCCCAGAGCCAGACCAGATGTTCTACTTCAGCGGCGGCCCGGGTGATTTCGATGTATCCCAAGACCTGCGTCATCTGGACCCTGGCTTTCATGAAGTCTTTCGTGAGGAGCGGTCCTATCACGCCATGGTCGAGGTGGTGGACGGTCGTCGCTACGTGCTGCTGCAAGACCAGAACGACTTCGAAGAGCGCGAGCGTGTACTCTTTGCCGTGGTAGTGACCGGTTTTGTCCTCAGCCTGGCGCTGGCGGTGTTCCTCGGTTGGGTGCTGGCGCGCCGGGTAATGGCGCCGGTTGTTCGGCTGGCACGCCAAGTGCGGCACCGGGACCAGTTGCTGGGTCTGGCGCCACCGCTGGCGCCGGATTACGCGGCAGATGAGGTGGGCGAGTTGGCGGTAGCCTTCGATGCGACCCTGGGTCGTCTGCGTGACGCCTTGAACCGCGAGCGTCTGTTCACCAGCGACGTCAGCCATGAGCTGCGCACTCCACTGATGGTGCTCGCCAGCTCTTGTGAGCTGCTGCTGGTGAGCCCCGACCTCGACCAGCGTGCCCGCGCCCAGGTGGAGCGTATCTCCCGGGCCTGCGCGCAAATGCGTGAACTGGTCCAGACCTTCCTGATGCTTGCACGTGCCCAGCATGAAAACGCCAGCGCCGCGTCCCAGAGCACACTGGCGCAGGTTGCTGACGACTTGGTCGGCCTGTGGCGTGAACCTGTCGAGCAAAAAGGCCTGACGTTAAGCTTTATGGTGCGTCAGGTTTCACCGACGCTGCACAACACCACCTTCCTGCAAACAGTGATGGGCAACCTGATTCGCAACGCGGCTCACTACACCGAGCGCGGCTTCATCCGCCTTACCCTGGATGGCGACCGTTTCTGGGTCGAAGACAGCGGCATAGGGATTCCCGAAGAGAAGCGCGAAGCGATGTTCCAGCCCTTTGTGCGCGGCAACGAGAAACGTGGCGAAGGCCTGGGCCTGGGCCTCTCGCTGGTGCAGCGGATTTGCGATGACCAGGGCTGGACGGTCGAGCTGTCGACCATGGAGCCAAACGGTTGCCGGTTTCAGGTTGAACTGGCGCCGAAAAAAAGCTGAGTGCCTTCCCGTCGTAGCATTTAGCCTCTTCTTGACTTCGTAAAACCTTGAAACGTTTGAGGAAGGCCTTAACGATTTTTTCACATTCGCATGACCTGACAATGACTACCGCACCCCTAAGGTGGGCCATCAGAGTCAGGAGGCGCACCATGAGCAACCCGATCAAGCTGGAAGTGGCGCGCAGACTTTCTCATCGACGTGACGAGCAACTGGCACAGCGAGCGCTGGCGCTGGCCGGCGAGCCCGGCCTGGTGCTGGACCTACCCTGCGGAGCAGGACATTTCTGGCCCTTGCTGGCGCAAAAAATGAACCGCGTGATCATTGGCGCCGACAATTGCGCCGACATATTGGCGACTGCCTGCCGCTCGCAGCCTGCACACGTGGTGGAACGGGTACGACCCTTGCAGACATCAGTGTTCGACATCGATTTGCCCAACAACGCTGTCGATAGCATTTTCTGCATGCGCTTGATGCACCACATCGGCGAATCCTCTAACCGCTTGGCAATGCTCAAGGAATTTCAACGGGTTACACGTGACAGCGTGATCCTTTCGCTGTGGGTAGACGGCAACTTCAAGGCTTGGCGGCGCAAGAAGCTCGAACAGGAACGCGAGAAAAAGGACGACGAAGGCAGTTTCCAGAATCGCTATGTGTTACCGGCTGCTACAGTCGAGGCCGAATTCAAGCAATCGGGTTTCCGCATCCAGAAACGATTGGACTCCTTACCCCTCTATGCCATGTGGCGCGTTTACGTATTGCGTAAGGAGTAATAAAGGATGGCAGTAGGGTGTCCAACCAACGACCTTCGGCAAGTGCGTCGCCATTCGTCGTTCAGCGACGCAGACTGGGCCCAGGTGCTCTATTTTTATAGCAAGGCGTATGGCAACCCTATCAAAGGTTTAGGCCTATGAAACTCGAAATAGCTCGAGGTTTGTTTCTTATGGGTGCGTTGGGCGTGGCAACTGCCGCGGCAGCCGCCTGGGAAGTGCCTCGGCCTGAAATTCTCAGCGCAGCGATTGGCAGTGGGCATTGCCCGCTACCGCGCTTGATCAAGGCCCAGGTAGCTGTCAGTCCTGATCAGGATTTACTGCTGTTGATGTTCGGGCTTGCTCTAGGGAAGGGACCACAAGGTTGAAACTGTTTCGTACCACTTGAAGGCCTCGTCAAACGACGAGGCCTTTTTGATTTCTGTCAGCTCATGTGGTTCGCGCAGGAGCAGAGCTTGCTCGCGATAGCACCAGTAGGGTCCAGGCCATGTTGTAGATATCCGCGTCTACCCGTGCGAGGTTGCTGTCGGTTTTGCGGGCCTCATCGCGAGCAAGCTCGCCCCCACAAAAAAAACCAGGGCTTCAGGTGGTTTGAGGTTGCTCCTGGGCGGCCTTGTCCTTGGACGCCAGCAAGGTATAGACGCATGGCAGCACGAACAGCGTGAACAGGGTACCGATCGACATGCCAGTGGCGATCACCATGCCGATATCGAACCGGCTCACCGCGCCGGCACCGGTGGCGAGAATCAGCGGCACCATGCCAAAGACCATCGCTGCGGTGGTCATCAAGACCGGGCGCAAACGGATCGATGCGGCCTCTTCGACAGCTTCCCGGGCAGTCAGGCCTTTTTCGTGCCGAAGCTGGTTGGCAAATTCGACGATCAGGATCCCGTGCTTGCTGATCAGGCCGATCAGGGTCACCAGGCCAACCTGGGTATAGATGTTCATGCTCGATAGCCCCAGGAACAGCGGAATCAAGGCCCCGCAGATCGACAGTGGCACGGTCACCAGAATCACCAGCGGGTCTCGGAAGCTTTCGAACTGCGCCGCCAGCACCAGGAAAATGATCGCCAGAGCCAGGCCGAAGGTAACCCACAGAGCACTGCCTTCCTGCACGAATTGACGCGCTTGGCCGCCATAGTCAAAGGCAAACCCGGCAGGCGCCTCTTCGCTGGCGATGGTGCGCAGGATGGAAATGGCTTCACCCATGCTGACCGTCGGCACACCCTGGATGATCGCCGAGTTGAGCTGCTGGAACTGGTTCAACTGGCGGGGGCGGGCGCGGTCGCTGACGGTGATCAGGGTTGAAAGCGGCAGCATCTCGCCCTGGTTGTTGCGCACGTAATACTGAGTCAGCCAGTCCGGGTTGTCGCGATACGCCCGCTCGACCTGGGCGATGACCTTGTAGCTGCGTCCTTCGATGGTGAAGCGATTGATTTCCGCCTCCCCCAGCAAGGTCGCCAGGGTGCCGCCGAGGGCGTCCATCGACACGCCCATCTGCGCCGCCTTGGCGCGGTCGATATCCACCACCACTTCCGGCTTGTCGAACGCCAGGTCGATGTCGAGAAAGGCGAATTTGCCGGAGGCCAGCGCTCGCTCCTTGACCCGCTCGGCGACCTGCAGCAGCGACTCGTAGTCGTTCGGGGTGTTGATCACAAACTGCAGCGGCAGGCCTTCGCCGGTGCCTGGCAGCGAAGGCAGGTTGAAACCAAAGACCTGCAGGCCGCTGATATTCTCAAGCCTGGTTTGTACTTCCGGTAAAAGCTGCATTTGGGTGCGGTCACGCTCGTCCCAGGGCTTGAGCAGGAAGCCGCCGATACCCGATTGCACACCGTTGAAGCCGTTGATCTGGAACGAGGAGTAGTACTCGGGGAACGCCTTGAAGATCGAGATGAACTCGTCGGTATAGCTGCTCAGGTAATCCAGGTTGGTCGGCTGTGGTGCCGTGGCCATCATGAAAATGACGCCCTGGTCTTCATCCGGCGCCAGCTCCGAGCGGGTGAACATCAGCAGCACCGGAATCAGGCACATGACGATGGCGGCGAACACCAGCACGACTGGCCGGGTATTGAGCGTGCCGTGGAGTATCTGCTGGTAGCGCCGTTTCAAGCGTTCGAAAATCTGGTCGAGGCGATGGGCAAGGCCGGACGGGTTCTCGTCGTGGCGCAGCAGCAGGGCACACATCATTGGCGAGAGGGTCAGGGCGACGATGCCGGAGATCACCACGGCCCCGGCCAGAGTCAGGGCGAACTCCTTGAACAAGGCGCCCGTCAGGCCTTGCAGAAAGCCGATAGGTGCGTACACCGCCGCCAGCGTGATGGTCATCGAGACCACCGGCATGGCGATCTCACGGGCGCCTTCCAGCGCGGCATCGTACGGCGTCTTGCCTTCCTCGATATGGCGATGGATGTTCTCCACCACCACAATCGCATCGTCGACCACCAGGCCGATGGCCAGCACCATCGCCAGCAGGGTCAGCAGGTTGATCGAATAGCCCATCAACTGCATGAAAAACAGCACGCCGATCATCGACAGCGGGATGGTGATCACCGGGATCAACACCGACCGCAGCGCGCCGAGGAACAGGAACACCACCACGATCACGATCATCACCGCTTCAACCAGGGTCTTGACCACTTCATTGATCGAGGCCTGGATAAAGCGCGTGGCGTCGTAGGCGATTTCGACTTTCAGGTTCGGTGGCAACTGTGACTCCAGCTCCGGCATGATCTTGCGCACTTCCTTGATCACGTCGAGCGGGTTGGCGCCGGGGGTGGCCTTGATGCCGATGTACACCGACGGCGTGCCATCGAACGAGCTGACACTGTCGTAGTTTTCGGCGCCCATCTGCACCCGCGCCACATCACCCAGCAGAACGCGACTGTCGCCTTCGGTCTTCAAGGGGATGGCGGCGAAGGCTTCGGCCGACTTGAGTTCGGTGGTGGCGTTGATGCTGGTAACGATGTACTGGCCCTTCACCTCACCTGCGGCGGAGAGGAAGTTGTAGCGGCGTACCGCATCGGTGACGTCGGTGGCGCTCAGTCCATAGCCTGCGAGCTTGACCGGGTCGAGCCAGATCCGCATGGCGAACACCTGGTTGCCGAGGATTTGTGCCTCGGCCATGCCTGGCAGTGTCGCCAGCTTGGGCTGGATCACCCGCGACAGGTAGTCGGTGATTTGCGGGTTGCTCAGCTCACTGCTGAAGAAGCTGATGTACATCAGTGCCGAGGCATCGGCGGCTTCCTTGCTCAGCACCGGGTCTTCGGCGTCTTGCGGCAGCTTGTTCTTGACCTCGTTGGCCTTGGCCAGCAACTCGGTGAACATCCGGTCGCTGTCGGCGCCGATGCGGGCGTAGATCGAAATCACCGAGAAGTTCTGGCGGCTTACCGAGGTCATGTAGTCGATGCCTTCGGCGCTCGCCAGACTTTGCTGCATGGGCTGGGTAATGTAGCCCTGAATGGTTTCGGCGTTGGCACCGGGGTAGGCGGTGGTCACCGTGATCAGGGCGTTTTCCATCTGCGGGTATTGGCGGATGGTGAGGTTGCCGTACGCCTGAACGCCCAGCAGCACGATCAGCAGGCTGATCACCGTAGCCAGCACGGGGCGGCGTATGAACGGATCTGTAAAAGCCATGGGGATGTCCTTGATCAGTCGGCGCGCGGCGGGCTGTTCTTGTCGGCCTGTACGGCCTTGTCTGGGCTGATCGCGATTTGGGCGCCTTGATTGAGCTTCAACTGGCCGGCGGTCACGACCTGCTCGCCACTGTTCAAGCCCTTGTCGATCACCACCCAACCATCACGGCGCTCGCCGGTCTCGACAAAGCGGCGGTCGGCGAACAGCACCGGCTGGCCTTCGGCGGTCTTCTGCACCTGGCCGTCCTCAGCCTTTCTCTCGGCGACCACGTACACCGAGTTGCCATACAGCGTGTAGGTGATGGCGCTTTCAGGCACGACAATGGAAGGCTTGGGCTCAGGCATCAGGACCTGCAGGTTGGCGAACATGCCCGGGAGCAATTTGCCGTCGGGGTTGGCCAGGGTGGCGCGCACCATCACATTGCGGGTGGTGTCTTCAACCTTGGGGTTGATCGCACTGACCGTGCCTTCGAAAGATTGCCCGGGGTAAGCCGCAACGCTGACCATGACCTTTTGCCCCAGCGCCAGTTTTGGCACGTGCTGCTCGGGCACAAAAAAGTCGACGTAGAGGCTGCTCAAATCCTGAAGGGTGGCGATGACCGTGCCGCTGGCCAGGTAGTCGCCGACATCCACCTTGCGGATGCCGACGGTGCCGGAGAAAGGCGCAACAATGCTCTTTTTCGCCAGCGACGCCTTGAGTTGGGCCACGGTAGCCTTGTTTTTCTGCAGTTGTGCGTTGAGGCGGTCGAACTCGCCCTTGGAGATGGCCTGGCTGCCGACCAGTTGCGCGCCGCGGCCGTAATCGAGCTGGGCCAGACCGAGGTCCGCCTGGGCGGTGCCCAGCAGTGCGGTTTCGACGTCGCTGTCGAGTTGCACCAGCGGCTGACCCACCTTGACCTTCTGCCCGGACTCGAATTGCACCGCCTTGACGGTACCGGCCACTTCCAGGCTGAGGTCGACCCCCTGCAGCGCCTTGAGGCTGCCCACCGCTGGCAGGCGGACCTGCCAGTCGCGTTGTTCCGCCGTGACCGCGGCCACGCTGATGGGTGGCTTCGGCACGGAGAATTGCTGGATTTGCTGGTAGATCGAGAAGGCTTTATAGCTCCCCAATACCAGCATAATCAGCAACACAACCCCTAACATGATCAACATGCGGCGGCGCAGCATATTCCAGTTCCTTGGAAAAAAGACGTTGAGAGCAGGCGCGCACATTATTCGCGCAAACGAAGTAACGCCAATGTGCAATATTGCGAAATATTACGCGTTTGCTGCCGTCTGAGAAGTCCGTTTCTCGACGTTTGCTTCAGATCAGGTGCAGGTGGTTGTCCCAGAGCCCTGCCGGCAATGGCAGCGGAGTACCCATGAGCTGCGCCTTGCGGCAGTCGTAAAAACGGCAGCGGCCTTGGCCTGAGGTCACCACAAAACCGTCCTTGACCGCGCCGACCCCGGCGCAGTCGGGGAGCGGTGCATCCAGGCGCACGGCTGCGGTATCCAGGTCCCAGATGAAAAAGCGATTGGCCCGTGGAGCGGTCAACGCCACCAGTCGCAATTCGCTGTGAATGGCGACGCTGGCGGTGTAATGCGCCATCGACTGCAGCTGCTCCTCACCCACCGCGAAGGCTTTGAACGGCTCGCCCGGGCGCTTGATCGCCAGCAGTTCCGCGGTTTCATGGGACGGGCCCATGAACTGCTGCCCGGCGACGATTGTGCCGTCGGCGGCGATGGCCAGGTGTCGCACGCTGTTCATCTGCTGGCTGAGCACTTCCTTGCTGAGCAAAGTGCCGTCGCGCTGCATCAGCACCAGGCTCGGCTCCATGGCGTCGAGGTTCATCTCTACGCGGCTTTCGGCTTCGGTGCGGATACCGCCGTTGGCCACCACCAGGGTCTCGCCGTCCGGCAGCCAGGACACCTGATGCGGGCCAATGCCGTGGGTCGGGATTTCGCCGCTGTAGACCAGCCGGTCCTGCTCGAAACGGTAAATGCCGAGTACGCCACGGCCGGGCTCGGTGGTGTCGTTTTCGGTGGCGTACAGCCAGTCACCGCTGCGGTGGATGACCGCATGACCGTAGAAGTGTCGGTTCGGCTGGGAGACCACGGTTTGCAGCAGCTTACCGTCGCGCAGGTCGACCAGGTAGCTTTCGGTACCGGGCCGGCGTGCCACGAACAGCGCAATCGGCAGTTCCGGGTGGTTGATGATGTCGTGGCAACGCTGGCCAACCTGGGTGGCGAACACCTGGCTGCCGTCCAGTCGATAGCCGACGGCATAGTGCTTGCCGTCGCTGTCGTCCCTTGCCGATAGCAACAGGGGTTGCTTGTCCTTTTGCTGGAACAGTTTCCAGCCACCCAGCGTCACAGCGCTGAGCAGCAGGCTACCGACCGCGAGGACCTGACGTCGCAACATGATCAGTCACCGTCGTTGGCATTGAAGCCGAGTTGGATGCCCAGTGCCTTGGCCAGCTCGCCTTCGTGCAGGCGGTGGACGGTATTGAGGCTGTCGTAGAGGCCGTTCAGTTGCTGGCGGCCAGCCTCGCTGTCGAGCAATTCGGTCAGGCTGCCCTTGATGTCGGCAAAGCGCTTGAGCGAATCGGCATAAGCGGCGTCGATCTTGTCGGCCAGGGCCTTTTGGTCATTGGGCAACAGGCCTCGCAGGCCTTTGTTATCGACCCCGAGCCAGACGGTCTGAGCAGCAGTCAGGCTGGCTTCCAGGCTCTTGATCGACGACTGGCTGCGCCAGGCTTCGGCCTGCAACGGCTGGGGGATACCTTTGCTCAGGCGGCCCATCGGGGTGCCCAGCTTTTTCTTCAGGGTGTCGAGGGCGGTGACCTGGGCGCGGAGCAGATCGGCGATGGCTTCGTGCGAATCGGCATAGCGCTGGTTGGGGAACTTGGTCATCTGCGCCAGCATGCCGTCATTGGTGTTCCAGCGTGCCAGAATCTCTTCGGCCAACACCTTCTGGCGCTCGCCAATGGCCACCAGCAGCGGGCAGTAGCGGGCTTTCTGAGCGGCATCGGCCACGTCCGGCTTGCTGTCGAAAAGGATGTATTCGTAAGCCGACAGGCCCTGGACCACAACACTGGACTTGGCCAGGGCGGCGGCGTCGGGCGGCGTTTCGGTGTTCACCATTTGTTCGACCTGACGGCCGACCAGGTTCTTTTTGTCTGGCCAGAACTGTACTTGCCAGGCGCGGTTGCCTTCAGCCAGTGGCCCGATCAGCAGGGGCTGCAGTTCAGCCCAGGCTTTTTGTGCGTGGAGGAAGTCGGCGCGGGCGGTCTCAAGGCTGGATTTACCTTCGCAATACGCCAGGGCACTGACGGCCAGCTGGCGGTCGGCTTCGACCCAGCGGCTGTAGGTCGGCAGGATCACCTGCTTGGCGATCGCGGCGGAGGTCACGGCCTGCGGGTCTTGCGGCGAGCAGGCGCCCAGGGCAAGGGCGGCGAGGCTGGTGAATAACAGCTTGGGGCGGAACATGTCCGGCTCCTTTCTCTAGAGTGAGTTCAAGAACGCCAGCAGCGCGCTGCGCTGCTCGGCATTGAAGGTCAAAACGTGTTGCCGGGCCGCCTCGGCTTCGCCGCCGTGCCAGAGCACCGCCTCCAAAAGATTGCGGGCTCGGCCGTCATGCAGGAAGCGGGTGTGGCCGCTGACCGTTTCGGTCAGCCCGATGCCCCACAACGGCGCGGTGCGCCAGTCGCGGCCACCGGCCTTGAATTCGGTGCGGTTGTCGGCCAGGCCCGGGCCCATGTCGTGCAGCAGCAGATCGCTGTACGGACGGATCAGCTGATTGGCCTGTTCCGGCTCGGCGGCAGTGGCCGAGCTGGTGAAAGAGGGGGTATGGCAGCCCTGGCAACCGGCCTGGAAGAACAGGGTCTTGCCGGCCAGTGCCTGAGCGGAGTCGACGTCGCGTCGAATCGGTACGGCGAGGTTACGGGTGTAAAACAGCACCAGCCGCTGGATGTTCTCGCTGACCTCCGGTTCACCGTTGGGGCCATTGCCGTTGGGCGCGGCCAGGCAATCGGTTTGTGCGGGGGTGCAATCATCGACGGGTCTGAGGTGGGTGGTCAGGCCCATATCACCTGAAAAGGCGTGAACATTTTGTTGATCCAGCGTGGGCTGACCGGCCTTCCAGCCGAAGCGCCCGAGTACGGTCTTGCCCAAGGCATCGTCCCAGACCCGATTGGGGCGGCCCTTGATGCCATCGCCGTTGCGGTCGTCGGGGTCGGCATTGGCGAGAATCGCTTCCTCCGGGATCGCTTCAAGCAGACCCAGGCCAATCATCGGCGGGGCAATGCGCGCCGAGAGGCGGGCGTCGGGGTGCATCGGGCCGTAGCCCAGCTGAGTGATATTCAGCGTCGGGCGCTGCAGTTCGACCTGGGTGCCGTCCTTGAAGGTGACGGCGACCGGGCTGTAGTCGACCCGCACCTTGCCTTCCGGGGCGACGCCCGGCACCGCCATGTCTTGCAACTGCCCGCCGTAGACCGGCTCGGGGACGATGCCCAATTGTTCGATTTCCCTGGCATAGGCCGGGGCATCGGGGATCGACAGGCGCACCAGCATCGACACCGCGTTGTGGTCATCGGGACCGGGCGGGTGACCGCGACCGTCCTTGATATGGCAGTTCTGGCAGGCGTTGGTATTGAACAACGGACCCAGGCCATCCCGTGCAGTGGTGGTCGACGGGGCGATCACCCAGGGGCTTTTGAAAAAACTGTTGCCGACACTGAAGTCCAGCCGCCGCATCGGCGTCAGGTTGGCCGACGGCATGGAAAAGGCATTCTGGTCACGCTTGTTGACCGTCGAACTGCCACCGGCCAGCGCCTCGCCAGGTTCTGCCTGGGTAAAGCGCGGGGCATCGTCACAGCTGGCCAGCGTCACGGCCAGCAGCAGGATGGGCAGACGGGAAAGCGACAAGGACATCAATAATCCTGGGCAAGCGGGTTAAAAACGGGCGTGCAAGCTTAGCAGGCTAAGGGGATTTGAATAAGAGGGATTTGCGTTTGCTTAGCGTTGGCGGATGAAGATTAATTCACCGCCAGGTAAACGTTCCAAGGAGCGGCTAACAAAAAAGGCGACCCGAAGGCCGCCTCTCTTGAACCGCAGTGCCAATCAGAACTCGTGATCAGCGCTGTCCGGGTTCAGGTCGTTGATGCCCAGCTTGCCGGCAGCCTGTTCGATCGAACCGGTCTGCTTGACCAGGGACGCGATGGCGTCGCGGACGATCTGGTTGCCAGCGGTGTTACCCGCGGCGATCAGTTGGTCGTAGTGCTCGCCCTTGTTGGCGTGGTCAACCATGACCTGGATCTTGGCTTCGGTCGCTTGCAGGTCCGCTTTCAGGGTGGCGTCAGCGGCCGGGTCGATTTTGGCCACCAGCGACGACAGGCTGGCGCCGGTCAGCTTGGTGCCATCAACACGGGTGTACTCGCCCAGGTAGACGTTGCGGATGCCCTTGGCGTCATAGAAGTGCGAGTTGTGGGTGTTGTCGCTGAAGCAATCCTGCTCGTCTTCCGGCGAGTTGGCTTCCAGCGAGACTTTCATCCGCTCGCCCGCCAGTTCGCCCAGCGACAGGCTGCCCATGCCAAACAGCATTTTGCGCAGGCCGCTTTCAGCCGGCTCTGCCTGCAAGGTGGCGCGGTAGTTGCCGGCAACGTTCGGTTTCCAGTTGCCGACCATTTCTTCCAGGTCGTTGACCAGCAGTTGAGTCACGGCCTTCAGGTAGGCACGACGACGCTCGTTGTGGCCGCCGGTTGCGCCGGCACCTTGGAGGAAGTCGCTGGCAGGACGTGCGCCGGCGCCCGGGCCGGTGCCGTTCAGGTCCTGGCCCCAGAGCAGGAATTCAATGGCGTGGTAACCAGTGGCGACGTTCGCCTCGGAACCGCCCAGCTCGTTGAGGCTGGCCAGTTTCTCAGGGGTGATGTCTTTCACGTCGACCTTGTCTTCGCCGACCTGGACCTTGGTGTTGGCGATGATGTTGGCGGTGGCACCCGGGTTGCCCAGCGCGTGCTCGTAGCGCTTGTCGACGTAGTCGATCAGGCCTTCGTCCAGCGGCCAGGCGTTCAGCTGACCTTCCCAGTCGTCGATGATGGTGTTGCCGAAGCGGAACACTTCGCTCTGCAGGTACGGTACGCGCGCCGCGACCCAGGCAGCCTTGGCGGCCTTCAAGGTTTCATCGTTGGGCTTGGCCAGGAAGGCGTCGACAGCGGTTTGCAGGGTTTTCGCGGTGGATTCTGCGTCGCTGTAAACGGCGAAGACCATTTCAGCGTAGTGCGCGACGACAGCCTTGGCGGCTGCTTCGTCGATCGCGCCGGTCGCAGCGGTAGTAGCGGTGCTGGCAGCAGGGGTTGGCGCTTGTGGAGCGGCAGCCTTGTTGTCCTTGCTGTCGCCGCAGCCGGCGAGAGAAATGGCAATGGCCAGCAAACTGGCGGTGGCCAGAGGCATACGAATCATGGCGAAATCCTGCGTCGAGAGGTTGAACAGGTGTGCATGCGCACGAAAATCTGCGACATAATGCGAAAGATTTGCATTTTATGTAAAGAGGTCAGGGCGTATTTCTTCTGGGATTTACCAAGTATTGATGGGCCTTGAGGCCCGTAGCAGGGGTAAGCAGAGGGATCTGGCTCAGAGCACCGACGCGTGATTGCGTTGTGCCTGCTTGAGAAAGGCGGTCAGTTCACGGGCTGGCATCGGCTTGCTATAGAGGTAGCCCTGACCTTCGTGGCAGCCCTCGGCAATGATATAGGCCTCTTGCGCCACGCTTTCCACGCCTTCGGCGATCACCTGCATGTTCAGGCTCTTGCCCAACTGAATGATGGCGCGAACGATGGTGGCATCGTCGTCATCGTCGAGCACATCCTGAACAAAGCTCTTGTCGATCTTGATCTTGTCCAGTGGCAAGGACTTCAAGTAGCTCAGCGATGAGTAGCCCGTGCCGAAGTCATCGATCGCGATCAGTGCCCCGGAGCGACGCAGGCTCAGCAAGTGTTGGGCCGCCGTGCTGATGTCTTCCATCAGGCCGGTTTCGGTGACTTCCAGTTCCAGGCTGCGGGGTGGCAGGCGGTAGATCTGCAGCAGGTTATTGACCACCCGCGGCAGCTCATTGTGGTGCAGTTGCACGGTCGACAGGTTGACCGCCATGCGCAGTTGGGTGAAGCCCTGGTCATGCCATTCGCGCAGTTGGCGGCAGGCCTGGTCCAGCACCCATTCCCCCAGGGTGATGATGTAGCCGTTCTGCTCGGCCAGGGGAATGAACTGGTCCGGCGGCACCAGCCCCAGCTGTGGATGCTGCCAGCGCAGCAGGGCTTCGACGCCGACCACGCTGTGGTCCACGTAACTGACCTGGGGTTGATAGACCAGATACAGCTGATCGCGCTGCAGGGCTTCGCGCAGGTCCTTTTCCATTTCCCGGCGGCGGCGCATCTCGCTGTCGACGCTGGCGATATAGAACTGGTAGCGGTTGCGTGATCGGGCCTTGGCCAGGGTCATGGTCTGTTCGGCCTTTTGCAGCAGCTTTTCAGTGCTGGCGCCGTCTTCCGGGAACAGGGTGATGCCGATGGTGGCGCGCAGGCGGATTTCCTGGTGGTCGAGGGCGAAGGGGGCCTCCAGGTCATCCAGGATGCTCTGGGCCAGTTCGGCCGCTTCATAGGGCTGCTCGATGTCGGCCTGGACCAGCGCGAACTGGTCGCCACCCAGCCGTGCCAGCGCACCCAGGCGGCCACTGTGGGCGCGCAGGCGGTCGGCCAGGGCCAGCAGCAGCTGGTCACCCGTCTGGTAGCTGAATTGCTCGTTGATGCCCTTGAAGTCATCCAGGCCCACGCACAGCACGGCGACCCGGCGCTGCAGGCGGCCGGCATCGATCAGAATCTTGTCCAGTTGCTGTTGCAACTGCTGGCGGTTGGGCAGGCCGGTCAAAAAGTCATATTGGGCCATGCGCAGCAGGCTGTTTTCGGCCTCGTGGCGCAGGTGAGTATTGCGTTCGATCGAGGCCAGCAGCTGATTGGCGGTATTGATCCAGATGCCCAGTTCGTTTTTTTCGTGGCCCTTGAGCAGCGGCAGCTTGTGCTCGCTGGGGCGGTCCGGGTTGATCTGTGTGAGGTTCTCGAGGATTTTCGATAGCGGCTTGGTCAGCAGCCAGTGGTAAACCAGGTACAGCACCAGGCTCATCGCCAGTGCACGCAGCACCCCGGAAATGAAAATGATCACCGAGCTGATAATGAAATCCGTGCCGTAGGTGGCGGTGTCGAGGGTGATGCGCAGGTCGCCATAGTATTCGCTGTAGGGGCCGCGCCCCACCAGGGGTATGGTGAAATCACGCTGCTGGCCGAGAATGAGGTCGGTTAACCAGCGGTTGGGGGAGGCCTGCAGGTCGCGGGTTTTTTCAGCCAGCATGGTTTCGTTGGGGTGGCCGATGGACGCTTTGCGCACGGCCTTGTCCTGAAACAGGCCTTCGATGACCTGCATGGCCATCTCTCGGTCCAGGCTGTAGACGGCCTGGGTGGAGGGGTCGCGAAACATATCGAGGATACGCTGGGCGTCGTTGGCAACGGCCTGACGGGTCTTGTAGGTATCGAACACAATCTGTGCGCAGCTGAGTACCACGCCCACAATCAATGCCGAAAGCAGCACGACCCTGAGCAACTTCACCGACAAGCTGTTTTTGAGCTCCAGCTTCAAAGGGCTATTCCTTTATCCATTCCCACAGTGTCAAGTTGCCAAGTGTTGTTGGCTTTCCTTGTTTACCCGCCCAGGCAGACGACTTTCTGGCGCTGGAACACGGTTTGACTCCCATCCTGTATCGGCCGCGACAGGCTTGAGCTTGAATGCGACGCGGTTCTTTTTCCAGAGTATTGATGTTAGCGCGCTCTGGCTATGCGGCAAGAGGGGGAGTGCGGCCCAGAAACGAAAAAACCCGGCAAATGCCGGGTTTTTTGTGCTCAAGAAGACTTAAGCGGTGAAGGTCTTGCCTTCGAACTGCTCGGCAACGAACTTCCAGTTGACCAGGTTCCAGAACGCCTCGACGTACTTGGGACGCAGGTTACGGTAGTCGATGTAGTAAGCGTGTTCCCAGACGTCGCAAGTCAGCAGCGGGGTGTCGCCGTTGGTCAGCGGGTTACCGGCGCCGATGGTGCTGGCCAGGGCCAGGGAACCGTCAGCCTTTTTCACCAACCAGCCCCAGCCGGAACCGAAGGTGCCAACGGAGGTCTTGGTGAACTCTTCCTTGAACTTGTCGAAAGAGCCGAATGCAGCGTTGATGGCTTCAGCCAGCGAACCGGTTGGTTGACCGCCAGCGTTTGGCGCCAGGCAGTTCCAGTAGAAAGTGTGGTTCCAGACCTGAGCGGCGTTGTTGAAGATACCGCCCGAAGAAGTCTTGACGATTTCTTCCAGGGTCTTGCCTTCGAACTCGGTGCCTGGCACCAGGTTGTTCAGGTTCACGACATAGGTGTTGTGGTGCTTGTCGTGGTGATACTCCAGAGTTTCCTTGGAGATGTGCGGCTGCAGGGCATCGTGAGCGTAAGGCAGCGGCGGCAATTCAAAAGCCATGGTTATTCTCCTAATCAGGTCTGTTGCGGTAGGCGCAAGGCCGATCACGGGCGGCCAGACAATGCGCCGGCGAGTTTGTACTCAATTTCGGCGCAGGGGCTGGATCATAGCACCGGGGCGGGGCCTTAACCACGCAACAACTGTGTGGGAAAGAGGTTCCAGAGCCTTTGCCCGGGCGGACCGGCGGCAGCTCAGCTGAACATGAGTTGCGCCGCGACACCGAACATCATCGCGGCCACCATCAGATCAAGCAGCCGCCAGGTGCTCGGGCGTGCCAGCCAAGGAGCGAGCCAGGCCGCGCCGAGGGCCAGGGTGAAAAACCACATCAACGAGGCGCTGGCGGCACCGGCAACATAGGCGCCGGGTACGGTCTGCTGGGCACCGAGCGAGCCGATCAGCAACACGGTGTCCAGATACACGTGGGGGTTGAGCAGAGTGACCGCCAGGGCACTGAGCAGCACCGCCTTGCGTGAGCGCAAGCCCTGGCCTTCGCCGTATTCCAGGCTCTGTTTCGAGAAGGCTCGGCGCAGCGCCTTGCTGCCGTACCAGATCAGGAACACTGCACCGCCCCAGCGCGCCACGGCGAGTAATGTCGGGTTCTGGGCCAGTACTGTGGCCAGGCCGAAGACCCCGAGCGCGACCAGGATTGCATCACACAATACGCACAGAGCTGCCACTGGCAGGTGATGTTCACGACGCAGGCTTTGCGCCAGGACAAAGGCGTTCTGGGTGCCGATGGCCATAATCAGGCCAAAGGCGACCAACAAACCGTTCAAATAGCTTTGCCACATGGAAATGACTCCGGTTGATAGAACCGAGGCGGCGAAAGCGGCAGCGGTTGTGTAAAGGTATGGGGGCATTTTCCGGAGTTTGGCTGTATAAGAAAAACCAATATTGCTGATCGCTCATTAGGGAAATTTATGTTCGATTACAAATTGCTTTCTGCCTTGGCCGCCGTGGTAGAGCAGGCCGGGTTCGAGCGTGCAGCTCAGGTGCTGGGGTTATCCCAGTCGGCTGTTTCGCAGCGGATCAAGTTGCTTGAGGCGCGGGTCGGCCAACCGGTGCTGGTACGCGCCACGCCGCCCAGCCCCACCGAAATCGGTCGGCGCCTGCTCAACCATGTCCAGCAGGTGCGGCTGCTTGAGCGTGATTTGCAGGGCCAGGTGCCGGCGCTGGACGAAGAGGGCTTGCCCGAGCGTCTGCGGGTGGCGTTGAACGCCGACAGCCTGGCGACCTGGTGGGCAGTGGCGGTCAGTGACTTCTGCGCCGAGCAGCATTTATTGCTCGACCATGTGGTGGAGGATCAGGAGGTCGGCCTCAAGCGCATGCGCGCCGGCGAAGTGGCCGCCTGCCTGTGTGCCAGCGAGCGCCCGGTGGCCGGTGCGCGCAGCGTGGCGCTGGGCGCCATGCGCTACCGGGCGCTGGCCAGCCCGGCTTTTCTGGCGCGGCACTTTCCGGACGGCTTCGAGGCGGCGCGGCTGGCGCGGGTGCCGGCGCTGGTGTTCGGCCCGGACGATTTTCTGCAGCACCGCTATCTGGCATCGCTGGGTATCGAAGGCGGTTTTCTGCACCACTTGTGCCCTTCGTCCGAAGGTTTTATCCGTCTGACCGAAGCAGGTCTGGGTTGGGGGCTGGTGCCGGAACTGCAAGTGCGCGAGCAGTTGGCGGCCGGGACGCTGGTTGAGATATTGGCCGATAGACCGATTGATGTGCCTTTGTACTGGCATCATTGGCGCAATGGTGGACAATTGCTCGCCCGCTTCACCGAGCACCTGAGCCGCACGGCGAGCCAATGGCTGGTGCCCTTGGCGGGATGAAAAGCGTCAAGCCTTTATAGATAGATTGGAGCGGTACATGAAGATTCTGGTCACTGGCGCAAGCGGCTTCATTGGCGGGCGCTTTGCGCGCTTTGCCCTGGAGCAGGGCCTTGATGTCCGGGTCAATGGACGCCGCGCCGAGGGTGTCGAGCATCTGGTTCGGCGCGGGGCGCAGTTTGTCCAGGGTGACCTCACCGACCCCGATCTGGTCCGGCGCCTGTGCCAGAGCGTCGATGCGGTGGTGCATTGTGCCGGCGCGGTCGGCAACTGGGGCCGCTACCAGGATTTTTATCAGGGCAATGTGGGGGTGACCGAGAATGTGGTCGAAGCCTGCCTGAAAACCGGGGTACGGCGCCTGGTGCACCTGTCGTCCCCGTCGATTTACTTCGACGGCCGTTCAAGGCTCAATATCCGCGAAGAGCAGGTGCCCAAACGCTTCCATGACGCTTATGCGAGCACCAAGCACCAGGCCGAGCAGAAGGTCTTTGGCGCGGCGGAGTTCGGCCTTGAAGTGATTGCCTTGCGGCCGCGCTTCGTGACCGGAGCCGGTGATGTCAGCATTTTCCCGCGCTTGCTGAAGATGCAGGAAAAGAACCGCCTGGCGATCATCGGCAATGGCCTCAACAAGGTTGATTTCACCAGCGTGCACAACCTTAATGACGCCTTGCTCAGCGCCTTGCAGGCGGGTGAATCGGCGCTGGGTCGGGCGTATAACATCAGTAACGGAAACCCGGTGCCATTGTGGGATGTGGTCAATTACGTGATGCGACAGATGCACCTGCCCCAAGTGACCCGGTATCGCTCTTTTGGCCTGGCCTACAGTGTCGCGGCGCTGAACGAAGGCTGTTGCCTGCTCTGGCCGGGCCGGCCGCAGCCGACCTTGTCGCGCCTGGGTATGCAGGTCATGAACAAGGACTTCACCCTCGACATCAGTCGCGCCCGGCAATGGCTGGATTATCAGCCCAAAGTCAGCCTGTGGTCGGCACTGGATGAATTCTGCGGCTGGTGGCAGGCGCAGAGGCCGATTCGGCGCTGAACAAGGAACCGGGTTTACACTGTGTGGTCGATTCTGGCGCGATTTTCGCTGTTGAGTTTGGGTATTATTTTGCCACTACGGCAGTTCACGAAGGTTTCCCATGCGTAAAGACGATGAGTTTGACTTGCCCAGCTTGAGCGCCGGTAACCGCGATGATGACGACGACTTCTCCGGCACTGCCGCTGCCCGGGAGCGCACCACGGTCTATTCGCGTACCACGCCAGTGGTCAAGGTAAAGGCCCCGAGCACAGGTCCCTTGTGGGCGATCATTGGTGCGCTGCTGATCGCCGTGGTCGGCCTGGGCTGGTGGAGCTTCCAGCAGATCTCGTTGATGGAGCAGCAACTGGTTGCCACCCAGGAGAGCTTTGCCCGTATCAGCGAGGAAGCGGCGGGGCGCCTGCAAGCGATTACTGGCAAAGTGGTGGCCACCGAGTCCACCGCCACCAGCGGTAGCGAAGCTTTGAAGCTGGAAATTCGCCAGCTGCAAAACAAACTGCTGGAGCAAAGCAAGCAGCAGCAAGGCGTGGTCGGGCAGCAAAGTGGCCTGGACAAGCGTCTGAGTGATGCATTGGCCCAGGTTGGCGAGCAAAAGGCGGTCAACGATCAGTTGCAGGCCCAGCTCAGGAGCCTGAGCGGCGAACTGGCGGCACTTAAATCCGCGCAGCCTGATCAGAGCAAGGTCGATGCCGAACTCAAAAGGCTGGCTGGCGACATCGCCGCCCTGAAAAAGCAGGGTAACCAGAGCGCCGCCATCGACCGTCTGGAACAGGATGTGCTGGTCCTCAAGAGCCAGCAGGACAACCGCCCGGCAGCCAGCCAGGGCGGTGGCGCCAGCACGGCCGAGTTCGACGCCTTCCGTGGCCAGACCACGCGCAGCATCAATACTCTGCAGAGCCAGATCCAGAACCTGCAGCAACAAATCAACGCCCGTCCTTGAACCGCAGCAGCGGCGTCGGTCTCGACGCCGCTGTGAACGCCCTGAAACCGGCGCCCGACCGGCTATCGGCAGGCAAGAATTTCTTTTTAAAACCCCCTTCTCAAGCGCTTGGCGAAGCATAGAATGGCGGCGCTGTTCAGCGCCCCATAACGACAACATTTCGACTTTCCCTCATCATGTCCGAACCGAACCCTTGCTTGAGTTGCGGCGCTTGCTGCGCGCATTTCCGTGTGTCTTTCTATTGGGGGGAATGTGCCTCGGCGGGCGGCCCGGTGCCCGATGAGCTGGTGGTCCAGGTGGCGCCCAACCGGGTCGCCATGATCGGCACCGAAAGCAAGCCTTGCCGCTGCGTGGGCCTGCAAGGCGAGGTGGGCAAGGCGGTGAGCTGCGGCATGTATGAGCAACGCTCCAGTACCTGCCGCGAGTTTGATGCGTCCTGGTACGACGGCCAGCACAATGGTCATTGCGACACCGCGCGAGCAGCCTATGGTTTGCCACCGTTGGTGCCGGCGTCGGGGTTGATTGCGGCGGTGCAAATCGAGTCTGTGAGTGCCATCGCGTAACGAAGTTACAAGGCCAAACCCATGAAACCGTTGTTCACCTTTCTCTCCGTGCTCGCGATTGCAACGAGCCTTTGCGGTTGTATCGGGCCGCCGATGGCCTTGACGCCACAGACTGCGCAACAGTTGCAGGCGCAGCCGCCGATCCGTTTCCTGCTGACCTTTGACGACGGCCCCAGTGCTTCCGGATTCTACAATCCGACCCTTTCGGTGCTCGATGACCTGGCCCAAAACCCGGTGCAGCCGGGTATCAAGGCGGTCTTTTTCGTACAGACTCGTGCACCCAGGGCCGGGGGGAGCGAGTTGGGACGGAAAATCATGCGCCGTGAGCATGACGAAGGCCACATCCTGGGCTTCCACACGGCCACGCCGTGGCACACCAATCACCGTTCTCTGAGCGCGCAGGAGCTGGAACAGTCACTCACCGACGGACGCGCCGACATCGCCGCCATCACCGCGGCGCCACCGGTCCTGCTGCGTCCGCCGTTCTGGAACTACGACAAACGTACCTTTGCCGCCTATCAACGGCATGGCCTGCATGTGTTGTTGACCGATCTGAGTGCCAATGACGGCAAGGTCTGGGGTATCACCGCCAGCCCACAAAGGCGGGCCAACCTGCTCAAGCATCTCGCCGAGGTGCGCGAGCGAATCGCTGCTGGAGAACAGCCAGTGGTCGATGGGGTTATTCCGGTGGTGGTGACCTTTCACGATCTTAATCGCTACACCGCCCGGCATATGCAGGAGTACCTGCAGATCCTGATGGACAGCGCGCGCGAGACCGGGGTGAGAACGGCGGACAAGCCGTTCTACGACGATCGATCAGCCTTGCTGCGAGCGGCCATGGCCCGCACGGTGCGTGACAGCTCCCAAGCCGTCCAGTTGCCGGGGTTCTGGAACTGGTGGTGGGGGGGCAATGCGCGTTAGGTCGGAGCGGGGCACAAACCTCCTGTAGGAGCGGACCTGGCCGCGATGGGCTGCGAAGCGGCCCCGGCGATTCTGAAACCACCTGCACTTAAGCTGAGTCGCAGATGTCACTGGCCTAAGGGGCCGCTGCGCGGCCCATCGCGGCCAGGTCCGCTCCTACACCGAGCGCACGCCAACTCATCAACGATCAGTAAACCATCGGTACCCGTCGGAGGCCTTGTCGGCTGGGCTATCTCCGTCCGGGTAGAATCCCTCTGGCTCAGTACCGAGCAGAATCTCAGACACAAAAAAACCGGCTCATCTGGCCGGTCTCTTTGATTCTGCAAGCCGGTAGGGACTCACAGCTACTGCTGTTTGGTGCCCCCGGGGGGACCAGAAAGGTCTATATAAAACGGGGCTTATAGCTGAAATATTTGATTAGGGATACACGTAGGGATACAGATTTTTATGGCCTGATGTAAAGAACGAGCCTCGTGAGATCCCTACGTCTGAATTCCGCTGAAAAAGTCTAAACCCTCAGTCTTCTGGTCGGTTGGCGCCGGCAGGTAGGGGGGCTCGGGTTTCATAACCGATGTCCCTACGATGTACCGGATCAATGCTTGGAGCGTTTGAGCAGCTCCTGGGGCATCTGCCAAACTGCTAGTCATTGCGGCGACGATCATAAGAGAACCTATGATGTTTTGCCACTTTGGAGCCTTCGACTGCGCTTCGGCTTTTATTTCTGCTAAATATTCATTGATCAAGACTCTTGTTTCATAATTCAGTGAGCGTGAGTTTTCAACCTGTTGCGCTGCGCTGTCTATCATTTCAATGACAACGCTTTCTTTTACTCGTGAAGGTTTAAACACATCGTTATCAAGTGTCGCTTTATGACGAACTATTTCTTCGGCTATTTTTAGTGTGGAAATTAATTTGTCGCAGTTAACGATAGTTCGCTCAATTGAAATGCTTTCCTCGCCGAATAAACGTTTTGTTTCGATGGTGGAGAAGATCCGAACGTACATGACTGATTTTGCGAGCCCTTTTAGGAATGATGTCGGTGTAGGCGGCCGAGACATCTGCAGTTTTAAATTGATCAATGAAATTTGCTCAATTAATAGTGCGTCTTTTTCTAAGTGCTCTAGTGTGAGATAAGTTTCTTTATCAATGTGTGCAATGTTTCGTTTGATAGAGCTAAATGTCTCAGGAAATGCGTCCATCACCTCTATGGCATTTTCAAACGATTCAAGTTTTCTAGTGATATATAAACCGGTAAAAGAAATGTCAGTTTCCATCGAGGCAATGTCAATCAGGAACTTTCTAATCAGTCTTGTGCTGTTGCCCAGGCTGTAGATATCCAACCAGTCCATGTGTTTTTACCTTGGTTCCATTGGGGTTGTTGTTCGATAAAAAATATGTTCAAGGCATGGCTCAAGCTCGTGCACGTGCATCGAAAAGCAGAAGCTACCCGCGTAATCTACCGATGTCCATGGCCGGCCGCTCGCGAAATTAGCGGGGGCCCCTGGAGAATGCGCAGTCTTACGGGGTCGGAAACCCGCGGGATCTCGTTAGCCGCAAACGCCCCTGCTTACTGAAATTTCAGCGTTGAAATTGGAAGGATCTTGAAGAAAAAAGGGCATCGTTACCATCTCGGTAAAGGTGGCCAGGGATTAGCCGTTTCGTAGGGCAAATGCACGGGTGAACCAGCAGTTCACCCGGTTCACCTGTTCACTAAGCTGGGAGTGCTCCCACTAACAAGGTCCGGCGGGTTTCCGACCCCGTACCCACCGAACATCCCCAGGGTCCCAGGCGAGTCGGTGTCCCGGTCGATGCATCTCCCTGTTCCTTGTTGGCAGACGGCACCTCAAGCGTCCTGGCGTTCGGTGACCCAGCGCTCGAATTCTCCATTAGTCGATACCAAGCCAGTATTGCTTTCGCTGGCGGAGCTATCACTGATGGGGTGTGGGGCTCGAAAAGACGTGTTACAGGTGTTGCGGGTGTTACAAGCTATTCTAACTAATTGAATTTATTAGACTTTATTAGTGTTACACACCATGCATCTTTCGCGTGCATTGGGTGTTACAAACCAAATAGGTGTTACAGCAGCGTTTACAAATTTGGGTAAATCGTAGGCCGCAATCGGCCCAGGCTGTGTAAAAACTCCAGCTGAAATTCAACGTGCGCGTTGCTACGCGAAATCCTTAGAATCTGGCCGGGCTGGAATGCTCAGAATTCATTCGGAGACGCCGAAATTGATCATCAAACGATCAGTGCTCGGGGCTCAAAACGTTTTTACACAGCCTCGGCCATAAGCGGACTTTCGAATGAGTCTAGGAAATTAGGTGATTCACACAGGCGGTGGTCTGGCACAGCAGCCACCACTCATCTAGCGGTACTGAGACGCTACTCCAGAAAATACTCCATACCGGCTCCCACAGACCCGCCATTGCAATCCCTCTCGTCCACGCCGCGATGCATCGTGGTAAATAGCCAGCGATCATAGCGACGCCCATGGACTAGGCTTTGTACGAAAAGTGCCTGCGCGCGATCATGCCGCGTTGAAAACAGGTTCGGAATGCCCATTGGCAACCAGTCAACTCCGCTTCTGCGTCTGTTTTCGCCTTGCCTGATCGCCGCTCGGCGACTTTTCGTACAAGCCCTAGCAATTGAGGGTTGATCCTGATGGGCCTTGAACAGCCCCTTGTGCTTTAGACCGCCGGGCCTCCAAGAATTTTTTGGCACGGGTCTTCATCTTTGTAATTTGCACTTGAAACCTTTTGTCGGCGTGTTTGAGGTCTCGTTTGTTGGTCTTTTCCATGGCTTCCCTGAAGGCTCTATCTACAACTTCCAAACGCATCAGATCCGTGGGCTCGATTACTGGAGTTATGCCCTTCGGTTTACCGATGAACATCACTACTTGCGTTTCACGAACGTCAGCAGGCATAAACCCGAACCGCTCGTAGATCTGCACCATTGACGGGTCGCAGGACAGGGCAAGAGTAGGTGATATTTCCATTACGGAGCTCATCATCTGAGTCATCGCGCCCCTACGACGGAACCGCCTATGCACGGCGGTGTAGTAGATATTGCACTCAAGGACGTCAGTCATAACCAGTCCGAAAAGCAAAAAACCTATTACTTGGCCATCCACTGTCGCTGCCGTGAGTACCTTAATATGAGGGAAGTCGTGACGAGTAATATATGTTCGAATTTCCTCGACAATAAGCGCTCTATAATCGTCGTAGAGTGGGTGCTCTAGCGGGGGGGCGGGTCATGCTCAAAGAGGTGGCGTTGTCGCTCACTAACTCAAGGATCGTTTGGCATACCGCTGGTGCAACAGGTGTGGAGTAGCGAGCAATCGTTAACATAAGAACCCTTACAGAATGACTGTTGCAATTAAATATCTAGAGAGCTATCACATCAGCCACTACCAACTAGTCACTTCGTAACCGCACACCCTAAGCTTCTTTGACGATTTCTCGCTGCCAAGCCCCTGTGGGTCTAGATTTACATAGACTACGCCATTGATGTTGTTAGGTGTTTCGATGTTCCCCTTCACCAAGGCACAAACATTTTCCCGCCCGAGCTTCGCCATCAAATAGCCGTGCTCGAATACAACATTCTGTCGTGCTCTGTCTCTTGGGCCAACCACTTGTTTTTCATGATGCCCCCGGCCTTGATCACACGGCGTATAGAGCACAATGGCAAAGTCAGCCTCGCCAGAGTAGTGCTCAATTTTTTCAATAATGGTTCATCCACCACTCGCCTGTTCGTGAAGAATAATCGACTTCAGCCCGATGCTTTCAACGAAACGGCTGACTTCTTGTTTAACCTCGTTATCCCGCCCGTGTACGATGAACACATTCCGTTTGTTCCTTGCAATCGTGGTACTACCAGAGGCGTCGTAAACTGGAATAGGAAAAACATTTATATTTTGGGGCAACGGCAGGGCATTGAATGCAGCAGATTGCTGGTTTGGTGCCGTCACAGCGCCGAACTCAAGTTCGTTAAGCAACTCAGTAAATTGTTGCGACAGGTAAGTCCTTCGTTCGGCATATGTGCTGAATTTCGGCTGGATAAAGCCCCAGAACGATTCAAGGTCTCTGTGGTGCTTTAGCCATGCAGGGAGCCGACTGGCGATATCGTTGTCATTAAGCAGCTCGTGGCGGAGTTGCTGATATTCACCCGAGTCAGCAGGTTTTCCTGTAGCGTGAGCGATCAGCAAATTTTGTAAATAGCTGACCTTGTCGAATCGCGTTTCTAAGTAATTCAAGCTCATCAAACGAATTCCATTCTCGGTGATGCCAGTGGGCAGCAAAGTGCACGGCAACCTCAGCCGCAGCACAGACCCGCGCAAGTCGGAAACGCTACAGTTTTGCCACTACTCTGTCCATCATGTGCATATAAGTGGCCGAAAGACGGCCCATATAGCTCATCCCACATGCGATGGCGTAGGTCTGTAGAATTTTGTTCAACTCCCGGTGCCGCTGTGGAACGCGGCCAAGCTAGCCACTGTACGAAACCCTGTGAAACCCAACCGACGCTTCTTGTGAGGCCAGATATTGCACCTCAAGCTCAACGATCAGGGCGCGCTCCATTGTGACCCAGTGGCGGGATTACCCTGGGTTCCTTATAGTTCAGTACCTCGCGGTCATCCGGCGTCTTCACGGTACAACTGCACTCCGTCGACGTGGCGAAGCCGAACCCAGAGATGCCGGAGATCCCAGTGGATTTTACCCCGCTGGTGGAGCGCGCGCAGGCCTTATGTCGTCGCTGAATTGTTGTGCAACCTCTGGACCTCTCATCCATTGGTCTAGTCTGGCGAGAAACGGTAAGCCGGTCGTTATGTTCCTTTGCTCACTGCCATGAAAGGAGTATGCAGATGGGGTGCGAGGTTACTGTAGCGGTTCAAAAGCTGGAGAAAGACGAAGAGGTTCCCGAGTTTGAAAGCTTGACACCGGTGGAGTGGAGGGTCATCCAGTATCACCGTGGCCTGAACAAGCTGGATCAGGAATGGATGTTACGGCTGGTGTCGACGCTGGTGGAGTAAACGGTACGTGAGTGATTAATAACGGCTGGCTGGTGCTGGCCACAAAGCCCCGCCAAGTGGCGGGGTCTTGGTCCTAAGCCTGATCTACAGGTGCTCTAAATAAGGGCGAGACCAAGGAAGGTAGACTAATAAGTAAAAAGGCTGGGGCACAATTGAATACCATTTCGCCATACACAATTCGCTGTTTTAACCCTCTAATGAAGGGTAAGAAAGTTGAGGACTCCTATTCGCCTCTCGGGACGATTGGTCAGTTCGATATGTATGAGGTTTTTAAGTCGTACATCACCGGTAAAGGCAATGGGTATCACATAGTTCAAGCCACTGAGCAAATCTATGCTTTGGCCAGTTTCAAGTTTGATGACGCTAAGCGAGAGATTCGAGGGGTTGTAAGGGCTGGAAGCTACGGATCTAGAACCGATATAGTAAATATCAAGACCGGAAAAATTGATTTTAAGCGTCTAGAGGAAAATGCTGAAGTTTTAAATCGTTATGTCAGGTTTTTTGTTCCGGCAGAGCTTAATGAGGGTGTAGTTCTTCTGCATAACCAGAAGAATGCAGGGGTCAAGACATTGGTTTATGAGCTTCTGCGAGAAGAGTTTGCGCGGGTGACTGGTCGAGTCTTGCAAATGAATCCCCTCTCTTATGAAAAAGCTTTTGAAGAATGGAAGAAGGCTACCACCAAAGAGATAAAGTTAGTTCGCTTTAGCGGCATGAATACCATCGAAGATCAAATTAAGAAACTTGGCCACGATGAAGCCGAACATACCTATATTATCAAAGCGTCTCGAAGCAAAAGCCTCGGCACATTTGTTGATTATCTGACGCCTGGCACTGAGCAGAACGCGACAGTAGAAATTCTCGCGCCGCTTTGCGCCGAGGTGAAGACGGTTGTAGAAATGCATGGCAGGAAACGAACCTTTCGACTCGGGGGTAGTCAGAATAGTCAAGTTTGTGAGATTGATGTCGATGAGAAAAAAGTTACAATTACCGCTGGTAATCCTGATATGAGAGAATTTGATGCATGGTGTAAGATGCTCCTTAATGAGTTTCTTTTCACTATGTATCCTGGGATGGGTATAAAAGTATGAGCAGCAAAGTAAATATTAAAGACATTGTGTATGGCCACCTTGGCACGTTGTCGAAGGTTGATGGCGGTTGGTCATGGTTCGATTTTTTAACATTTTGTTTTGTTCCTATTGCTTTTAGCACTGCCAGCGTCATTATTGGATTTTCCTTAAATAAGGATGTTTCGTCACTCTTGGTAAACTTCGGGGCCATTTTTACCGCGCTTTTGCTTTCTGTTCTGGTTCTGGTCTATGACCAAGAGAGTAAGCTTGATGACAAGCATCAGCGCGATTTCGAGCTAAAACGTCCTGTCGACGCATTCTATGCTGCTAAGAAAAAGCTTCTCGACGAGCTTTATTACAATATAAGTTTTTCAATTCTTTCTTCGTTGGTTCTTATTGCTACATGTTTTGCTTTTTCGATGGCGGATAGTTTCGTTGACCCTAAGGCAGCCTCAGTATCTGTATCGCTGATTTTGTCTAAGCTAGTGTTCACTCCAATTACTGTTTTTGTTACGGTGAATTTGTTATTAACCATTGTCATGATCGTCAAGCGTCTCCATTCTTTGCTTCGACCGAAGTGATAGATGAGACAAAGAAGGCCCCATCACGGGGCCTTTTGTTTTTCCTGCATCCGCTTCCACTCTCGATCAAGGGCGCGCTTGGCAGCTGTCTTGCTCTGGCAGAGGTGGGTGAGGCGCCGGGGCTTGGCTTGGTCGCCCTCGGTGAGTTTGTGCTGCTGGCCGGTCTTCTCATCGCGGAACCAGGCGAGAAGGCCGGTAAAGCGCAGAGATATTCTGCATCCGGCGTGAGCATGCTCCGGGCTTGCGCCCGAATTATGTTGCGAGATCTCGATACACCTTTGATTTGTTATAGGGCTCGCCGGCGGCGCCCTTCGCCGCCATAAAGCTATAAGCCTCTACTGATGCCGCGAGTTCTGCGTCAGTCCAATTGTTCGACATGGTTGCGCCTTGGTAGTGGTTAGAGCTCCATGGAGGCGGAGGCTATTGACTGACAGAGGGACTGTCCAGCGACCGCTTCTGGCCGATTCTGTTGAAAAAGTCCGTCCGGCCAAACTGCTCGAAGATTGATCGGTGAAAACGCCTTTTTTGCACGTTGCTACGTGAAATCTGGGTCTATAAGACTCTGCACAAAGCAAAGATTTCAATCTCAGGCGCGTATTTTTCTGCCGTGGAAACCAAGGCCGACTTTTTCAACAGAATCGGCCGATCTCTGTCTCTCCCCGCGAACGTCCGTTGTGGGTCGACTGCGGTCTGTTGCGGCCGGCAGAAGTCGACCCAGGCTGTGTAAAAACGCGCTCCCAGTGTTGATGCATGCGCTACTACGCGAAATCTACTGACGATCGGCTGCTCAGCAGACTTGAAATTTGCGTAGGACCGCGATTTTTCGAGTGGCTCCGGTCAGCCGCACTGATCGAAAACGTTTTTACACAGCCTCGACCCATTGCAGACGGTCAGAACCGACAGAAATCGGCCAGAGCTGACAATCGAACCGGAGCCGTTTCCGGCGCAAACGGGTCAGGTGCAGGGTGACCACCAACCAATGGGCGATCCAAACTGTTCGCATCTGGAAAACTAGCTACTCTTTGGGAATCTGTGGGGCAGTAAATTTTTTGTAGTTCTCGCAGGGGCTTCTTTAGAATTCGTTGGTCAGCACAAATTTAGTTTCATGGCATAGGAGGCCAAAACTATACTATATAGGTACTTTGGATCCGAAAGCTCTTTGAGGCTAATCCAGGCTGCAAGATGCCCTCAGGTGTGGCGAACTCATTGCCTGAATTAGAAAGGTTTTCTAGCTTTTCAACTTATGAGATTGAACCTATGCTCGAAAGTATTCTGACGTCAGCCTTTGTTTCAACACTTTTGCTAGGGGCGGTTGGGTGGCTTGGGAAAATCTGGATAAACCGGGTCAGAGAAATCGATAGAGTTAAGTATGAAAGTGAAATAATTTCAATGAAACAGAAAGTCGATTTTTCTTTTCATACAAATAAGTCAGTTTTCGAAAAAGAGCTGATCGCATGCACGGAGACATGGAGTGCATTACTAAAGCTGACGTCCGAAGTGCTTTACATTAAAAGGGATTTTGATGGTGGCGAGGATGTTGAGGCGCAAATAATTATTTGCTATCAGCAGCACCTGAAGACCCATGACTTGATATATAATAACGCGCCTTTTATTCCAAAGAACATAAGGGACGGATTTATACAGTCCGCGATTGCGCTGCAGGACATCTATAAGAAATCACAGAAAATATCTAGAGAATTAGATTCTTACGAGTTGCCTTTCTCGTTTTTTGATGCTCAGTACAAAGATGCAGCGGATAAAATAGTTGAGCTTGAGGAGCTAATTAGGAGTCGCTACGTCATAAATTTGTGACTGTGTGTGGATATGTATTGCCCCCGAATTTTCAAATAAATGCCGCGGGCTGCTTCTCGGTCCTATCTACCTGATGCAATAATAAGTTTGACACGGCTGAATGAAAACTTTTAGTTGGGTTTGTGCCAGTCGCGACTGACCGGAAATGGCCGTTTTCTGCCCGTCATGAGAGGCAGAAAGCGACCCAGCGCGGATACTCATGTTGGAAATCAGCTGCGCCTAACCCAAGGGCCTGGCATCGCGCAGCTCTTTATAATCCGTCTATCGGAGGAAAAGCAGTGAAGGGCATTGTTAGACGGCTAACCACATACCCATGTGCCATTGGGTTTTTTTGAGCTCCTGAATAGGCGCCGCCACAGACCCATGTGCCATTAGGATTTTGCTGGGCTCCGGTGTATGCCCCGCCGCATACCCAGGTCCCATTCGGGTTCTTCTGCGCACCGGTATCGAGCGCTATCGTCTTCAGGGTGAAAACTACTGAACCAGGATTTGCCACGATCGGTCCAGCTTTCATAGGTTGATGTCAGTTGGTCATCCCTTACCTTCGAGTAAACGGAAGCTGTAGGTAAACAATCGTCCCTTGTTGTGGGAGTTCGTCTATGCTGGACACGTAGCGTTCAGTTTTTTTGAGGGTGTTGTCTTTATAGGTATCTCTTCTGTGTAATAACCAAAATGGGGTCGTATATGGGATTGATTATAAGGTCAACTATTTTTGTGCTGGTGTTATGGGTTGTATCTTATGTCGGGCTTCAAGTGCTAGGTGTTTATCTTCCCGAAAACAAGAATGAAATACTTGTTGCAACGACCATGTTGGTTGCGCTTGGTAGCGGCGTAGGTAGTTTTTTTGGTCCCGTTGTTCAACTTGCCTTCGTGGTTACAATACTATTGTACGCTGCCGAGAAAGCCGGACTACTCCAGCGCGATGCATCAGGCAGTCTGTTTTCGCGCATAGCCAGTGCGAGTAATATTCAAGCATTTATTGCTATTGTTATAATTGTGTCTTTGGCGATTGCGGCACTGAGTGGGATTGGAGATATTTCTGTACTTAAGGATTTAGCTCTAGTAGTAGTGGGCTTTTATTTCGGTACAAAACGTCAAAGCGATGCGGACGAATTACTTAAGCCAGAATCCGCCCAAGATCTGATGCAAAACAAGGATAAGCAGAGTTGAAATTTCTTACGTCGCAGACTCCCGACCAAGGTTTGCGCGCATACAGCTATAGCTCGAGTCGCAGTACCACCCGGTATCAATCATGCGTGCCGGTGCCAATGCCCCAACCACGACCCAAGGGGGCTCAGACATCGATGACTAGGTAGCGACTTCAAGTCAATACAAAGATTAAGTTGTCTCAAATCCCGTTCACGAACCAACCGGCCTGTTCGGGTTGAAAGCATCCTCTGGTCAGAGCGTCTGCTTTTGGCTGCAACCTGCCTGCCGAATTTGACGGAAGCTTTTACTAGCTTCCGCTTATCCTCATCCCTGTTTTTTCAGCTTTTGCTCAATGAACCCCATTTCTGCTTTGATCGCAGTGATGGTGAGCGTTTGCATTGTGCTTTTTCCGGTTCCGGTATCCACGAGCTTGAGTACAGCAATCAGGTGGGCTTTTCTCGCTTTAAGATCTTCAAAAATTTGTGAGCTATTTTGTGTCGTTGTGTTCATGGCTTCGATCCATACGTGGCTTAAACAGCCCGCAACGCAGGCTGTTTCAGGGTAGTCATCTGTTACATCGAGAGCAGGTCCCGCAGGCGATATTGGTTCCCACGCTCTGTTAGGTCCTGCCACTTCCAACTGCCAAAGTTTTCACCTTGCTCAGGTATTTCGAGTTTCAACAGGGAGGTTGGGTCCCTGCCGATCAGTCCGGCAGCGGCGTAAAGCTTGCCTCCAACATCAAGCAGCACCTGGGCGGCTTCATTCCACTTTTCCTCCAGGGCGTCGTGGGCAAGCCGTAAGGCTTTTTTCTCAATTTTTCCGTGTTCCTCCTGCGCCTCGGTGATGTGTTTTTCAACGATGGCCAGCTCCTGCTCCAGGGCGGTAATGATCAATTGCTGTCGACGATGTTGTTCGGTCGCGGCAGTGAGGTTTTTCGCCGCTTTCTGTGCGTCGTTGTTGGCAGTTTTTTCCCCTTCTACATCGCCCCAGGCCACGGCTTGCGCGTAGGCGGTGGCCGCCTGAGTCTCCGCCTGTCGTGCATTCACCATCTCTGCCTCACCCTGCTTGCGAATGTCCTCCAAGCGAGTGCTGAGGCATTCACGTTTTATGTTGAGTTCCTGCTCATCTGCTTTCCAGTTCGCCATGTCTTCAATGTGCGTGGCCATCAGACTTTCTCGGTTGGCAAATGCCTCGCGACGACTGAGTTTCTGATCCAGCTGGAAAAGCTGAAGGTCGATCGAGTCGATCTTTATTTTTCGACTGCTGATTTCATGCCTGACGTCGCTCTCGCGGCCTTGGCTAATGATTTCCGCGCTTTGCAACGCAGCTTCAAAATGCGGAAGTTCCGCTTTGATGGCTTCCATTTGAATGACAAGTTGGGCGCGTGTGTCTTTCAGATGCTGAATACCGTTCATGTGTTTTGTCCTGTCTAATTTGGTTGGGTTAGGAGTGGCTGGCGAGGCCGGTTCGGGCCGGCTTTACCTCGATCAGTAGGCTGGCCGTTAAGCGGCCTGTGCCTCGCTCTCATCCCTTCCCGGTACCGTCTTCACCACATAACAACGCTGTATGCCCAGGCCTGGTAAGCGGACGGCGCAGGAGGCTTTGCCGTCGGGCCCCGGCTCAAGGACGCCACGGCGAATCAGTTCCTTGTTCACGGCATTGATGTTCATGCCCTTGAACACTTCCGAACGCCATGCTTCCGGCAACACGTAGTAGGTGTTGGTGGTGTGCAGCGCGTCACCCAGGCCCTGCTCCAACGACTTGCGAAAACCCAAGCGGTCGATGGTCCGAGGGCCATGCTCATCGATTTTCGCGGCAGCCGATTCCCAGCGGGTGAAGCGACTTTCTCCGAAGCGTTCGATGACTTGGCGCAGCCGTGCCAGAATCGCGTCACCTTCGAGGTTTCCAGCACCACCACGCTCATTCATCCATGCGTTCAGACATACTCGGGCCGCAGTGGTAGCGGTGCCGTCTGGCCAGCCGGTAATCCCCATCGCGGTCGCCAGCTCGCCAGCTGCCGCAGCCAAACCAAAGCGAGCGGCTGCTCGATACGCCTGACCGCTGGCCGAGGCAGGCAGCGCTTTGGTGATGAACCCTTCCAAGGTGTGACGCAAGATAGTCGACCAGCCATGCCGTTTGCCGGGCTCACATAGAGCCGACAGGAACGCGGTGAGCGGTGTGCCGTAGTACTTGGCCACCCGTGCCTTGAGCGCATCGGAGAGGGTGGCGGCGTCTTCAAAACCGTTCAACACGTCGAACATGCCGAGGCCCTTGCTGGCATCCGCTGGCACCGCGAGCATGCGTATTTCCATGCCGGCTTTCAGCTCCTTGTTGGCTTCGGCCATGTGCTGCGCCAAGGTCTTCTCGCCGGTTGAGAGAAACAGCAAACGCCACTCCTGCACCTGTCGGCCAGCTTGGCCTCGATCATTGGCGCGAGCCTTACCGGTGCCGTTGCCGAGCATGTACACCGTCTCGCCAATGATGCGGGGGTCGCACATGCCGATTTCATCCAGTACCAAGAGCCCGTCCGAGTGCGCGGCGGCGATGGATTCCAAGGCGTTATCCGTCGAGCGCCAGGAACGCACCAGACGCGGCCCGCCGTAGATCGAGGCGGCCACCTGCAAATGGGTGGTCTTGCCGCCCGAGCTGTCGCCGTACAGGTGAAAACCGCCCGACTCATGGCCAAGCAGGTGCAACAGTGGACCGGCAAACGCCACGCTGGCCACAAACGCCAAGCGGTGATTACCGATGCACAAGGCGCCGATTTGCTCCTGCCACTGCTCCAGGGTGCCGGCTTCGCTGATCGGCGGCAGCTGCGCGCCGGCCTCATAGAAGTGCAGGTGTTCGGCGTGCGAGCCGACCTGTTGTTCGGGCAGCAGGAAGGCGCTGTCGTGCCAACCCAAACGGGTGACCAGTCGAGCCCGCTGGGCGCTGTCGAATCCGCCGAGATAACTTTGCAGGTCATTCCGCGCATTGCGTCCGGAGCGACTGCCGGCCAGACGCAGGCCCATATCCACCAGGGGGCCGAGTACGTCCTTGCCGAAGTCGCCGGTCATGGTCCGCGCCGGGATGTTCCAACGTTTTTTCGCTCCGTCCGGATCGTCAAACTCAACCAACAATCCCCAGTTATGACCCTGCACATCGCGAGTGCGCGCCAGGATCTCCAGCGGCGAGCACACCGGGCGTGCTTCGCCGTCGTCACCCGAATAAAACACGCCTTCTGGTGTCAGGCGAAAGCCGCTTGGGAGTAAATCGTTTTTCGGTTTCGCGGCACGCTTGGTCGTTGGCTTGGCTTTGCCTTCGGGTGGTTCGGTTGGTGCTTTCTCCGGCTCAAGACCGAACAGTTCACCGCTACGCTCCAGCTCCGCGAAATGCGCCGCCGTCCAACCTTTGGCCTGCGCGTCAGCCGCGTCGTCGCCGTCGTCCCATTGACCACCCTTGGCGAAGGTCGGTTGGTCATTCTTGAGGGCGGGCTTATGATTGAAGATGTCCAGGGCGATCACGCTCACTGACGCGGCGCCGATCTGGTGCAGTTGTTCGGCGACGGCAGCCATGCAGCCTTTACCGCTGACATCATTGTCTGGCCACAGCACCACGGACCGACCTGTGAGCGGTGTCAGGTCGGCTTTATGCCAAGAGTTCGAGCCGTTCGGCCAGCAGGTGGCCACGTAACCGGGCAGCAGCTCCGCCGCGGCGTCGGCGGCCTTTTCGCCTTCGCACAGAATGACCGGAGCATCTGCGCGTTGCGCCAGTTCATCCAGGCGCAGCAGGGGACGCGGATCCGGCAAACCCTGCCAACGCCATTGCTGCGTTTGACCGTCGGCACGTTGGCACCAAGTCAAAGGGGCAAACACCTTGCGCGGTTTGCCGTCTTCGTCCTGCCCCAAGTCGAAGCGGTAGAGCGCCATGACTGGCTGGCCTTGAGCGTCGCGATACATCCAGACCTTGGACGGCACGCCGTGTTGCCGGTGTTTGGCCGGACATTTGCCCGTGGCCTCGGCCGGGATCGGCTGAATGGCGAGCCATTCCGGTGTTTTGCTTTTGCTAGGGCTCGGTTTTGATTGAGCCACCCCAGCGACAACGTGCAGCAGATCCGCCAGCTTATTGCAGGCTTCGACGTCGGTGCCGCCATCCAGATAACGCACCAGATCGATCAGGTCGCCACCTTTATCGCCAGTGGCAAAATCCGCCCAGGTGCCTTTGCTCAAGTTGACCTTGAGGGATCCGGCGCGCTTGTCGGCGCGGGTTGGATTGGGAGCGGTGTATTCCTTACCGCCGTCCACGCGCTTGCCGTTGGGCAGCCAATGAGTCAGGACACGATCGATGTTCTGTAACGCAGCGGCTTTGACTTGAGCGAATGTAGGGCGACGGGCATGAGCTGTAGCTGCATTCATACGCCACCGCCTTGGGCCCGTTGCAACCCACTGGTAACGTCATCAATGATTGCCTTCGCCATCTCGCTCAAATAGTGCGAAGCCCAGACCATCGCGTCATTGTCATTCTCCATGCCGCTTCGGAAAGTCAGCTTGTTCACACAGTCCATGAGTAGGGACGCTTGTTCGAGCGCCTCTTCGCAGGAAATGCCTGCATCGATACGGAACAGTGGTTGGTTTTGAGCGTTGCACTTGGCAAAGGTGGCGCCGCCAACGGTATTAATCAAAATGGAAGGGCTCATTGGGCGCCTCCATTGATGGCTTGTCGGGTGGAGGTGTCCGCGTGCAAGGCGAGGGTGCGGATCAATCCCAGCGTCCCTCGAACATCCCACAGGGCAGCGGCGATAACGTGGTTGGCTAGACGTGGTCCGTCGCACTCGAACTGATCTTCAAGAAGCAGGAGCACCGAGCTGGCTCGCTCCACTGCACAGGTGATGGCATCAATCGGTACACCGGCTCCGGCGCCTTTGTCGACGCACAGCAGATCTTCGGGCAGGGAGAAGCTCAGGGCTTGGTTCATTGGACACCGCCTGCGGCTTCGAGAGCGCGGGCTTTGGCCATGTGGACGTTGTAACGGGCAAGACGTGTAGCGAGGCTGGAGTTGGCGTGTAAAGCGGCGAGAGCCATTGCCCGATGAGCAGCGGCGCGAATTTTGGACGGATTGAGGGCGTGCATGGGTGGAGCTCCTTCTTAAGTAGGAACTGCCACGGTTCGTCGCCAAACGAATTGGGGTGGCAGCTGTGCGCAGGTTGGCGAACCGGGTAAGAAGGAACCCGGCAGACCCGAGGGTCTCCCACGCACAGCCGCCATAATGCAAGAATGCGGGCACAAAAAAAGCGCCTGCAATCGTAATGGGGGCGCCTGTGCGCCTTCTTAAACTCGGGTCGCCAAACCCGGTCGCTGAATTTGCAGCGACGGCCAAAGAGTAACGTCCCGATTTCAAAAGTGCAACCGTGTGACGATCTTGCGCATTTTTTCGAAGCGGCATAGATTGTGCGGGCATGTAGATTTACCTCAACGCCTCCGGATCGCTCCCGGGGGCGTTTTCGTTAGTGCTGGGTAGTGACGGGGCGGGCGAGGGTGAGCCATTGCAAGTGGTTCCCTTGGCGGGCGCGTTGTTGCATCTGCTGTAGCGCTTCGGGATTGCGTAGCAGGTTCGGTATCAGCTCGCGAGCGTCATCAATTACCACGTCTGCTGGCGGCTGAACTGCTAATAGCGTCCACTCCAGGTTCTGCCACAGCACGATCAGCACCTGCGCACCGGCCGAGATCGCTTGATCGCGGAGGGCCAGCAATCGCTGGCGACCTTTGATCGCTGCGGTAGAAGGCAGAGACGCTTCGATTGCACCAACGAGATCCAGTGCTTGGTGGGGAAGAAAGGTCGGTGTCATGCTGCCTCCTGCATGTTGTTGAACAGCGGTGACAGGGTTTCGCCCTTGAGCCAAGCCAGGATTTTGCTGTCCTCATCGCACTGTCGACGGTGTTCTTCCGCGAGCAGATCTCGGCGCTGTGCCAGACACTCATCCACATAGCCGGTCACATCCGAGGTCAACCGCATTTCAAGGTGAAGGCGTTCGCTGGCGGTCTTTTCCTCCGCAAGATCCTGTTCAACGATGTCTTGCCACACCCCTGGATCGTTCGCGTAGCCGGTCGACTGGTCGACCAGCCAGTAAGTGACCCAGTCGGTCAAACCCAGCGATTTCAGTGCGGCGCGACGACCTTGTTTCATCGCGAAATGGCCAGAACCGTGGATGGTGGAAAACTCTCTGCGTACCGCGTTTTTGCTGATCAGTTCAGGTAATTCCCACGGATTGGATTTAAGCGGAAGGACCAGACCATCGGGGTTGAAAAAGAAGGCTTCTTGTTCTTCCCCATTCCAGCTCACACCCGCGATGGTGCGGTGCCGCCAGTTAATGGCATCCGGTCGATAAAGACGGAATCCGACGCTGTAGGAATCGAGAAAAGGGCCCGCGATGCTTGAGGGGCGGTTGTTCATGCAGCCACCTTCGTACGGGTCGCAATACGTGCACGGGTCCATGCCTGCACCTCACCGAGCACCCATGCGACGGGCGCTCCTCGGGCGTTGCTGTTGCTCAGTTTCACAGGAAGCGGAAAGCCGCTGTCTTGCTGTTGCATCAGCTTGTAGATAGTGGGGCGAGCAAGGCCGACCATCGCCATGACTTCGCTGATTCGAATGAGGGTGGTTGCGGGGTCGCGAACTGGGGATTTGGTATTGATTGCTTGGATGGAAGATGTCATAGCCGTGCCTATATGGTGAGAGACAGGCACAGACTAGAGAGGGGAAAAAAAGCAAACACGGTTTGCTTTTGATTGAAATTTATCGAGGTAAGTATCCACCCAGGATCAGGTATTTTTTGACGGTAGGCTCAGATGCTATGCGCTCTTTTTTCACCAAGGCTTTTTTCAGGTCTAGCTCTGAAATAGTAGGATTGGCCAGAATGTGACGATCAGCCGCCTTGCGAACGCGCTCGAAGAGATTCGCGACATCCTGTTGCTTTACCGACTCCGGATTCCTGTTGGCCTTACCCGCAGCTGCGCCTCTTTGCGAGGCCTTGGCGGAAAACGCTCTACCCAGCGCCTCGCTTAGAAAGCTGGCAACATTGAAATTACCCTTCGATACGTCCATGTCCTCAACTTGTCTGTAGAGGCTCGCTAGCATGAGCGCCTTGTCAGCGTCGCCCATGAATGCGCGGAAGGATTCACGAGCGTCAATTTCCCCGCCTGGATCCTTCTGTCGCTCCTTTTCGGCCAGTGCGCAATATTTCTTGGGGTCTGTTGTTTGCATTTGGGCTATGAGGTCTGCATCCAGGTCGAAGACGTAGAGTTCCGTTTCAAAGAGCCAGTTGGCGAGAACTTGAACAGCTTGAATGCTCTGCACCAGCGCATAAGTCGCCACGAGTTGCGAGTCCGCAGCGTCGCGATCAATGCTAATGAACCGGCGTGCGACACTCGGCAATGAACCTGCATCGGCGTAGCTGGCATGTTCCTCGATCTCGTCGCGGAGTCGAAACATCGTAGCGACCACGGACCCTGCTCGATCAGGATAACGGCCATCCTCAAGCCAGAATGAGGTGGCATAATTGGCCAGCTCCAGCGCCTCTTTGAAATGCTCGCGAAACGGCGAATACAACGCTAACTCACGCACAGCCAGTTCGATGTCGTCTTGTTCCCACAGCAAATTACTGACATCGAGGCCAGCAATCTCCAGGCAGCCAATCGGCAGATTCTCATCGTCCATTCACCGCCCCTTGGCCCCGCTTGGCGTCATAAATGCAGCGTTTCACGACATAGGCCTTCTCTACCAACAGTGAGGTGGCCGGGTAAATGCTGTTACACGGTTCGACCACGTTACACGTCGGGTAGCGCTGACGATTACTTCGTGTAACGTGAGATAAGTTGTTTATATTCAATGAGTTGAGGGGTTGCGTTACACCAGTAACACGCGTAACACGGTTTTTGGAGGGGGGGTGGGAGAGCAAATTCATACCGCCTTTCCAAACTGGCCCTGCACTACTTTGCCAACTGCTAGATCATCAAGATGGTCGGCATACCACTGCATCATCGTTACTCGTTTTTCAAGGTATTGAGCTTTGTTGTACACCCCTGAGATGCCTTCCTCTTTGTGCGCAAGCTGTGCCTCAACGTGTTCCTTCGGCCAGCCATGTTCTCGGAGCAGTGTGCTCGCTGTGTGTCGAGTACCGTGTCCAACTAGGCGACCTTTGTAGCCAATTGTGGCAAAGACCTTATTGATCGTATTTTCACTAATGGTCGGATTTTTGGCTCCGACCCCGGGGAAGAGCCAACGACTGCGGCCGGTTAAGCAGTGCAGCTCTTTCAGTGCTGCAACAGCTTGGTGGGGGAGGGGGCATACAAAATCCCGACGCATCTTCATTTTGGCGGCAGGCGTGATCCAAATGGCTTTCTCAAGGTCGAACTCCTTCCATTCGGCCAAGCGGACCATCCCAGGCCGTGATGCCGTCCATACACAAAGCCATGCCGCAGTGCGAGCCGTCAGCCTGCTCGGGGTGTTTTTGAGTGCCTGGAGGAATTCAGCCAGTTCGGGCTCCAGCAAATGTGGATGCTGTTGAGTCTTAGGGGCTTGGGCCGCAATATCGCGAAGGCGGCTGCCCGGATCGTTTTCAGTCAGGCCTAGGCCGATGGCTCGCCCGAAGATCTGATTTATCCAGGTGCGACACTTTTCCGCTACGTTGTGTGCGTCTCGGGCTTCGATGGATGCCTGAAGTTCTGCGCAATCGGTACGGGTGATTTCGTCTAGAGGCTTGTCTCCCAGTGCCGGAAGTATGTCCTTGTCGAGGTAGGTGCGGATTTTGTTCAGGGTGGAGGATGCGAGACCCTTTTCCTCTTTCGCCTTCAGCCAGGCATCAGCAGCAGCTCGAAAGGTTCGGGTTTTGGCCGCATCGATAGCAGCTTTCGCGGATCGCTTTTGCTCAAGGGGGTCGGCACCGCTACTCACTACTTTGCGTAGATCGGCAGCTTTGTCTCGTGCCAGCGCTCCACTTACTTCCGGGTAACCCCCCAGCCCCATCCATGCCCAATTGCCCGCCGGACGTTTGTAGCGGAGCTGCCAAGATTTACCACCATCGGGTTTGACCCTGAAGTAGAGGCCGTTTCCGTCTAGCTCTCGGTATTCCTTTGATTCCGGCTCCAATCCCGCAAGTGTCGTGTCAGCGAGAGGGCGGCGCTTGATGTCTGCGCGCTTCATCCTTGTATCCCAAAGTTCGGTATTTTTCTCAGGATACAAGCAGGGATACAGGGATACAACGGATAAGGGGATACAGGGATAGACAGACAGGCACAAAAAAACCGGCCAAGTGGCCGGTTTATCTGGGTCTAAGAGGCTGGTAGAGACTCTCAGATACTGCTATGTGGTGCCCCCGGGGAGACTCGAACTCCCACTCCTTTCGAAAACGGATTTTGAATCCGCCGCGTCTACCGATTCCGCCACAGGGGCTTGCTGGGCGCGAAGTATAGAGAGGCATCTACCGTTGGTCAATCAGCTTTCATGGTCAATTTCACATGTTTCCGCTAAACTTTGCCGCCCTGTCATACCGAACTCCATCATGCGCGTCGCCGATTTTGCCTTCGAGCTCCCAGATTCCCTTATTGCTCGCCACCCGCTGGCAGAGCGTCATAGCAGCCGCCTGCTGACCCTGGACGGGCCGAGCGGGGCGCTGGCTCATCGTCAATTCACCGATTTGCTGGAGTATCTGCGCCCCGGCGATTTGATGGTGTTCAACAATACGCGGGTGATTCCGGCGCGTTTGTTTGGCCAGAAGGCATCCGGCGGCAAGCTGGAAATCCTGGTCGAGCGCGTGCTTGATAGCCATCGGGTGCTGGCCCATGTGCGCTCGAGCAAGTCGCCCAGGCCCGGTTCGCAGATTTTGCTGGACGGTGGTGGCGAGGCCGAAATGGTTGCTCGCCACGATGCGCTGTTTGAATTGCACTTCAGCGAAGAGGTGCTGCCGCTGCTTGACCGAATCGGTCATATGCCGCTGCCTCCTTATATCGACCGTCCGGACGAAGGCGCCGACCGCGAGCGCTATCAAACCGTCTACGCTGAACGCGCAGGCGCGGTGGCTGCACCCACCGCGGGGCTGCATTTCGATGAAGGCCTGCTGGCACAGATCGCGGCCAAGGGTGTCGACACTGCGTTTGTCACCTTGCACGTTGGCGCGGGCACCTTCCAGCCGGTGCGGGTGGAGCGCATCGAAGATCACCACATGCATAAAGAGTGGCTGGAAGTCAGCCAGGATGTGGTGGATGCGGTAGCCGCCTGCAAGGCGCGCGGTGGTCGGGTGGTGGCGGTGGGCACCACCAGCGTGCGTTCGCTGGAAAGCGCGGCGCGCGATGGCGTGCTCAAGCCGTTCAGCGGTGACACCGATATCTTTATTTTCCCGGGCCGGCCGTTCCATGTGGTCGATGCCCTGGTGACCAATTTTCACTTGCCTGAATCCACGCTGTTGATGCTGGTTTCGGCCTTCGCCGGTTACCCGGAAACCATGGCGGCCTATGCGGCGGCAGTGGAAAACGGTTACCGCTTCTTCAGTTATGGTGATGCGATGTTCATCACCCGCAATCCGGCGCCGCGTGGCCCCGAGGATCAAGCATGAGTCGCACCTGTCGTATGTCCTTTGAGTTGTTGGCCACCGATGGCAAGGCGCGTCGTGGCCGCTTGACCTTCCCGCGTGGCGTGGTCGAAACCCCGGCGTTCATGCCGGTGGGTACCTATGGCACGGTCAAGGGCATGTTGCCGCGTGACATCGAGGCCATCGGCGCGCAGATGATCCTGGGTAACACCTTCCACCTGTGGCTGCGCCCGGGCATGGAGGTGATCAAGGCTCACGGTGATCTGCATGACTTCATGCAGTGGAAAGGCCCGATCCTCACCGACTCCGGTGGTTTCCAGGTGTTCAGCCTGGGCGCCATGCGCAAGATCAAGGAGGAGGGCGTGACCTTCGCCTCGCCGGTCGACGGTTCCAAGGTGTTCATGGGGCCGGAAGAATCGATGCAGGTCCAGCGCGACCTGGGCTCCGACGTGGTGATGATTTTCGACGAATGCACCCCGTACCCGGCCGACGAAGACGTGGCTCGAGTGTCCATGGAGCTTTCGCTGCGCTGGGCTCAGCGTTCGAAGAATGCCCATGGCGACAACACCGCGGCGCTGTTCGGCATTGTCCAGGGTGGTATGCACCAGAATCTGCGCATGCGCTCGCTCGAAGGCCTGGAGAAGATCGGCTTCGACGGCCTGGCCATTGGCGGTCTGTCGGTGGGCGAGCCCAAGCATGAAATGATCAAGGTGCTGGACTACCTGCCGGGGCAAATGCCGGCTGACAAACCTCGTTACCTTATGGGGGTGGGCAAACCTGAAGATCTCGTTGAGGGTGTGCGCCGCGGAGTCGACATGTTCGACTGCGTGATGCCTACGCGCAACGCGCGCAACGGGCATCTGTTCATCGACACGGGCGTGCTGAAGATCCGTAACGCGTTCCATCGCCATGATGATTCGCCGCTGGACCCGACCTGTGATTGCTACACCTGCCAGAATTTCTCCCGCGCTTATCTGCACCACCTGGATAAATGCGGCGAAATGCTGGGTAGCATGTTGAATACCGTGCATAACTTGCGGCATTACCAGCGCTTGATGGCTGGTTTGCGCGAGGCAATTCAACAAGGTACATTGGCCGCCTTTGTCGATGCCTTCTATGCCAAGCGCGGGTTGCCTGTGCCGCCTTTGGACTAAACTATTCCGAACTTTTCCGAGTCCCTTCTGCAACTGGAGTGCTAAATGAGCTTTCTGATTCCTGCCGCTTACGCGGATGCCGCCGCCCCTGCTGCCGCTGCTAGCCCGGCCGGTACCGGCTTCGAGTGGATTTTCCTGGTGGGTTTCCTGGTCATCTTCTACCTGATGATCTGGCGTCCACAGGCCAAACGTGCCAAAGAGCAGAAAAACCTGCTGGGCAACCTGCAAAAAGGCGACGAAGTGGTCACCACCGGTGGTATCGCCGGCAAAATCACCAAAGTGGCCGATGATTTCGTGGTAATCGAAGTTTCCGATACCGTGGAGCTCAAGTTCCAGAAGGGCGCGGTAGCCGCCACTCTGCCGAAAGGCACGCTAAAAGCGATCTGAGTTTTAAGAATTTTACCCATCGACGGGGCGCGCAAGGCGCCCCGCGTCTTGAACGGGCGGCGTGATGCTGAACAAATACCCTCTGTGGAAATACGTACTGATCCTGGCGGTGCTGGCGATCGGTTTAATTTATTCCGCTCCCAATCTCTATCCAGACGATCCGGCCATTCAGGTCAGCGGTGCAAGCACTGCGCTGCAGGTAACGGAATCGGATCTGGAGCGTGTCAGCAAGGCTCTGGCCGATGCTGGCATTCAGGTCAAGGCAGCGACCCTGGCCGAGAAAGGCAAGGGCGGTTTGGTGCGGCTGGTCAAGAAAGACGATCAACTGCCGGCCAAGGATGTGGTGCGCAAGGCCCTGGGCGACGACTATGTCGTAGCGCTCAACCTGGCCCCAACCACGCCTGACTGGCTGCGCAACATCGCGGCTCACCCGATGAAGCTGGGTCTGGACTTGTCCGGTGGTGTGCACTTCCTGCTCGAAGTGGACATGGACAAAGCCATGGATGCCCGCCTGAAGGTGTACGAAGGCGAAGTCAAAAGCTTGCTGCGTAAAGAGCGCGTGCGTTATCGCAGCCTGCCGCAACAAGACGGTGGCATTCAGCTGGGCTTCAGCGACGATGCAACCCGCGAACAGGCCCGTGCCCTGATCCGCAAGAATTTCAACGATTTCGAATTGATCCCCAGCCAGCGTAACGAGCTGCAGGTGCTGAAACTGGCACTGACGCCAGCCAAGATCGCGGAAATCCGGGAATACTCGATCAAGCAGAACCTGACTACGGTACGTAACCGCGTCAACGAGCTGGGTGTTGCCGAACCGCTGGTACAGCGCCAGGGTGCCAACCGCATCGTGGTCGAGCTGCCAGGTGTGCAAGACACCGCCGAAGCCAAGCGTATTCTCGGCAAGACGGCCAACCTGGAGTTCCGCCTGGGTGCCGAGCCAGGTGCGTCCAAGGCGACCACCGAGTCGTTCGAGTTCCGTGAGGGCGGTCGTCCGCCTGCCGCGGTCGAGCGTGGCCTGATCATCACCGGTGACCAGGTCACCGACGCCCAGGCCAGCTTCGACGAGCAAGGCCGTCCGCAAGTGAACATCCGCCTGGATGGTCATGGTGGCGAGCTGATGAGCCGTGCCACGCGCAGCAACGTCGGTCGCAGCATGGCGGTGATCTTCATCGAGCAGAAGCCGGTGACCCGCTACGAGAAGAAAGTGGTCGACGGCGTCGAGAAAGACGTTGCCGTCCAGACCTTCAGCGAAGAAAAACGCATCATCAGCCTGGCGACCATCCAGTCGCCGCTGGGTAGCCAGTTCCGTATCACCGGCCTGACCGGCCAGGGCGAGTCTTCCGAGCTTGCGCTGCTGCTGCGTGCCGGTGGCCTGGCCGCACCGATGTACTTCGCTGAAGAACGTACCATCGGCCCAAGCCTGGGTGCGGACAACATCACCAAGGGTATCGATGCGTCCCTGTGGGGCATGCTCTTCGTGTCGCTGTTCATCATGGCCATCTATCGCTTCTTTGGCTTGATCGCCACGGTCGCACTGACCGTCAACATGGTCCTGCTGCTGGCGCTGATGTCGCTGCTGGGGGCAACCCTGACCCTTCCGGGTATTGCCGGTATCGTCTTGACCATGGGTATGGCGGTGGACGCCAACGTGCTGATCTTCTCGCGGATTCGCGAGGAAATTGCCGCGGGCATGTCCGTGCAGCGGGCTATTCATGAAGGTTTCGATCGCGCCTACACGGCGATTCTCGACGCCAACCTGACCACCCTGCTCGTGGGCGGCATTCTCTTCGCGATGGGCACCGGCCCCGTCAAGGGCTTCGCCGTCACCATGTCCCTCGGGATCTTTACCTCGATGTTCACGGCCATCATGGTGACCCGCGCGATGGTCAACCTGATCTTCGGCGGTCGTGACTTCAAGAAGTTGTGGATTTAAGGGGCTGCCATGTTACGTACCATCAACTTCATGGGTGTTCGCAACGTTGCGTTCGCCGTTACCGTGCTCCTGACCTTGCTGGCATTGTTCAGCTGGTTCCAGAAAGGGCTCAACTTCGGCCTGGACTTCACCGGCGGTACGCTCATCGAGCTGGCCTACGAGCGTCCGGCAGACCTTGGCAAGGTGCGTGAGCAGCTGGTCGAGGCGGGCTACAAGGACGCTGTGGTGCAGAACTTCGGCGCCACCACGGATATCGTGGTGCGCATGCCGGGCGATGACCCGCAACTGGGTAACGAAGTCGCCGATGCCTTGCGCAAGTCCGGCAGCGACAACCCGGCCGTGGTCAAGCGCGTCGAGTTCGTCGGCCCGCAGGTCGGCGAAGAGCTGCGCGACCAGGGCGGCCTCGGCATGCTGCTGGCGCTGGGCGGCATCATGATTTACCTGGCGTTCCGCTTTCAGTGGAAATTCGCGGTCGGTGCAATCGTCTCGCTGATCCACGACGTCGTGGTGACCTTGGGTATCCTGTCGTTCTTCCAGATCACCTTCGACCTGACGGTGCTGGCGGCGGTACTGGCGATCATCGGTTACTCGCTCAACGACACCATCGTCGTGTTCGACCGGGTGCGTGAAAACTTCCGCGTACTGCGCAAGGCCTCGCTGATCGAGAACATCAACATCTCGACCACCCAGACCCTGCTGCGGACCGTGGCGACTTCGGTGTCGACCTTGCTGGCTATCGGCGCGCTGCTGGTCTTCGGTGGCGATAACCTGTTCGGTTTCTCTGTCGCGCTGTTGGTCGGTGTATTGGCGGGTACCTACTCCTCGATCTACATCGCCAACGTGATGCTGATCTGGCTGAACCTGAGCAGCGAAGACCTGATTCCGCCGGTCAAGGCCGAAGGCGTGGACGACCGTCCTTGAGCTGAAACCCTGCTACTCCTACAATAGATGTTCCGGCATTGAGCAGGATCCGGGTTTAGCAAACCAGAAAGGCGCGAGTTTTTGAACTCGCGCCTTTTTTCATGCTCCAAGGCTGGGAGAAGCGCGGGCTTTGATCCGTCAGTATGGTCAGGAGGTTCACGTGAACAAGTCGATGCTAGTGGGTGCGGTGCTGGGTGCTGTCGGCGTGACTGCCGGTGGTGCTGTGGCAACCTACAGCTTGATCAAAAGCGGCCCTGAATACGCCGATGTGATGGCGGTCGAGCCGATCAAGCAAACCATCAAGACCCCACGCGAAGTATGCAAGGACGTCACTGTGACGCGGCAAAAGCCGGTCAAGGACCAGCATCAGATCGTTGGCAGTGTGCTGGGTGCCGTCGCGGGTGGTCTGCTCGGCAACCAGGTCGGTGGCGGTAGCGGCAAGAAGATCGCCACGGTGGCCGGTGCCGTCGGTGGTGGCTACGCCGGTAACAAGGTCCAGGAAAACATGCAGTCCAGCGATACCTACACCACCACCGAGACCCGCTGTAATACCGTCACTGATCTCAGTGACAAGGTTGTGGGCTATAACGTGAAGTATCAGCTGGACGGCAAGGTCGGTCAGGTGCGCATGAATCACGATCCAGGCTCGCAGATCCCGGTCGACAAACAGGGCAAGCTGGTCCTGAGTCAGAACGAACCTGAGCGGTAAAATGCACCAGGCATAAAAAAAGCACCCCGAGGGGTGCTTTTTTGTCGGCGTCTCAAGCGTTTAGCGCTTGAGCGAAGCCGGCAGGTGCGGCTGGATGGCCGTCAGTACTGCCTTGAAGCACTTGGTGTTGCCGGCAACGATATGGCCTTTTTCAAGGAATTCGTGGCCACCGGTGAAGTCACTGACCAGGCCGCCTGCTTCCTGGATCAGCAGGGCGCCTGCTGCCATGTCCCACTCCGACAGGCCCGATTCCCAGAACGCATCGAAACGACCGGCGGCCACATAGGCCAGGTCGAGGCTGGCAGCGCCAGCGCGGCGGATGCCGGCAGTCTGGCCAACCAGGGCGCGGAACATGCCCAGGTAGTTGTCCAGGTTGTCCATCTGGTTGTCGCGGAACGGGAAGCCGGTACCCAGCAGGGCGCCTTCCAGGCTCTTGCGTGGGCTGACGCGTAGACGGCGACCGTTCAGTGCGGCGCCACGGCCACGGCTGGCGGTGAACTCTTCCTGGCGAACCGGATCCAGAACCACGGCGTGCTCGAGGCGGCCGCGGTATTTGCAGGCGATGCTGACCGCGAAGTGCGGAACGCCACGCAGGAAGTTGGTGGTGCCATCGAGCGGGTCGATGATCCACAGGTAATCTTCGCCTTCACCGCTGCCTGCATGCAGGCCGGTTTCTTCGCCGTAGATGCCGTGGTTCGGGTAGGCCTTGCGCAGCGCCTTGATGATGCACTCTTCGGCTGCACGATCAACTTCGGAGACGTAATCCTTCGCGTCTTTTTCGTCAACCTTGATGCTATCCAGGCGCTCGATGGAGCGGAAAATCAATTCACTGGCGCTGCGGGCGGCGCGCAGCGCGATATTCAGCATGGGCTGCATGGACGTTTCACCTGGGTCGTTAAAGAAAGCCGAACATTCTATCAGAAAACTTTGAGACAAGAAGGGCGACATTCGCTTTCGTAGCGTAAAGCGGGTCTGTTCTGTAAGATTTCCTCCCCAAACTCCTGTCTGAGAGCGCTGGTAGTGCTGCAAAATATTCGTGTTGTCCTGGTCAATACCAGCCACCCCGGTAATATCGGCGGAGCTGCGCGTGCCATGAAAAACATGGGGTTGTCGCGGCTGGTGCTGGTTGACCCGCTGTCCTTTCCCCACCATGAAGCCAGTGCTCGCGCCTCCGGTGCCGACGATGTGCTGGCGGGCGCCCAAGTGGTCGCCACCCTCGAAGAAGCGCTGGTGGGCTGCAGTGTCGTGCTCGGCACCAGTGCCCGCGACCGGCGCATTCCCTGGCCGCTGCTCGATCCGCGCGAATGCGGTACCAGGGTCGTCGAGCAGGTCGGCGAGGGTGCCGAGGTGGCGCTGGTGTTCGGTCGTGAGCATTCAGGGTTGACCAACGACGAGCTGCAGCGATGTCATTTTCACGTGCATATACCGTCGAATCCCGACTTCAGTTCGCTGAACCTTGGGGCTGCCGTGCAGGTGCTGGCGTACGAAGTGCGCATGGCCTGGCTGGCGGCACAAGGGCAGCCGACCAAGGTCGAGAAGGTTGAAGTGGCGTCGGTTCGCAGTGAAGAACTGGCGACGATGGACGAGTTGGAGCGGTTCTACGAGCATCTGGAAAAGACCCTGGTCGATATCCGTTTTCTCGACCCGGAGAATCCTCGGCACTTGATGTCGCGCCTGCGGCGTCTGTTTGCGCGTAGTTCGGTCAATCGTTCGGAAATGAATATTTTGCGCGGCATCCTTACCGAGACCCAGAAAATGGCCCGGGGCGAGCCGCATAAGCGCAAGGATCAGTGATGTTCGAACGTCTTCGTGAAGATATCCAGAGTGTGTTCCACCGTGACCCGGCTGCTCGCAATACCTTCGAGGTGTTGACCTGCTACCCCGGCATGCACGCCATCTGGCTGCATCGCGGATCGCATGCCTTGTGGCAGATGGGCTGGAAATGGCCGGCGCGGGTGATCTCCAATTTCGGTCGCTGGCTGACCGGTATCGAGATTCACCCGGGGGCCAAGGTCGGGCGGCGCTTCTTTATCGACCATGGCATGGGCATAGTCATCGGCGAAACCGCCGAAATCGGTGATGACGTCACGCTGTACCAGGGCGTGACCCTGGGCGGTACCAGTTGGAATAAAGGCAAGCGTCACCCGACGCTGGAAGACGGCGTGGTCGTCGGCGCCGGTGCTAAAGTGCTGGGTCCGTTCACGGTCGGCGCGGGCGCCAAGATCGGCTCCAACGCGGTGGTCACCAAAGCGGTACCCGCGGGTGCAACGGCGGTGGGGATTCCTGGTCGCATCATCATGAAGGCAGATGACGAACAGGAGGCCAAGCGCAAGGCCATGGCCGAGAAGATTGGTTTTGATGCCTACGGCGTCAGCGGCGACATGCCTGACCCGGTTGCACGCGCCATTGGCCAGCTGCTGGACCACTTGCATGCCGTCGATGGTCGTCTGGAAGACATGTGCGGCGCGCTGACCAGGATGGGCAGTGACTACTGCGCCAAAGAGCTGCCGGCCCTGCGTGATGAAGACTTCGCTGAGGTCAAGGGTGAGGGCTGCGACGATCGTCGAGCCGGTTGACAAAATCGGGGCGTGTGCTTATGCATCGTCTTTGCTATGATGCCGCCGCTCTTTTTGCGCCTAATTCCCGAGTGATTTGCTAGGTCTTAAAGTTGACTTAAATACTCGGGAATAGCATACTCGCCCCATTCCGAAACTCCGTGGTACTAGCCATGCGACTGACTACAAAAGGCCGATACGCCGTGACTGCCATGCTTGACCTGGCGTTGCACGCGCAGCATGGGCCGGTGTCTCTGGCCGACATTTCCGAGCGCCAAGGCATTTCCCTGTCCTACCTTGAACAGCTCTTCGCCAAGCTGCGTCGCGGCAACCTGGTTTCCAGTGTCCGTGGGCCCGGTGGTGGCTATCAGCTGTCGCGCAAGATGGACGGCATTCAGGTCGCTCAGGTGATCGACGCCGTCAACGAGTCGGTTGATGCCACTCGTTGCCAGGGATTGGGTGACTGCCATCAAGGCGACACTTGCCTGACCCACCACTTGTGGTGCGATCTCAGCCAGCAAATCCACGAATTTCTGAGCGGTATCAGCCTGGCTGATCTTGTAACCCGCCGTGAGGTGCAAGAAGTCGCCCAGCGCCAAGACCTGCGCCGCAGTTCTGGCAGGACGCCGCATCTTGAAAAGATTGAAACGTCCGCCGTCGAATGACCGCCACAGAGCGCACGACGCGCCAGCCTGATAGGAGATATTCATGAAGTTGCCGATTTACCTCGATTACTCCGCGACCACCCCGGTTGACCCGCGTGTCGCGCAAAAGATGAGCGAATGCCTGCTGGTTGACGGGAACTTCGGTAACCCGGCGTCGCGCTCTCACGTGTTCGGCTGGAAAGCCGAAGAGTCGGTCGAGAATGCCCGCCGCCAAGTCGCCGACCTGGTCAATGCCGACCCGCGCGAAATCGTCTGGACCTCCGGTGCCACCGAGTCCGACAACCTGGCCATCAAGGGCGTTGCGCACTTCTATGGCACCAAGGGCAAGCACCTGATCACCTCCAAGATCGAGCACAAGGCGGTCCTGGATACCACGCGCCAACTGGAGCGTGAAGGTTTCGAAGTCACCTACATCGAGCCAGGTTCAGATGGCCTGATCACTCCGGCCATGGTCGAAGCGGCACTGCGTGATGACACCATCCTGGTCTCGGTCATGCATGTGAACAACGAAATCGGCACCATCAACGACATCGCTGCCATCGGCGAACTGACCCGCTCGCGCGGCATCCTGTTCCACGTCGATGCCGCTCAGTCCACTGGCAAGGTCGAGATCGACCTGCAGAAACTGAAAGTCGACCTGATGTCCTTCTCTGCCCACAAAACCTACGGCCCTAAAGGCATCGGCGCGCTGTACGTCAGCCGCAAGCCTCGCGTGCGCCTGGAAGCGACCATGCACGGTGGCGGTCACGAGCGCGGCATGCGTTCGGGCACCCTGGCAACGCACCAGATCGTCGGCATGGGTGAAGCCTTCGCCATTGCCAAGGAAGAAATGGCCAGCGAAAACGCGCGCATCAAGGCCCTGGGCGACCGCTTCTTCAAGCAGGTCCAAGGCCTGGAAGAGCTGTACGTCAACGGCAGCATGACCTCGCGCGTTCCGCACAACCTGAACCTGAGCTTCAACTACGTTGAAGGCGAGTCGCTGATCATGGCTCTCAAGGACCTGGCGGTTTCGTCCGGTTCGGCCTGTACCTCCGCTTCGCTGGAGCCGTCCTATGTCCTGCGCGCCCTGGGCCGCAACGACGAGTTGGCGCACAGCTCGATTCGCTTTACCTTCGGCCGCTTCAGCACCGAAGAAGAAATTGACTACGCCGCACAGAAAGTCTGTGAGGCAGTGACCAAGCTGCGCGAGTTGTCGCCGCTGTGGGATATGTTCAAAGACGGCGTCGACATCTCCAAGATCGAGTGGGCTGCGCACTAAGTAGCTGCCGGTAAGAGCGGCTCTCTGATGAGGAAGGAATTGCACCATGGCATACAGTGAAAAGGTCATCGACCACTACGAAAATCCGCGTAACGTCGGCAAGTTGAATGCCGAAGACCCGGATGTTGGCACCGGCATGGTCGGCGCCCCGGCTTGCGGCGACGTCATGCGCCTGCAGATCAAGGTCAACGAGCAGGGCGTTATCGAAGACGCCAAGTTCAAGACCTATGGCTGCGGTTCGGCTATCGCTTCCAGCTCCCTGGCAACCGAATGGATGAAGGGCAAGACGCTGGACGAAGCAGAAACCATCAAGAACACCCAGCTGGCCGAAGAATTGGCCCTGCCGCCGGTGAAAATCCACTGCTCGGTTCTCGCCGAAGACGCCATCAAGGCCGCCGTTCGCGATTACAAGCAGAAGAAAGGTTTGCTTTAAGTCGCTTGCTTGCAAGTAAGGAGTCTCAATGGCTATCAGCATGACAGAAGCCGCCGCCAGGCACGTGCAGCGCTCCCTGGAGGGGCGTGGCAAGGGTCTCGGTATCCGCTTGGGTGTACGCACCACTGGCTGCTCCGGGCTCGCTTATGTGCTGGAGTTCGTCGATGAGGCGCAAGCCGAAGACCAGGTGTACGAGAATCACGGCGTCAAAGTGATCATCGACCCCAAGAGCCTGGTGTACCTCGATGGCACCGAACTGGATTTCGTCAAGGAAGGGTTGAACGAAGGCTTCAAGTTCAACAACCCCAACATGCGCGGTGAATGTGGCTGCGGCGAAAGCTTCAACGTCTGAGGCGGCTTGTGGGAACTCCTTGTCATTTTGCTTTGTTTGATCTGCAGCCAGGCTTTCGCCTGGATCTGGAGCAGTTGGCCACGCGCTACCGTGAACTGGCGCGCGAGGTCCACCCTGATCGATTCGCTGATGCGTCAGAGCGCGAACAGCGCGTTGCGCTGGAGCGTTCGGCTGGCCTGAACGAGGCCTACCAGACGCTCAAGAGCCCGCCCAAGCGGGCGCGATATCTGCTGTCGATCAGCGGGCATGAAGTGCCCCGGGAAGTCACCGTTCACGATCCCGAGTTTCTTTTGCAGCAGATGCAATGGCGCGAAGAACTCGAGGATCTGCAGGACGCTGGCGATCTGGACGGCATTGCTCCGTTCAAGCGGCGCCTGAAGACGGCGCAGGACGATCTGAACGAAAGCTTCGCAGCTTGCTGGAATAATGCAACGCAACGCGAGCAGGCCGAGCGCCTGATGCGGCGCATGCAGTTTCTTGACAAGCTCTCCTACGAAGTGCGCCAGTTAGAAGAGCGCCTCGACGATTAACCCAGTGCCGCCGCGCGCGGCACGCCGGATACCCTGATAAGCAATGGCCCTACTGCAGATCGCCGAACCCGGCCAAAGTCCCCAGCCTCACCAGCGCCGTCTGGCGGTCGGGATCGACTTGGGTACAACCAATTCGCTGGTCGCTGCCCTGCGCAGCGGCATCAGTGAGCCTCTTGCCGATGCCGATGGGCAGGTCATCCTGCCGTCGGCCGTGCGCTATCACGCGGACCGTATCGATGTTGGCCAGTCGGCCAAGGCGACGGCTTCCACCGACCCGTTCAACACCGTACTTTCGGTCAAGCGCCTGATGGGTCGTGGCCTGGAGGACGTCAAGCAATTGGGCGAACAGCTGCCCTATCGCTTCGTCGACGGTGAATCGCACATGCCGTTCATCGACACAGTGCAGGGGGCGAAAAGCCCGGTCGAAGTCTCGGCTGACATTCTCAAGGTGTTGCGTCAGCGTGCCGAGGCCACTTTGGGTGGCGAGTTGGTGGGGGCGGTCATCACGGTGCCGGCCTATTTCGATGACGCTCAGCGCCAGGCCACCAAGGACGCTGCGCGCCTGGCAGGCTTGAACGTGCTGCGCCTTCTGAACGAGCCGACCGCTGCGGCAGTGGCCTACGGTCTGGATCAGAACGCCGAGGGCCTGGTTGCCATCTACGACCTGGGCGGTGGCACCTTCGATATTTCCATTCTGCGCCTGACCGGCGGTGTCTTCGAGGTATTGGCCACTGGCGGCGACAGCGCCCTGGGCGGCGATGACTTTGACCACGCGATCGCGACCTGGATTGTCGAGCAGGCGGGCCTGTCCTCCGATCTCGACCCGGGCACCCAGCGCGAGCTGCTGCAAACCGCCTGCGCGGCCAAGGAAGCACTGACCGCCGCAGAGGTTGTGGAAGTGGTTCACGGCGCCTGGCGCGCCGAACTGACCCGTGAGGCCTTCAATGCGCTGATCGCACCGATGGTTTCCCGCAGTCTCAAGGCCTGCCGTCGCGCCGTGCGTGATGGTGGCATCGAGATCGACGAAATCGGTGCGGTGGTCATGGTCGGTGGTTCGACCCGCGTACCGCGGGTTCGCGATGCGGTCGCCGAGCTGTTTGGTCGCCAGCCGTTGACCGAGATCGACCCGGATCAAGTCGTCGCCATTGGTGCTGCCATTCAGGCTGATACCCTGGCCGGCAACAAGCGTGACGGTGACGAGCTGTTGCTGCTGGACGTGATTCCCCTGTCCCTGGGCCTGGAAACCATGGGTGGCCTGATGGAGAAGGTGATCCCGCGCAATACCACGATCCCGGTGGCGCGCGCTCAGGAATTCACCACCTATAAAGACGGCCAGTCGGCCATGATGATTCACGTGTTGCAGGGCGAGCGCGAGCTGATCAGCGACTGCCGCTCCCTGGCGCGTTTCGAATTGCGTGGTATTCCGGCCATGGTTGCCGGTGCGGCGAAAATCCGCGTGACTTTCCAGGTCGACGCCGATGGCCTGCTCAGCGTGTCCGCCCGCGAGCTGGGTTCGGGCGTCGAATCGAGCATTCAGGTCAAGCCGTCCTACGGCCTGACCGACGGTGAGATTACCCGGATGCTCAAGGACTCCTTCGAATATGCAGGCCGCGACAAGGTGGCGCGCCAATTGCGCGAGCACCAGGTCGATGCCGAGCGCCTGCTCGAAGCGGTGCAGGGCGCCCTGGAAGCCGACGGCGAGCGCTTGCTCGATGTCGACGAGCGTCTGGCGATCGAGCACCAAATGCAAGAATTGCGTGATTTGATCAGCGGTACCGATGGCGCGGCCATCGAACAGCAGACCCGGCGTCTGTCGCAAGTGACCGATGCCTTTGCCGCCCGCCGCCTTGATTCGACGGTGAAAGCCGCACTGGCCGGGCGCAACCTGAATGAGATTGAGGAATAACGATGCCGCAGGTGATTTTTCTGCCTCACGAGAGGTTTTGCCCGGAGGGTATGGTTGTGGAGGCTGAGGCCGGTATCTCCATTCTCGAGCTGGCCCATGAACACCATATCGAGATGGAAAGTGCCTGCGGTGGCGTCTGTGCGTGCACCACGTGTCATTGCATCATTCGTGAAGGCTTTGGCTCGCTGGAAGAAGCCGATGAGCTGGAAGAGGACTATCTCGACAAGGCCTGGGGCCTTGAGGCGCAATCGCGCCTGGCCTGCCAGGCCAAGGTCGGCACGGAAGACCTGACCGTCGAAATTCCGAAATACTCGCTCAACCATGCCGCCGAAGCGCCGCACTGATCCAAGGGAGCTGTCATGAGTCTGAAGTGGACTGATGTACTGGAAATCGCGATCCAGCTGGCTGAATCCAAGCCGGATGTTGATCCAATGTCGGTCAATTTCGTCGATCTGCGTAAGTGGGTCATGGAATTGCCCGAGTTTGACGATAAGCCTGATCACTGCGGCGAAAAGATTCTGGAGGCCATTCAGGCCCACTGGATCGAAGAGCGCGACTGACGCACGCCGCAGGTTAGGCAATACCCAAGAACCCGCGTATAATTCGCGGGTTTAATTTTTCGCTTCACTTACTGTTTCTGGAGTTACACCATGGCTGTTCAACGTACTTTCTCGATCATCAAGCCTGACGCCGTTGCCAAGAACGTGATCGGCAAGATCACCACTCGTTTCGAAGAAGCTGGCCTGAAAATCGTTGCTTCGAAAATCAAGCAACTGTCCAAAGCCGAAGCCGAAGGCTTCTACGCTGAGCACAGCGCTCGTGGCTTCTTCGGCGACCTGGTTGCCTTCATGACTTCCGGTCCAGTCGTTGTCCAGGTTCTGGAAGGCGAGAACGCTATCGCTCTGAACCGTGAGCTGATGGGCGCTACCAACCCTAAAGAAGCTGCTGCCGGCACCATCCGTGCTGACTTCGCCGAGTCCATCGACGCCAACGCCGTTCACGGTTCGGACTCCGAAGCCGCTGCTGCTCGCGAAATCGCTTACTTCTTCGCAGCTACCGAGGTAACCACTCGCTAAGCGAAAGCTTGTGAGTGAGGGTGAATCCATGACGACATCGACTGGCAAAATCAACCTGTTGGGGCTTACCCAGCCGGAAATGGAACAATTCTTCGACTCAATCGGGGAGAAGCGCTTCCGTGCCGGTCAGGTAATGAAATGGATTCACCACTTTGGCGTCGATGATTTCGACGCCATGACGAACGTCGGCAAGGCCCTGCGCGAAAAGCTCAAGGCTGTTGCCGAGGTCCGTGGTCCTGAAGTGGTCAGCGAGGACATCTCCACCGACGGCACCCGTAAATGGGTGGTGCGTGTGGCGTCCGGCAGCTGCGTCGAGACCGTGTACATTCCCCAGGGCAAACGTGGCACCTTGTGCGTTTCGTCCCAGGCAGGCTGTGCCCTGGACTGCAGTTTCTGCTCCACCGGCAAGCAAGGATTCAACAGCAACCTCACCGCCGCCGAAGTCATCGGCCAGGTGTGGATTGCCAACAAGTCGTTCGGCAGCGTACCGGCCACCATCGACCGTGCCATCACCAACGTGGTGATGATGGGCATGGGCGAGCCACTGCTGAACTTCGACAACGTCATCGCCGCCATGCGGCTGATGATGGACGACCTGGGCTATGGCATCTCCAAACGCCGGGTCACCCTGTCGACCTCCGGCGTCGTGCCGATGATCGACGTGCTCGCCGATCATATCGACGTCTCCCTGGCCCTGTCGCTGCATGCACCCAACGATGCATTGCGTAACCAGCTGGTGCCGATCAACAAGAAATATCCACTCAAGATGTTGCTGGAGTCGTGCCAGCGCTACATGTCCCAACTGGGCGAGAAGCGCGTGCTGACCATCGAGTACACCTTGCTCAAGGACGTCAACGACAAGCTCGAACACGCGGTGGAGATGGTCGAACTGCTCAAGAACGTGCCTTGCAAGATCAACCTGATCCCCTTCAACCCGTTCCCGCATTCGGGTTACGAGCGGCCGAGCAACAATGCCATTCGTCGCTTCCAGGATCACTTGCATCATGCAGGCTTCAATGTCACGGTGCGTACCACCCGCGGTGAAGACATCGACGCCGCCTGTGGTCAATTGGTAGGGCAGGTGATGGACCGCACCCGCCGCAGCGAGCGTTACATTGCCGTTCGTCAGCTCAATGCTGATGGCGATGTGGCGCAGAGCGCTACGGACCGTAGCTAAAGAGAGGATCTCCATGACCCTGCGCGCAGCGCTGCTGATGGTGTTGGTTTCCACGCTTGCAGGTTGTGTTTCCACCGGGAATGTAAACCCGATGGAGACCGGCAAGGGCCGCGACGAAGCGCGCCAGGCTTATGTGCAGCTGGGGCTTGGGTATCTGCAGCAGGGTCTGACCGAACGCGCCAAGATACCCTTGAAAAAAGCGCTCGAGCTGGACAGCGGCGACGCCGATGCCAACGCGGCATTGGCGTTGGTGTTTCAGACCGAACTGGAACCGGAACTGGCCACCGAGCATTATCGCAAGGCACTGGCTGCACGGCCGAACGATGCGCGTATCCTGAACAATTACGGCAGCTTCCTGTACAAGCAAAAACAGTACAAAGAGGCCGCTGCCCTGTTTCAAAAGGCCGCTGCGGACAACCTCTACCCCGAGCGTTCGCGTGTGTTTGAAAACCTGGGGGTGACGGCGTTGATGCTGGGCGAGCGTGAAGAGGCCCGGCAACAGCTGGAAAAGGCCCTGCGCCTGAACCGTCAGCAACCCCGGGCGTTGCTGGCACTGGCGCAGTTGTCATATGAAGACAAGCACTACGTGCCGGCCCGCGACCTGTACACCCGTTATAAACAGTTGAGTGAACAGAACGCCCGTAGCCTGCTCTTGGGTATACGCCTGGCAAATGTGTTCGATGACCGGAACAAGGCCGCCAGTTACGGCCTGCAACTAAAAAGACTCTATCCCGGTACGCCGGAATATCAGCAATACCTGTCGGAGCAATGATGAAAGCGGCGCATCCCGAAGTTGTAGCAGCGACTCGCATGAACCCCGGTGAGACCCTGCGCCAGGCCCGCGAGAGCATGAATTGGTCGCTGGCGCAAGTCGCGGTGAAACTCAACCTCACCCAGGCGTCCTTGAGCAATCTTGAAGCAGGCGCCTTCGACAAACTGCCTGGGCATACCTTCGCGCGCGGATACATCCGTGCCTACGCCAAATTGCTCGGCATGGATCAAGCCGTTCTGGTTCAGGCCTTCGACCAATACACCGGTACCGACGCCCATGGCAGCAATGTCCACAGCCTGGGCCGGATCGAAGAGCCGGTGCGTCTCTCGCACAATATTCTGCGGATCGTCAGTTTGGTGATGCTGGTGATCGTGGTCGGCGGTGGCTTCCTCTGGTGGCAAGACCAGTCCACCCTGCGTGGCAAGGACCTGGCCAACCTGGCCATGGAGCACGTTGAAGTCGAAAGCGCCGACGGCACCACCCAGATTCACCCGCTCGACGAGCCTGAAGACCAGGCCGTTGAAGCCTCGCAGCAGGGCGAAACCACCACCCTGAGCCTGGGGTCGGCGCAAGCGCCGGCCGACTCGGTTGCGGCTCCCGCTACCCCGTACGCACCTCAGGTTGCGCCGGTCGCCCCTGGAGCGCCGCAGACCACCGTTGGCACGTTGGCCCCTGCAGCAGTGCCTGCTCCGGTTGTGCCGGCCGCGGTGCCTGCGACCCCGGCCGCACCTGCCACGGCCGCAGCAACCCCGGCCCCGACCGCACCGGTTGCGGGCACCGGCCAGCTGACGCTGAAATTTGTCGCCGATTGCTGGACCCAGGTGACCGACGGCAACGGCAAGGTTCTGTTCAGTGGTCTCAAGCGCAAGGGTCAGACCGCCGAACTCAGTGGCAAACCACCATTCTCGCTGCGTCTGGGCTATGCCCGCGGTGCGCAGGTGACCTACAACGGTCAGCCTGTGGACGTGGCACCGTTCACCAATGGCGGGACCGCTCGCCTGAAGTTGGGGCAATAAGTCATGCACGGTGAATCTCCAATCAAGCGTCGTGAGTCGCGGAAAATCTGGGTAGGCAATGTTCCGGTTGGTGGCGATGCGCCCATCGCGGTCCAGAGCATGACCAATACCGACACCAACGATGTCGCCGCGACCGTCGCACAGATCAATCGTCTGGTGGATGCCGGTGTCGACATTGTTCGGATCTCGGTACCGGACATGGACGCGGCAGAAGCTTTCGGCAAGATCAAGCAACTGGTGTCCGTCCCGCTGGTAGCCGACATTCACTTCGATTACCGCATCGCCCTGCGCGTTGCCGAATTGGGCGTGGATTGCCTGCGTATCAACCCGGGCAACATCGGTCGTGAAGACCGTGTGCGGGCCGTGGTCGATGCCGCCCGCGACCGCGGTATCCCGATCCGCATCGGTGTGAACGCCGGCTCCCTGGAAAAGGACCTGCAAAAGAAATACGGCGAGCCGACCCCGGCCGCGCTGGTCGAGTCGGCCCTGCGCCATGTCGAGCATCTTGATCGCCTGGATTTCCAGGACTTCAAGGTCAGCGTCAAGGCCTCCGACGTGTTCATGGCGGTCGAAGCCTACCGCCTGCTGGCCAAACAGATCATCCAGCCGCTGCACCTGGGCATCACTGAAGCCGGTGGCCTGCGTTCCGGCACGGTGAAATCCGCCGTCGGCCTCGGTATGCTGCTTGCCGACGGGATTGGCGATACTATTCGCATCTCGCTGGCGGCTGACCCGGTCGAGGAAGTGAAAGTTGGCTACGACATCCTCAAGTCCCTGCACCTGCGTTCGCGTGGCATCAACTTCATCGCCTGCCCGAGTTGCTCGCGGCAGAACTTCGATGTGGTCAAGACCATGAATGAGCTGGAAGGGCGCCTGGAAGACCTGCTGGTGCCACTGGATGTGGCGGTGATCGGATGCGTCGTGAACGGGCCGGGTGAAGCCAAGGAGGCCCATGTCGGCCTGACCGGTGGCACGCCCAACCTGATTTACATCGACGGCAAGCCAGCGCAAAAACTGACCAACGACAACCTGGTGGACGAGCTGGAAAAGCTCATCCGGCAGAAGGCGGCCGAAAAGGTCGAAGCCGACGCGGCGCTGATCGCCCGCGGCTAATGACCACGCTGTTATAAGAATCGCTAAGGATTTTCTGTGAGCAAATCTCTGCAAGCCATCCGGGGCATGAATGACATCCTGCCCGAGCAGACCCCGTTGTGGCGCTATTTCGAAAGCACCGTGGCTGGCCTGCTGGACAACTACGGCTACCGCCAGATCCGCATGCCGATCGTCGAATTCACCGAGCTGTTCAAGCGCTCGATCGGTGAAGTGACCGATATCGTCGAAAAAGAGATGTACACCTTCGCGGACCGCAACGGCGATTCGCTGACCCTGCGTCCTGAAGGGACGGCCGCCTGCGTGCGTGCCGTGCTGGAGCATGGCATCACCGGCGGTGGCCAGGTCCAGAAACTCTGGTACATCGGCCCGATGTTCCGCCATGAGCGTCCACAAAAAGGCCGTTACCGCCAGTTCCATCAGATCGGCGTGGAGGTGTTCAACCTCGACGGTCCCGACATCGACGCCGAGCTGATCGCGCTGACCTGGCGTCTCTGGGGCCAGCTGGGCATCCGTGACGCAGTCAAGCTGGAGCTCAACAGCCTGGGCACCAGCGAGGCCCGTGGTCGCTACCGCGATGCACTGGTCAGCTACCTCAACGAGCGTATCGAGCTGCTGGATGAAGACAGCAAGCGCCGCCTGACCAGCAACCCGCTGCGTATCCTCGACACCAAGGTCCAGCAAACCCAGGCATTGCTGATCGATGCGCCGAAACTGGCCGACTACCTCGACGAGGAATCGCGCCTGCACTTCGACGGCCTGAAGGCTCGCCTGGACGCCGCCGGCATTCCTTACGTGATCAACCCCAAACTGGTCCGGGGCCTGGATTACTACAGCAAAACCGTATTCGAGTGGGTCACCGACAAGTTGGGTGCCCAGGGCACCGTGTGTGCCGGCGGCCGTTATGACGGCCTGGTCGAACAGATGGGCGGCAAGCCGACCACGGGCGTTGGTTTCGCCATGGGTATCGAGCGCTTGATCCTGATGCTGGAAACCCTTGAGCAGATCCCTGAGTCGATTGCCCGCCAGGTGGACGTTTACCTGTGCGCCTTCGGCGAGCAGGCCGAACTCGCCGGGCTGACATTGACCGAGCGCCTGCGTGACGCACTGCCGAACCTGCGCCTGCAGGTCAATGCCGGTGCCGGCAGCTTCAAGAGCCAGTTCAAGAAGGCAGACAAGAGCGGTGCGCTCTACGCCTTGATCCTGGGGGACGACGAACTGGCGCAACAAGTGGTAGGTTTCAAACCCCTGCGTGGCCAGGGCGAACAACAAAACATTGCCTGGGATGCTCTGGCCGAGCACCTGGCGACCTGCGTCGTGCAGGGTTGAAGCTGGCTAACAGCCGATTAAGCGAATAGGAGTATTGGGGTGTCGAGTACCGAAGATGAACAGCTGGCGTCGTTGAAGGACTGGTGGCAGCGTAACGGCAAGCCCCTGGCGACCGGCGTCTTGCTCGCGGCAGTGGTCGTGCTTGGCTGGAATGCCTGGCACAAGTACCAGGGCAATCAATCCCAGGGCGCATCGAACCTTTATCAGGCCTTGCTGGAAACGACCCTGACCCCGACCGGCCAGCCCGACGCGGGCAAGGTCGCGGAACTGGCCGGCAAGCTCAAGAGCGAATACGGTGGCTCGGCATACGCGCAGTACGCCGGCCTGTTCGTGGCCAAGGTGGCCGTCGATACCGGCAAGCTGGCCGACGCCGCCGCAGAATTGAAGACCATCCTCGACAAGCCGGCCGACGCTACCCTGGGCGAGATTGCCCGTCAGCGCCTGGCCCGTGTCATGGCTGCGCAGAACAAGGCTGAAGAGGCCCTGAAACTGCTGGAAGGCGATGCCGACAAGGCGTTCCAGGCCAGCCGTGAAGAGCTCAAGGGCGACCTGCTGGTGCAACTGGGCCGCAGCGACGAAGCCTATGCGGCCTACAAGAACGCCAAGGCCGCACTGTCGGATGACGCCGCGGTAGGTAGCCTGCAACTCAAGCTCGACGACCTGGCCAAAGGGGACGCGTGACGTGATCGGTTGGAAACAAGCAGCAGTGCTGGCCCTGGCCGTTATGGCCGTGGGTTGCAGCAGTAACAGCAAAAAGGAACTGCCTCCTGCCGAACTGACCTCCTTCAACGAAGAAGTGGTGCTCAAGAAGCAATGGAGTCGCTCGATCGGTGACGGTCAGGGTGAAACCTTCAACATGCTGGTTCCGGCGGTCGAGAACGACCGTATCTACGCCGCAGATGTAACGGGCGTGGTCATGGCGCTGGATCGCATGAACGGTGACGTGGCCTGGAAGAAAGACCTCGAACTGCCGGTTTCTGGTGCAGTCGGCGTCGGCTACGGCATGGTCTTGCTCGGTACCCTCAAGGGCGAAGTGATTGCCCTGGATGCCAGCACCGGCGAGCAGAAGTGGAAGGCTCGGGTCACGAGTGAAGTATTGGCCCCGCCTGCCACCAACGGTGATGTGGTCGTGGTGCAAACCCAGGATGACCGTATCATCGGCCTGGACGCCGCTTCCGGCAGCCAGCGCTGGATCTACGAAAGCACGCCTGCGGTGCTGACCCTGCGCGGTACTGGCGCGCCGATCGTGACCAACCGTCTGGCCGTTGCTGGCCTGTCGACTGGCAAGGTCATCGCGCTGGACACCCAGAACGGCGTGCCGGTCTGGGAACAGCGGATTGCCATTCCGCAAGGCCGTTCGGAGCTTGATCGGGTCGTCGACATCGACGGTGGCTTGCTGCTGTCCGGGGGTGTCCTGTACGTTTCCACCTATCAGGGCCGCGTGGCGGGCCTGGAGCTGGAAAGCGGCCGGGTCCTGTGGCAGAAGGATGCTTCCAGCTACGTGGGCGTTGCCCAGGGGTTCGGTAGTGTTTACGTGAGTGCGGCATCGGGCACTGTCGAAGGGATCGACGAGCGCTCGTCCACCGCACTGTGGAGCAACGACTCGCTGGCTCGTCGCCAGCTGTCGGCACCGGAAGTGTTTTCCAGCTACGTCGCCGTCGGTGATCTGGAAGGCTACCTGCACCTGCTCAGCCAGGTGGACGGCCGCTTTGTCGGCCGTGAGCGCATCGACAGCGATGGCCTGCGCGCACGCCCGCTGGTGGTGGGCGACATGATTTATGTGTTTGGTAACAGCGGCAAGCTCGAAGCGCTGACCATTCGCTGAGTCTATGCTTGAGGCCAGTATTGGCCTTGGGCTGCGGCACCCTGGGGTGCCGCTTCGAACTCAGGCCGCTGCAGTGCAGCGGCTTTTGTATTTTCTGAAATAACGCAGTGGAGAGCCGCATGGTTCCCGTAATCGCCTTGGTGGGTCGACCGAACGTCGGCAAGTCCACCATGTTCAACCGCCTGACCAAGACCCGCGACGCCATCGTCGGGGACCTGTCTGGTCTGACCCGTGATCGCCAATACGGTGAGGCGCGCTGGCAAGGGCGTTCCTACATTCTGGTCGACACCGGCGGCATTTCCGGTGACGAGCACGGCATGGACGAAAAAATGGCCGAGCAGTCGCTGCTGGCCATTGAAGAAGCCGATGTGGTGCTGTTCCTGGTCGATGCCCGTGCCGGTTTCACCGCCGCCGACCAGATGATTGCCGAGCACCTTCGCAAGCGCAACAAACGCTCGTTGCTGGTGGCCAACAAGATCGACAACATCGATCCGGAAATGGCCCGCGCCGAGTTCGCGCCATTGGGCATGGGCCACGCCATTGGTGTTGCCGGTGCGCAAGGCCGTGGCGTCAACGCCCTGCTGGAAGCCGCCCTGAGCGAGTTCCCGCGTGACGTCGAGGAAGAAGACCTCGGCGCCAACGTTGCCGAAGGTGAAGAACAGGTCCGCATTCCTGGCCCGAGTGAAAAAGATGGCATCAAGATCGCCATCATCGGCCGCCCGAACGTCGGCAAGTCGACCCTGGTCAACCGCATGCTCGGTGAAGATCGGGTAATCGTTTATGACCAGCCTGGCACCACCCGCGACAGTATCTACATTCCCTTCGAGCGTAACGAAGAGAAGTACACCCTGATCGACACCGCCGGTGTGCGCAAGCGCGGCAAGATCCACGAGGAAGTTGAAAAGTTCTCGGTGGTCAAAACCCTGCAGGCGATCAAAGACGCCAACGTGGTGATCTTCGTCATGGACGCCCGGGAAGGGGTGGTCGATCACGACCTGAACCTGCTGGGCTTCGCCCTGGAAGCCGGTCGCGCCATCGTCATCGCCCTGAACAAATGGGACGGCATGCAGCCAGGCGAGCGCGACTACGTAAAGACCGAGCTTGAACGCCGGTTGTTCTTCGTCGACTTCGCTGACATCCACTTCATCTCGGCGCTGCACGGCACGGGTGTGGGCAACCTGTATCAATCGGTGCAGGCATCGTTCAAGTCGGCGATCACTCGCTGGCCGACCAGCCGCCTGACCCAGATCCTCGAAGACGCCGTCGGCGAGCACCAGCCGCCGATGGTCAACAGTCGCCGGATCAAGCTGCGTTACGCTCACTTGGGTGGCGCCAACCCGCCGCTGATCGTGATCCACGGCAACCAGGTCGAGAAAGTACCAAAGTCGTATGTCCGTTACCTTGAAAACACCTATCGCCGGGTGTTGAAGCTGGTCGGCACGCCGATCCGCATCGAATTCAAGGGCGGTGAGAACCCGTACGAAGGCAACAAGAACACGCTGACCGACCGCCAGGTTAACAAGAAGCGTCGTTTGATGTCGCACCACAAAAAGGCCGAGAAAAAGCGCCGCGACAAGCGCTGATTCTGTATACGCTGCTACTGGTGCCTTGTAGGAGCGGACCTGGCCGCGCTGGGCTGCGGAGCAGCCCCGGGGGCCGCTGCGCGCCCCATCGCGGCCAGGTCCGCTCCTACACCAGGCCTTGCAGCGCCTTTTGCCCAGCGGCTATGCTCCAGGACTCCCCCGCGCCGCAGTGAGCCGGGTGTCTTGCAGGAAAGGCCCATGATCAGCAGTAAGTTGCCGAATGTCGGCACGACCATCTTCACCCGCATGTCCCAGCTTGCCGTTGAAACCGGTGCGCTGAACCTGTCCCAGGGCTTCCCCGATTTCGACGGGCCGCAAGCATTGCGCGACGCCGTGGCGGCGCACATCAATGCAGGCCACAATCAGTATTCACCCATGACCGGTTTGCCGGCCCTGCGCGAGCAGGTGGCGGCCAAGATCGCCCGCAGCTATGGCGTAACGGTCAACGCCGATACCGAAATAACCATTACGCCCGGCGCCACCCAGGCGATTTTCTGCGCCATTCAGGCGGTGATCCGCGCCGGTGACGAAGTCATCGTCTTCGACCCGTGCTACGACAGCTATGAACCCTCGGTGGAGCTTGCTGGCGGTCGTTGCGTGCACGTTCAGCTGGGTTCGGCGGATTTCGCCATCGACTGGGAAAAACTTGAGCAAGCGCTCAGCCCGCGCACGCGGATGATCATCCTCAATACCCCGCACAATCCCAGCGGTGCGTTGGTTACCCGCGCCGAACTCGACCAGTTGGCGGCATTGATCGCCAACCGCGATATCTACCTGATCAGTGATGAGGTCTACGAGCATCTGGTGTACGACGGCCTGCCTCACGTGAGCGTGCTGGCGCATGCCGAGCTTTATCAGCGTGCCTTCGTGGTCAGCTCATTCGGCAAGACCTATCACGTCACCGGCTGGAAGACCGGTTACGTGGTGGCGCCCCCGGCCTTGAGCGTCGAGCTGCGCAAGGTTCACCAGTACGTCAGTTTTTGTGGTGTGACGCCGTTGCAGTGGGGGCTGGCCGACTTCATGGCGGCGCACCCGGAGCATGTCGAGGCGTTGCCGGCGTTCTACCAGGCCAAGCGTGACCTGTTCTGCGATTTGCTCGATTCGTCGCGTTTTACCTTCAAGCGCACCCCGGGCACCTACTTCCAGTTGGTGGATTATTCGGCGATTCGCCCTGACCTGAGCGATGTCGACATGGCCCTTTGGCTGACCCGTGAGCACGGTGTGGCATCCATTCCGGTTTCCGTGTTCTGCCAGCAGCCCGTTGCTGACCAGCGTCTGGTCCGCCTGTGTTTCGCCAAACGCGAGGAGACGCTGCGAGAAGCAGCGGAAAAACTATGCGCGATCTGAGCAGTTTGCCAAACCTGAACCTGGCGTTGATTCAAACCACCTTGGCCTGGCACGATCGCACCGCCAACCTTGAACACTTCGAGGGTCTGCTGGAGCAGGCGCGTGGGGCGGATCTGATTATCCTGCCGGAGATGTTCACCACCGGTTTTTCCATGAACTCCGAAGACCTGGCGGAGCCTGAAAATGGCCCGACCTCCAAATGGTTGAAAGCCCAGGCCAAAAAGCTGGATGCCGTGGTCACCGGCAGTGTGATCATTCAGGCCGCCGACGGCAGCCACCGCAACCGCCTGCTCTGGGCGCGCCCGGATGGCGAGTTGCTGCACTACGACAAGCGGCACCTGTTTCGCATGGCGGGCGAGCACAAGCACTACACGCCCGGTGAGCGTCAGGTTCAGTTCGAGCTCAAGGGCTGGCGGATTCGTCCGCTGATTTGCTATGACCTGCGCTTCCCGGTCTGGAGTCGTGACGCCCAGGACACCGACCTGATCCTCTACACCGCCAACTGGCCTGGTGCTCGCCGCTTGCACTGGAACCGGTTGCTGCCGGCCCGGGCGATTGAAAACCTCTGCTATGTGGCGGCGGTCAACCGCGTCGGGACCGATGGAAAAGGCTTTGCCTATACCGGCGATAGTCAGGTACTGGATTTCCAGGGTGAGAGCCTGCTGAGCGCGGGGGAGGCCGATGGGGTGTTCCAGGTCTGCCTGAGCGCTGCGGAACTGGCGGCGTACCGGACCCGCTTCCCGGCCAACCTGGATGCCGATACCTTCGAGCTGCATTGAGGTATGGCATTAAAAGCATCGCGGGCAAGCCCTGCTCCACAATCCAGTAGGAGCCAGGCTTGCCTCAATGCCGGTCAGTTAAGGGATGAAGCGCCGAAATCCATGTAGGAGCGGACCTGGCCGCGATGGGCCGCGCAGCGGCCCCGGAGGCCATTGGCATCTGTGATTGAGCCAGCGAGTGCAGGTGATTTCAGAATCGCCGGGGCCGCTTCGCAGCCCATCGCGG
>NZ_JAAAMT010000015.1:0-99573 GCF_009905435.1 Pseudomonas sp. R5(2019)
CATCACCGCCGACGAAGGCCTGCGGGGCGGCAAGCGCACGGCGCTCAAGGCCAACGTCGACCTGGCGCTGACCAATCCCGAAACCAGCAGCGTGCAGAAGATCATCGTGTGCAAGCGCACCGGCGGCGACATTGCCTGGCATCAGCACCGCGACATCTGGTACGAAGACCTGATGAAGGTCGCCTCCAGCCACTGCGCCCCGAAGGAAATGGGGGCTGAAGAAGCGCTGTTCATCCTCTACACCTCCGGCTCCACCGGCAAGCCCAAGGGCGTGCAGCACACCACGGGCGGTTACCTGGTGTATGCCGCACTGACCCATGAGCGAGTGTTCGACTACCGCCCGGGCGAGGTCTACTGGTGCACCGCCGACGTCGGCTGGGTCACCGGCCACAGCTACATCGTCTATGGCCCGCTGGCCAACGGCGCCACCACCGTGTTGTTCGAAGGTGTGCCGAACTATCCGGACATCACTCGCCTGTCGAAGATCATCGACAAGCACAAGGTCAACATTCTCTACACCGCGCCGACCGCCATCCGCGCCATGATGGCCGAAGGCCAGGCTGCTGTTGAAGGAGCCGATGGCTCGAGTCTGCGCCTGCTGGGCTCGGTCGGCGAGCCGATCAACCCGGAAGCCTGGAACTGGTACTACAAAACGGTCGGCAAAGAGCGCTGCCCGATCGTTGACACCTGGTGGCAGACCGAGACCGGTGGCGTGCTGATCAGCCCGCTGCCTGGCGCAACGGCCCTCAAGCCTGGCTCTGCAACCCGTCCGTTCTTTGGCGTGGTGCCGGCGCTGGTGGACAATCTGGGCAACCTGATCGAAGGCGCCGCCGAGGGCAATCTGGTGATCCTCGATTCGTGGCCGGGCCAGGCGCGGACGTTGTACGGCGACCACGACCGTTTCGTTGACACCTACTTCAAGACCTTCCGTGGCATGTACTTCACCGGTGACGGTGCGCGTCGCGACGAAGACGGCTACTACTGGATCACCGGACGGGTCGATGACGTGCTCAACGTGTCCGGCCACCGCATGGGCACGGCCGAAATCGAAAGCGCCATGGTCGCGCACCCCAAGGTCGCCGAAGCGGCGGTGGTGGGCGTGCCGCACGACATCAAGGGGCAGGGCATTTATGTCTACGTCACCCTCAATGGCGGCGAGGAGACCAACGAGGCCTTGCGTATCGAGCTGAAAAACTGGGTGCGCAAGGAGATCGGCCCGATCGCTTCGCCAGACGTGATTCAGTGGGCACCCGGCTTGCCGAAAACCCGTTCGGGGAAAATCATGCGGCGTATCCTGCGCAAGATCGCCACCGGTGAGTACGACGCCCTCGGTGATATTTCCACCCTGGCCGACCCGAGCGTGGTCCAGCACCTGATTGACACGCACAAAACCATGAAAGTCGCCTGATTCGGCGGCAGGTCAGACAAAACCCCGCCCGGCAGCTCGCCGGGCGGGGTTTTTTCGTTTGGGCTCAATGGTTTGCAAGGCCGGGACAAATCGGGATTGAATCGTTGCCGAGCGCTGTTACCCAGGAAGCATCGCGTAACGGTTTTTGTAACTCCTTTGCCCTCAACCGGGGCAAACCGAAACGCGCAGGTGCTAAAACGGTGCTATTTTAGCGCCCGCCAAAAAAGGCAGGTCGCCAAACTTGCCGTATTTCAAGGCTTTGCCAATAATAGGCGCGGTATTTGCTTTATCTACAGGTTTACCTGTCTTTTGCTTTTGCATAATCCGCGAAAGCTGTCAATGTCCTTGGCCGCTATTTCCAGCGCTTCTGTAACTAGTTGTCGCATTGAAGAAATATCGACTTTCAGGCTGTCGTTAGAATGCCGACCACTGGCCAGAGCTTTTCCGATGCCTGTATCCGGTGGCGACGGCATTGCATTCTCCGTTGTAACTCATTCGCATATTGGGCACGTTGCTCACTCTGCCTTGTATCGCCCTTTACCGATGGAGTCCTTCAATGAAAAAACTCGTGCTGCTAGGCGCTCTCGCACTGTCCATGTTTTCGCTGACGTCGATCGCCGATGAGAAGCCGCTGAAAATTGGCATCGAGGCGGCGTACCCTCCGTTCGCCTCCAAGGCACCGGACGGCAATATCGTCGGTTTCGACTACGACATCGGCAACGCCCTGTGTGAAGAAATGAAGGTCAAGTGCACTTGGGTCGAGCAAGAGTTCGACGGCCTGATCCCGGCACTGAAAGTGCGCAAGATCGACGCGATCCTGTCGTCGATGTCGATCACCGAAGATCGCAAGAAGTCGGTCGACTTCACCAACCGCTACTACCTGACCCCGGCGCGCCTGGTGATGAAGGAAGGCATCCAGGTCAGCGAAGGTCTGACTGAGCTTAAAGGCAAGAAGATCGGTGTGCAGCGCGGTTCGATCCATGATCGCTTTGCCAAGGAAGTGCTGGCCCCCAAAGGCGCCACCATCGTCCCTTACGGTACGCAAAACGAAATCTACCTGGACGTGCAGGCAGGCCGTCTGGATGGCACCGTGGCCGATGCTACGCTGTTGGAAGACGGTTTCCTGAAAACTGACGCAGGCAAGGGTTACGCCTTTACCGGCCCGTCGTTCACCGATCCGAAATACTTTGGTGACGGCGTCGGCATTGCCGTGCGCAAGGGCGACAAGGAAAACCTGGATCGCATCAACGCGGCAATCGCGGCGATCCGTGCCAACGGCAAGTACAAGACCATCCAGGACAAGTACTTCAACTTCGACATCTACGGCCAGTAAGTCGTCGAAGCAACACCTGTGTAATGGTGCAAGCAGCAGGAAGCCTGAGGTTTGCACCATTTTTCATTCCTAAGGTCGAGGACCTCATCATGTTGAAAGGCTACGGGGCAGTCATCCTCGATGGAGCATGGCTGACGCTACAGCTCGCCTTGTCGTCCATGGCCCTGGCCATCGTTCTCGGCTTGATCGGCGTGGCACTGCGTTTGTCGCCCGTGCGCTGGCTGGCGGCACTGGGCGATTTGTACGCCACGGTCATTCGCGGCATTCCCGATCTGGTACTGATCCTGCTGATCTTCTATGGCGGCCAGGACTTGCTCAACCGTGTGGCGCCGTTGCTGGGTTTCAATGACTACATCGACCTGAACCCATTGATGGCGGGTATCGGTACACTGGGTTTCATCTTCGGCGCTTACCTGTCGGAAACCTTTCGCGGCGCCTTCATGGCCATCCCCAAGGGCCAGGCCGAAGCCGGCATGGCGTATGGCATGAGCAACCTGCAGATTTTCTTTCGGGTGCTGGTGCCGCAAATGGTGCGCCTGGCGATTCCGGGCTTCACCAACAACTGGCTGGTACTGACCAAGGCCACCGCGCTGATTTCCGTGGTCGGTCTGCAAGACATGATGTTCAAGGCCAAGCAGGCGGCCGACGCCACCCGCGAGCCGTTCACCTTTTTCCTGGCAGTGGCGGCGATGTACCTGGTCATCACCAGTGTTTCGCTGATCGCCCTGCGGCACCTCGAGAAGCGCTACTCGGTAGGCGTAAAGGCGGCTGACCTATGATCTTCGATTACAACGTCATCTTCGACAGCCTGCCGCTGTACTTCAGTGGCCTGTTGACCACGCTGAAGCTGTTGGTCCTGTCGCTGCTGTTCGGCCTGTTGGCGGCGGTGCCGCTGGGCCTGATGCGGGTGTCCAGGCGGCCGCTGGTGAACATGAGCGCCTGGCTCTACACCTACGTGATTCGCGGCACGCCCATGCTGGTCCAGCTGTTTCTGATCTACTACGGCCTGGCGCAATTTGAAGCCGTGCGTGAAAGCTTCCTCTGGCCCTGGCTGTCGAGCGCGACCTTCTGTGCGTGCCTGGCGTTTGCCATCAACACCAGCGCCTACACCGCCGAAATCATTGCCGGTAGCCTCAAGGCCACCCCGCACGGCGAGATCGAAGCGGCCAAGGCTGTGGGCATGTCGCGCGTCAAGATGTACCGCCGCATCCTGCTGCCATCGGCCCTGCGCCGGGCGCTACCGCAGTACAGCAACGAAGTGATCATGATGCTGCAAACCACCAGCCTGGCATCGATCGTGACCCTGATCGACATCACCGGTGCGGCGCGCACCGTCAACGCCCAGTATTACCTGCCGTTCGAAGCCTACATCACCGCTGGCGCGTTCTACCTGTGCATGACCTTCATCCTGGTACGCCTGTTCAAGATGGCCGAGCGCCGCTGGCTGGGCTACCTGGCGCCACGCAAGGGTTGATGCAGATGCAACGTATCGATCATCGGCTGCCCTGGAGCACCCTGGGCAGCGAACGGACCTTGAGCGTGTTCCGCTTTGGCAGTGGCGAGCGCAAGGCCTATATCCAGGCCAGCTTGCACGCCGACGAATTGCCAGGCATGCGCACCGCCTGGGAGCTGAAAAAACGCTTGCTGGCGCTGGAAGCCGAGGGTGCGCTCAAGGGCGTCATCGAGCTGGTGCCGGTGGCCAACCCGCTGGGCCTCGGGCAGTTGCTGCAAGGCGCCCATCAGGGACGTTTCGAGTTTGCCAGCGGCAAGAACTTCAACCGTGACTTTGTCGAGCTGAGCGCGCCGGTCGCCGAGCGCCTGCAAGGCCGGCTGGGTGATGATCCGCACGGCAATATTCTGGCGATTCGCGAGGCGATGGCCGAGGTGCTGGCGCAGTTGCCGGCGCCGGCCAGCCAGCTGCAAGGCTTGCAGCGTGCACTGCTCAGCCACGCCTGTGATGCGGACGTGGTGCTCGACCTGCACTGTGATTGCGACGCGGCGCTGCACATGTATGCGCTGCCGCAACACTGGCCCCACTGGCGTTCGCTGGCGGCGCATCTGGGCATGCGAGTGGGTTTGCTGGCCGAAGATTCAGGTGGCAGTTCATTCGATGAAGCCTGTTCGCTGCCGTGGCTGCGCCTGGCACAGCAGTTTCCTGATGCGTCGATTCCGCTGGCCTGCCTGGCGACCACGCTGGAACTGGGCGGGCAGGCCGATACCGGCAAGCCTGAAGCCGAGGCCCACGCCGAGGCTATCCTGGCCTTCCTTGCAGAGCAGGGCCTGATCGCCGGCCAATGGCCGCCAGCCCGGCACGAGCCGTGCGAGGGCATGCCCTTTGAAGGCACCGAATTGCTGTTTGCGCCGCACCCGGGTGTGGTGACCTTTCTGCGCCCCGCCGGGGCCTGGGTCGAGAAGGGTGAGGCGCTGTTTGAAGTGATCGACCCCTTGTCTGATCAAGTCAGCACAATCTGTGCCGGCACCTCAGGGGTGCTGTTTGCCCTTGAACGACTACGCTACGCCCAACCCGGCTTCTGGCTGGCGAAAGTGGCGGGGCGTGAACCGCTGCGCCGCGGGCGCTTGCTCAATGACTGACTGCTTTTTGCGAGAACCGATAGCATGTACAAACTAGAAGTCCAAGACCTGCATAAACGCTACGGCAGTCACGAAGTGCTCAAGGGTGTGTCGCTGGCCGCCAAGGCCGGCGACGTGATCAGCATCATCGGCTCCAGCGGCTCGGGCAAAAGTACTTTCCTGCGTTGCATCAACCTGCTCGAGCAGCCGCACGCTGGCAGGATTCTGCTCAACAACGAAGAGTTGAAACTGGTGGCGAACAAGGACGGTGCCTTGAAGGCGGCCGATCCCAAGCAGTTGCAGCGCATGCGTTCGCGCCTGTCGATGGTGTTTCAGCACTTCAACCTGTGGTCGCACATGACGGCGCTGGAAAACATTATCGAAGCGCCGGTGCATGTGCTCGGCATGTCGAAAAAAGAGGCGCTGGAGAAGGCCGAGCATTACCTGGCCAAGGTCGGCGTCTCGCACCGCAAGGACGCGTATCCCGGGCACATGTCCGGTGGTGAGCAGCAGCGCGTGGCCATTGCTCGGGCGCTGGCGATGGAGCCGGAAGTGATGCTCTTCGATGAGCCTACCTCGGCCCTCGACCCGGAGCTGGTGGGTGATGTGCTCAAGGTCATGCAGTCGCTGGCCCAGGAAGGCCGGACCATGGTCGTGGTCACCCACGAAATGGGCTTTGCCCGTGAAGTCTCGAACCAGCTGGTGTTCCTTCACAAGGGTCTAGTGGAAGAGGCCGGCAACCCGCGTGAAGTGCTGGTCAACCCACAGTCAGAGCGGTTGCAGCAGTTCCTCTCGGGCAGTTTGAAGTAAAGTATCACCCTTGATGCACCAAAACAGGTCATGCTGTGCCGCTGGCAGCAGCCTGACCAGGCTTACTTGCCGCAGCTGTCTGCTGCGGCCTTTTTAAAGGTTTCGGACCGCACGTCATGACAGCCCAACGAATCGGATTTCTCATCTGGCCCAGCACCAAAGCCCTGACCCTGGCGCTGGCGGAAGAGGCGTTGCGTGTTGCCCAAAAGGTCCATCCCGAAGTTGTCTATGACCTTCAGTTCCTGCAGGCTGAGCCGCCGCTGGAAGGTGCCTGGCGTTTGCCGGGCGAGCCGTGGAACGGCCGTCTGGAAGGGTGCCAGAAGCTGTTTCTGCTGGCCGACGAGCCGCCGTTGGTGGTCAACCCGGCGCTGGGCAGTGCGCTCAAGCACCTGGTGCGTGCCGGCTGCGTGATTGGCGGCCTGTCGGCCGGTGTCTATCCGCTGGCGCAACTGGGTCTGCTCGATGGATACCGTGCCGCGGTGCACTGGCGCTGGCAAGATGACTTTACCGAGCGTTTTCCGAAAGTCATCGCCACCAGCCATCTGTTCGACTGGGATCGTGATCGCCTGACCGCCTGTGGCGGCATGGCGGTGATGGACCTGCTGCTGGCAGTGCTGGCTCGTGACCATGGTGCCGAATTGGCCGGGGCGGTGTCGGAAGAGCTGGTGGTCGAGCGCATCCGTGAGGGGGGCGAGCGTCAGCGTATTCCACTGCAAAACCGCCTGGGTTCCAGCCATCCGAAGCTGACCCAGGCCGTGTTGTTGATGGAGGCCAATATTGAAGAGCCGCTGACCACTGATGAAATCGCCCAGCATGTCTGCGTGTCTCGCCGTCAGCTGGAGCGAATTTTCAAGCAGTACCTCAATCGCGTGCCGAGCCAGTATTACCTGGAACTGCGCCTGAACAAGGCCCGGCAGATGCTGATGCAAACCAGCAAGTCGATCATTCAGATCGGCCTGTCATGCGGCTTCTCTTCTGGCCCGCATTTCTCCAGCGCCTACCGCAACTTCTTCGGCGCCACCCCGCGCGAAGACCGCAATCAGCGCCGCAGCAGCAATCCTTTCGAGCTTTCGTCCGTTCCTGCCGAGCGCGGCTGAACCCACCCTGTGGGAGCGGATTTACCGAACCGCCGGACCGCCGCGAATAATTTCACCTCGGTCTGTCAGGCGAGCTGCGGTGCAGCTATTCGCGGCGGTCCGGCGATCCGGTAAATCCGCTCCCACAAGGGTTTGACGGTTACCAGCAGGGTTCTGTGCGGTGTTCGAACCGCCGGTAATCTCCCAGTCCCCTAAACACCCGCCACCGTTTAAACTGCGCCTTTGCGACCCTATTTGTCGCATTGCCGAAAGCCTTGGAAAAACAGGGTTTGGCGCTATAAGAAGTTGTCGCTTGGCGGCAAGGCCGGGCGCGAATCTGTCCTTACAATCCCCCCATCGCTCGCCAGTTCCAGGCGAGCGTTCCTCTTCAGGAGACTCCGATGTCCGTTGAGCAAGATCAGGTCCAACGTGCCGATTTCGACCAGGTAATGGTCCCCAACTATGCGCCTGCAGGCTTTATTCCTGTGCGCGGCGCAGGTTCCCGAGTCTGGGATCAGACGGGTCGAGAGCTGATCGATTTTGCCGGCGGCATTGCCGTTAACGTGCTCGGTCATGCCCACCCGGCGCTGGTCGGTGCGCTGACCGAGCAAGCCAACAAGCTCTGGCATGTCTCCAACGTGTTCACCAACGAGCCGGCCCTGCGCCTGGCCAAGAAACTGGTCGACGCCACCTTTGCCGAGCGCGTGTTTTTCTGCAACTCCGGCGCCGAAGCCAACGAGGCCAGCTTCAAGCTGGCCCGTCGGGTCGCCCACGACCGTTTCGGCCCCGAGAAGTATGAAATCATCGCGACATTGAACAGCTTCCACGGTCGTACCCTGTTCACCGTCAACGTCGGTGGCCAGTCGAAGTACTCCGATGGTTTCGGTCCGAAAATCAGCGGCATTACCCATGTCCCTTATAACGATCTGGAAGCGCTGAAAGCGGCGATCTCGGACAAGACCTGTGCCGTGGTCATCGAGCCGATCCAGGGCGAAGGCGGCGTGCTGCCGGCCGAGCTGGCTTACCTGCAAGGTGCCCGCGAGCTGTGCGACGCCCACAATGCCCTGCTGGTTTTCGACGAAGTGCAAACCGGCATGGGCCGCAGCGGCGAGCTGTTCGCCTACATGCACTACGGCGTTGTCCCGGACATCCTCTCCAGCGCCAAGAGCCTGGGCGGCGGCTTCCCGATCGGCGCCATGCTGACCACCGAAGCCCTGGCCAAGCACCTGGTCGTCGGCACCCACGGCACCACCTACGGCGGTAACCCGCTGGCGTGCGCGGTGGGCGAGGCGGTCATCGACGTGATCAACACCCCCAAGGTGCTGGCCGGCGTCAAGGCCAAGCACGATCGCTTCAAGGCCCGCCTGGAACAAATCGGCCAGCAATATGGCCTGTATTCCGAAGTGCGTGGCCTGGGCCTGCTGATCGGTTGCGTGCTCAACGACAACTGGAAAGGCAAGGCCAAGGACATCTTCAACGCCGCCGAGCAAGAAGGCCTGATGATTCTGCAAGCCGGTCCCGACGTGGTGCGCTTCGCGCCAAGCCTGGTGATCGAGGATGCCGATATCGACGCTGGCCTTGACCGCTTCGAGCGCGCTGTCGCCAAGCTGGCCCAAGCCTGACCCGTCGGCGGCCGGCTCCCCGGCCGCCGAACCCTGTTCCTGTGACGAGCGCGTTTTTTCGCGCCCGTCACCCCTTTCCTCCGTGTCGGCGGATGCCGACCTGATAATCCGAAAAGGAGTGACACCATGCTGGTGATGCGCCCCGCGCAAATGGCCGATCTGGGTGAAGTACAGCGGTTGGCCGCAGACAGCCCCATCGGTGTAACGTCCCTGCCGGATGATGCTGGTCGTCTGAGTGACAAGATTGCGGCTTCCGAGGCGTCCTTTGCCGCCGAAGTCAGTTTCAATGGCGAGGAAAGCTACTTTTTCGTGCTCGAAGACAGCCAGACCGCGAAGTTGGTCGGTTGCTCGGCCATCGTGGCGTCGGCCGGTTACTCCGAGCCGTTCTACAGCTTTCGCAACGAGACCTTCGTGCATGCGTCCCGCGAGCTGAAGATCCACAACAAGATTCATGTGCTGTCCCAGTGCCATGACCTGACCGGCAACAGCCTGCTGACCAGCTTCTATGTGTTGCCGGAACTGGTGAATAGCGCCTGGGCCGAGCTCAACTCCCGTGGCCGCCTGATGTTCATGGCCAACCACCCGGAGCGTTTTGCCGATTCGGTGGTGACCGAGATCGTCGGCTACAGCGACGAAAACGGCGATTCACCCTTCTGGGATGCCATCGGGCGCAACTTCTTCGACCTCAACTATGCCGAGGCCGAGCGTCTATGCGGCCTCAAGAGCCGGACCTTCCTGGCCGAGCTGATGCCGCATTATCCGATCTACGTGCCGCTGCTGCCGGATGCCGCCCAAGAGGCAATGGGCCAGGTGCACCCGCGTGCGCAGATCACCTTCGACATCCTCATGCGCGAAGGTTTCGAGACTGACCATTACATCGACATCTTCGACGGTGGCCCGACGCTGCATGCGCGGGTGTCGGGGATCCGCTCGATCGCCCAGAGCCGGGTCGTGCCGGTGAAGCTCGACGACAACCCGATCAAGGGCGGGCGCCAGTACCTGGTCGCCAATGGCCAGTTGCAAGACTACCGCGCCGTGCTGCTGGAGCTGGACTGGGTACCGGGCAAGCCGGTCAACCTGAGTCTGGAAGCGGCCGAGGCACTGGGTGTCGGCGAGGGCGCCAGCGTGCGCCTGGTCGCGGTTTGATTGGCGGCAATTACCGGTTGAGTTGCGCAGGTGTCCAGCGACGCTTGCCTTAGGAGATAGCATGATCGTTCGTCCCGTACGCAGCAGCGATTTACCCGCGCTGATCGAGTTGGCGCGCAGCACTGGCGCCGGCCTGACCACCTTGCCGGCCAACGAAAAGCGCCTGGCGCATCGGGTGGGCTGGGCCGAGAAGACCTTCCGAGGCGAAGCCGAACGCGGCGACGCAGACTACCTGTTCGTCCTTGAAAACGACGCGGGCGAAGTGGTCGGCATTTCCGCCATCGCCGGTGCCGTCGGCTTGCGCGAGCCTTGGTACAACTATCGCGTTGGCCTGACTGTCAGCGCCTCGCAAGAACTGAACATCTATCGGGAAATCCCGACCCTGTTCCTGGCCAATGACCTGACCGGCAACTCCGAGCTGTGCTCGCTGTTCCTGCGCGCCGACTACCGCACTGGCCTCAACGGCCGTTTGCTGGCCAAGGCGCGTTTGCTGTTTATCGCCGAGTTCTCGCAGCTGTTCGGCAACAAGATCATCGCCGAGATGCGCGGCATGTCCGATGAAGCCGGCCGCTCGCCGTTCTGGGAAAGCCTGGGGCGGCATTTCTTCAAGATGGAATTCAGCCAGGCCGATTACCTGACCGGTGTGGGCAACAAGGCGTTTATCGCCGAGCTGATGCCCAAGTTCCCGCTCTACACCTGCTTCCTGTCCGAGGCGGCGCGCAGCGTCATTGGTCGCGTGCACACCGCCACAGAACCTGCCTTGAGCATGCTCAAGAGCGAAGGCTTCAGCTATCAGGGCTATGTCGACATCTTCGACGCGGGCCCGGCCGTGGAGTGCGAGACGGCCAAGATTCGCGCCGTGCACGATAGCCAGGCGCTGGTGCTGGCCGTGGGCACGCCGGGCGATGACGCCACACCGTTCATCATTCACAACCGCAAGCGCGAGGAGTGCCGCATCACCGCAGCGCCTGCGCGGTTGGCAGCCGGCACCCTGGTGGTCGACCCGCAGACCGCCAAGCGCCTGCGCCTGAGCGCCGGAGATCAGGTTCGCGCGGTTCCCTTGTCTGCCTCTCGGGAGAGCAAGTAATGACCACGTTGTATATCGCCGGCAACTGGCAAGCAGGCCAGGGCGAGCCGCTGCAATCGCTGAACCCGGTGACCCAGGCCGTTATCTGGAGCGGGCAGGGCGCCACGGCGGAACAAGTCGACGCCGCCGTCAGCGCAGCTCGCGCAGCCTTCCCGGCCTGGGCCCGTCGCCCGCTGGAAGAGCGCATTACCGTCCTTGAAGCCTTTGCCGCCACCCTCAAGGCCCAGGCCGACGCATTGGCCCGTTGCATCGGTGAAGAAACCGGCAAGCCCCTGTGGGAAGCCAGCACCGAAGTCACCAGCATGGTCAACAAGGTCGCCATCTCGGTGCAGAGCTACCGCGAGCGCACCGGCGAGAAAAGCGGTCCGCTGGCCGATGCCACTGCCGTGCTGCGGCACAAGCCCCACGGTGTGGTGGCGGTGTTCGGGCCGTACAACTTCCCGGGCCACCTGCCGAACGGGCATATCGTTCCGGCACTGCTGGCCGGTAACGCCGTGGTGTTCAAGCCCAGTGAGCTGACCCCCAAGGTCGCCGAGCTGACGGTCAAATGCTGGATTGAGGCGGGCTTGCCTGCCGGCGTTCTGAACCTGGTGCAAGGCGCCCGTGAAACCGGTATTGCCCTGGCCGCGCACAGCGGTATCGATGGCCTGTTCTTCACCGGCTCCAGCCGCACCGGCAACCTGCTGCACAAGCAGTTCTCCGGCCGCCCGGACAAGATCCTGGCGCTGGAAATGGGTGGCAACAACCCCTTGGTGGTCGATGAGGTCGCTGACCTCGATGCCGCCGTCTACACCATCATTCAATCGGCATTCATCTCCGCTGGCCAGCGCTGCACCTGTGCCCGGCGCCTGCTGGTGCCGCAAGGTGCCTGGGGGGACCGCCTGCTGGCGCGCCTGGTGGAGGTCAGCAAGACCCTCAGCGTTGGCGCGTTCGATCAGCAGCCTGCGCCGTTCATGGGGTCGGTGGTGTCCCTTGCGGCTGCCAAGGCCTTGATGGATGCCCAGGCCCAGTTGATTCGTGGTGGCGCCACGGCACTGCTGGAAATGACCCAGCCGCAGGCCAACGCCGCGCTGTTGACCCCGGGCATTGTTGATGTGACGACCGTGGATGGTCGCCCGGACGAAGAGCTGTTCGGGCCCCTGCTGCAGGTGATTCGCTACGCCGATTTCGACGGCGCGATCGCCGAGGCCAACAACACCCAGTACGGCCTGGCCGCGGGTTTATTGTCAGATTCGCAGGCGCGTTACGAGCAGTTCTGGCTGGAAAGTCGGGCCGGTATCGTCAACTGGAACAAGCAACTGACCGGTGCGGCCAGCAGTGCACCGTTCGGCGGTGTCGGTGCCAGCGGCAACCATCGCGCCAGCGCCTATTACGCTGCCGATTACTGCGCCTACCCGGTCGCTTCGCTGGAAGCGGCCAGTGTCAGCCTGCCAGCCACCCTGACCCCGGGCGTAAGGCTTTGAGCCTTCTTATAACAACAGGTCCACGGAGCCGTGCCGATGAAATCGTATGAAGTGAATTTTGATGGGCTGGTAGGCCCGACGCACAACTACGGCGGTTTGTCGTATGGCAACGTCGCCTCCCAGAGCAATAGCCAGCAGACTTCGAACCCGCGTGAAGCGGCGCGCCAGGGCCTGGCGAAAATGAAAGCGCTGATGGAAATGGGCTTTGTCCAGGGCGTGCTGGCACCGCAGGAGCGCCCGGATGTGGCGGCCTTGCGTCGGCTCGGCTTCGCCGGCAGCGATGCGCAAGTCATCGAGCAGGCCGCCAGACAGGCGATGCCTTTGCTGGTTGCCAGCTGCTCGGCGTCCAGCATGTGGGTGGCCAACGCCGCTACCATCAGCCCCAGCGCCGACACCGCCGATGGCCGCGTGCACTTCACCGCCGCCAACCTGAACTGCAAGTACCACCGCAGCATCGAGCACCCGACCACCAGCCGCGTGCTGGGCGCCATGTTCGCCGACGACAAGCACTTCGCTCACCACGCCGCGCTGCCGGCCGTGGCGCAATTCGGGGATGAAGGCGCCGCCAACCACACGCGCTTTTGCCGTGAGTATGGCGAGGCGGGTGTGGAGTTCTTTGTGTACGGTCGCAGTGCCTTTGACAACCGCTACCCGGCGCCGCAAAAGTACCCGGCGCGCCAGACCCTGGAGGCTTCCCAGGCGGTTGCCCGCCTGCACGGGCTGAGCGAGGAGGGCGTGGTCTATGCTCAGCAGAACCCGGCGGTAATCGATCAGGGCGTTTTCCACAACGATGTGATCGCAGTCGGCAACGGCGAGTTGCTGTTCTATCACGAGGACGCCTTTCTCGACACCGACGCGATGCTGGCGCAGCTGCAGGCGAAGTTGGCCCGGCGTGGCGGCAACTTCCAGTCGATCTGCGTGCCGCGTGCCGAGGTCGGGGTCGAAGACGCCGTGCGTTCGTACCTGTTCAACAGCCAGCTGCTGTCGCGTGCGGACGGTTCCATGCTGCTGGTGGTGCCGGAAGAATGCCGGGCCAACCAGCGGGTCTGGAGCTACCTGCAAGGCCTGACCGCCCAGGGCGGCCCGATTGCCGAGGTCAAGGTGTTCGACCTCAAGCAGAGCATGCAGAACGGTGGTGGCCCGGCGTGTCTGCGCTTGCGCGTGGCGCTGAACGAAACGGAGCTGGCGGCGGTGAATCCAGGGGTTATCATGACGGCGCCGTTGTACGACACCCTGACCCAGTGGGTGGACAAGCACTATCGCGATCGCCTGGGCGAAAGCGACCTGGCGGATCCACAGTTGCTGGTCGAGTGCCGTGCGGCATTGGATGAACTGACCCAAATCCTTAAACTGGGGTCGGTTTATCCGTTCCAACTTCAACCTTGATAGAGAATTCGACCATGTCCGACGCCCTGCAGCTGATCCTTGAAGACACCGATGGCACTCAGCTGGAAACCTCCTGCACGCGCTTTGCCGTGGTCTGGCAAGGCAAGGAAGTGTGGATCCAGCAAGACGGCCGTGGCCAGTTGCTGATTGGCGTCGACGTCGAAGAAGACGACGCCGAGTATGCCAACCTGCTGCTGCGACCATTGGCGACTAATCTGGTAAGTCTACAACTCGAGATGGAGCCGGCCGACCCGGGTGACGACGACGAACACGTCCATGGTCCCGACTGCGGTCATCATCATTAAGCATTAAGGAAGCACGCCCATGCTCGCCCTCGGCAAACTGCTCGAACTCACCCTCGCCGACAAAGAACCGGCAGAGAAGACGCAGATGACGGTCAAGGGCGTGCGTTTGCGCTGGCTTGATAAGGGCGCCCTGGAAGTGCGCCCGCCGGAGGCCACTGACAATGGCCTGGACCTGCTGCTGTCAGCGGGGATCCATGGCAACGAAACGGCCCCGATAGAGCTGCTGGATGAGCTTTTGCATGGCATTGCGCGCGGCGAGATCATCCCGCGTGCACGCATTCTGTTTCTGTTCGGCAACCCCGATGCGATCCGTCGCGGTGAGCGTTACATCGAGCAGGACGTCAATCGGCTGTTCAATGGTCGGCATGAGCTGACCAGCGGTTCGGAAGCCCTGCGTGCCAATGAGCTTGAGCGGCTGGCCACCAGTTTCTTCAGCAAGCCTGCGCGCAAGCGCCTGCACTACGATCTGCACACCGCTATCCGCGGCTCGAAAATCGAGCAGTTCGCCCTCTACCCCTATAAAGAAGGCCGCCAGCATTCGCGCGCCGAACTGGCTCGCCTGCGTGCGGCGGGGATGGAAGCGGTGCTGTTGCAGAGCAAGGCGTCGATTACCTTCACCGCCTTTACCTACGAAACCCTTGATGCCGAGGCGTTTACTCTGGAGCTGGGCAAGGCTCGACCGTTCGGGCAGAACCAGGACATCAAGTTGAATCGTCTGGAAGCCCGGCTCAAGCAAATCATCGAAGGCAATGAGCCCGAAGACGACATCAATAATCTCGATGGTCTTCAGCTGTTCAGCGTTGCGCGGGAAATCATCAAGCACAGCGAATCGTTCCACCTGCACTTGCCGGCGGATATCGAAAACTTCTCTGAATTGTCCAAGGGTTATCTGCTGGCCGAAGATCTGGCCGAAACCCGCTGGATTGTGGAGGAGGAGGGTGCTCGGATCATCTTCCCGAACCCGAAGGTCAAGAACGGCTTGCGGGCGGGGATTTTGATCGTGCCGACGACGCCGGAGCAGCTGGCGTAGTGGGAGCAGGGCTTGCCCGCGATGAACGATGACGCGTAAACCCTGAAAATCCGCGGCACCTCATCGCAGGCAAGCCTTGCTCCTACAGGGGATCAGCTGGCGAGCTTGCGGGCGGTGTCCAGGTGGCGCAAGGCGTGCACCTTCTTCAGTGTATCCGCGCAAGTGCGCGCTGCTTCCTGGCCCTTGTGCACGAAGTGATCAAAGAAGAACTTCTGGTGCTCTTCGCCTGCATGGAAGTGATGCGGGGTCAGGACCACCGAGAATACCGGCACCTGGGTTTCCAGCTGAACCTGCATCAGGCCGCTGATCACCGATTGAGCGACGAACTCGTGGCGGTAGATCCCGCCGTCTACTACAAGGCCAGCGGCAACGATGCCGGCATAACGGCCGCTTTGGGCGAGCAGTTTGGCGTGCAGGGGGATTTCGAAGGCGCCGCCGACTTCAAAGAAATCGATATCGCTTTGCTGATAGCCCAGCTTGATCATTTCATCGACAAAACCCTGGCGGCTTTGGTCAACAATATCCTTGTGCCAGCACGCTTGAACAAAGGCGATGCGGCCATGAGGCTGGTGTTTGCTATCGATTGCGGTGGGTTGCATCTTGAATTGACTCCTGTTTGGTTAAAAACAGGGCATTCGGATCGAATGGGATTCAAGGGTACGGCCTGGTCTGCGCCAACCTTGGCGCGGTCCAGGGCTCGGCCCTTGGGCGTTATCCCGCTCTCTCTTCATCCGGACTTTAACCGTCGGCCCCGGAATCACACCGGGTCTGCTGACCTCCTGCGGCAGGCCGCTGGAGCGCTCGCGGGCTATGCGCATTGGCGCGCAATTACCGCCGGTGGGGAATCGCACCCCGCCCTGAGAACGTCGCCACCCTTGCAGGTGGCGAACAGTTTGTAACATACCTTTTGCACCGGTGCATAGGTGGCTTGCTATCGAAATGACCCGATCATGGCAATTTCATCGGACAATCCCTTCACGATCGTATAAACACACTGTACCCAGGCCGCAGGCCCGATATAATGCGGCCCTTTGCCGTCGCAACGTCGATTGACGTCATGCACATGCCTCAGGCCGCAGTCTCCGTGGAAGAACCTATGAAAAGCGCAGAAATCCGTGAAGCCTTCCTTCGCTTCTTCGAAGAGCAAGGCCACACCCGTGTCGCCTCCAGCTCTTTGATTCCGGGCAACGACCCGACCCTGCTGTTCACCAACGCCGGTATGAACCAGTTCAAGGACTGCTTCCTCGGCCAGGAAAAGCGCGCCTACACCCGCGCCGTCAGCAGCCAGAAATGCGTGCGTGCCGGTGGCAAGCACAACGACCTGGAAAACGTCGGCTACACGGCGCGCCATCACACCTTCTTCGAAATGCTGGGCAACTTCAGCTTCGGCGACTATTTCAAGCGTGATGCGATCATCTTCGCCTGGACCTTCCTGACCTCCGACCAGTGGCTGAACCTGCCCAAGGAAAAGCTCTGGGTCACGGTCTACGCCACCGATGACGAAGCCTACGACATCTGGACCAAGGAAGTCGGCGTGCCGGCCGAGCGCATGGTTCGGATCGGCGACAACAAAGGCGCCCCGTACGCCTCCGACAACTTCTGGACCATGGGCGACACCGGCCCGTGCGGCCCCTGCACCGAGATCTTCTACGACCACGGCGCCGACATCTGGGGTGGCCCGCCCGGCTCGCCAGAAGAAGACGGCGACCGCTACATCGAGATCTGGAACAACGTATTCATGCAGTTCAACCGCACCGCCGATGGCGTGCTGCACCCGCTGCCTGCGCCGTCGGTAGACACCGGCATGGGCCTGGAGCGGATCAGCGCGGTGCTGCAGCACGTGCATTCGAACTATGAAATCGACTTGTTCCAATGCCTGCTCGAGTCGTCGGCCAAGGCCATCGGTTGCACCAACGATGCCCAGCCATCGCTCAAAGTGGTTGCCGACCACATCCGTTCCTGCGGCTTCCTGATCGCCGACGGCGTGCTGCCGTCCAACGAAGGTCGTGGCTATGTGCTGCGTCGCATCATTCGTCGCGCCTGCCGTCACGGCAACAAGCTGGGCGCCAAGGGCAGCTTCTTCTACCAGATCGTCGCCGCGCTGGCGGCCGAGATGGGCGAAGCCTTCCCTGAGCTGAAAACCCAGCAGGCGCATATCGAACGCGTCCTCAAGGCCGAAGAAGAGCAATTCGCCAAGACCCTGGAGCAGGGCCTGAAAATCCTCGAGCAGGACCTGGCTTCGCTGCAAGGCAGCGTGGTGCCGGGTGACGTGGTGTTCAAACTCTATGACACCTATGGCTTCCCGATGGACCTCACCGGTGATATCGCTCGTGAGCGCAGCCTGACCCTGGATGAAGCCGGCTTCGAGCGCGAGATGGAAGCCCAGCGCGAGCGCGCCCGCTCCGCCAGCGCTTTCGGCCTGGACTACAACAGCCTGGTCAAGGTTGACGAGCCGACCCGCTTCACCGGTTATGAAGCTACCCACGGCAGCGCCAAGGTCATTGCCCTTTATAAGGACGGCCAGGCCGTCGAGCAGTTGGGCGAAGGCGAGGAGGGCATGGTGATTCTTGACCAGACGCCGTTCTACGCTGAATCCGGTGGCCAGATTGGCGACAGCGGTTACCTGCAGGTCGGCGCTGTACGTTTCGACGTGCGTGACACCACCAAGACGGGCGGTGCGTTCCTGCACCACGGCGTGGTGGCCAGCGGCAGCCTGACCGTGGGTGCCCAGGTCGAGGCTCGAGTCGATGCCGACGTCCAGCAAGCCACCTCCTTGAACCACTCCGCGACGCATTTGCTGCACGCCGCCCTGCGCCAGGTGCTGGGCGATCACGTTCAGCAGAAAGGCTCGCTGGTTGACAGCCAACGCCTGCGTTTCGACTTCAGCCACTTCGAAGCGATCAAGCCGGAGCAACTGCGCCAACTGGAAGACATCGTCAACGCCCAGGTTCGTCAGAACTCCGAGGTCGAGACGGAAGAAACCGATATCGAAACCGCCAAGCAGAAAGGCGCCACGGCGCTGTTCGGCGAGAAGTACGGCGACAGCGTGCGCGTGCTGAGCATGGGCGGCGACTTCTCGGTTGAGCTGTGCGGCGGTATTCACGCCAGGCGCACCGGCGACATCGGCCTGCTCAAGATTGTCAGCGAAGGCGGCGTTGCCTCCGGCGTGCGCCGAATCGAAGCGGTCACCGGTGCGGCAGCACTGGATTACCTGAACGCAGCTGAAGAGCAGCTCAAGGAAGCCGCGCAGTTGGTCAAGGGCAGCCGCGACAACCTGATCGACAAGCTCTCGGCCGTGCTTGAGCGCAACCGCCAGCTGGAGAAACAGCTGGAGCAGCTGCAGGCCAAGGCCGCCAGCGCGGCCGGCGATGACCTGTCGTCCCAGGCGGTCGACATCAACGGTGTGAAAGTGCTTGCCGCCCGCCTTGACGGTGTCGATGGCAAAGGCTTGCTGGCACTCGTCGACCAACTGAAAAACAAGCTGGGGCAGGGCGTTATCCTGCTGGGCGGCGTACATGAAGAGAAGGTTGTGCTGGTAGCCGGTGTGACCAAGGATCTGAGCGCCAGGTTCAAGGCTGGCGATCTGATGAAGCAGGCAGCTGCGGCTGTCGGCGGTAAAGGCGGCGGTCGTCCGGACATGGCTCAGGGTGGGGGCGTCGACGCCTCGGCACTGGATGCTGCGCTGGCGCTGGCCGTACCGTTCGTCGAACAAGGTAACTGATTCACCCGCGCCTTGGCCTGTGGTCTAGTAACAGGCTTTGGCGCGGTAGCGTTTGATTGTTTAATGGGCGCCCTTCCCGGGCTGAGGCGGCATTGAAATGGCTTTGATCGTACAGAAATTTGGAGGTACCTCAGTCGGCACTGTCGAGCGAATCGAGCAGGTAGCCGACAAGGTAAAAAAATTCCGCGAAGCCGGCGACGACCTGGTGGTTGTGCTGTCTGCCATGAGTGGCGAAACCAACCGCCTGATTGATCTGGCCAAGCAGATCACCGGTCAGCCGGAGCCTCGCGAACTCGATGTGATCGTGTCCACCGGCGAGCAGGTGACAATTGCCCTGCTGGCCATGGCGCTGATCAAGCGTGGCGTGCCCGCGGTGTCGTACACCGGCAACCAGGTCCGTATCCTCACCGACAGCGCGCACAACAAGGCGCGCATCCTGCAGATCGACGATCAGAAGATCCGTGGTGATCTGAAGGCCGGTCGTGTGGTGGTCGTGGCCGGTTTCCAGGGGGTCGACGAGCAGGGCAACATCACCACGCTGGGTCGCGGCGGTTCCGACACCACGGGTGTAGCCTTGGCCGCAGCGCTCAAGGCCGATGAGTGCCAGATCTACACCGACGTCGATGGTGTCTACACCACTGACCCGCGCGTGGTGTCCCAGGCGCAGCGCCTGGACAAGATCACCTTCGAGGAGATGCTGGAAATGGCCAGCCTCGGTTCCAAGGTGCTGCAGATCCGCGCAGTCGAATTCGCCGGTAAATACAACGTCCCGCTGCGCGTACTGCACAGCTTCAAGGAGGGTCCGGGCACCCTCATTACTATTGATGAAGAGGAAACCATGGAACAGCCGATCATTTCCGGCATCGCTTTCAATCGCGATGAAGCCAAGCTGACCATCCGTGGCGTGCCAGACACCCCTGGCGTTGCCTTCAAGATTCTCGGGCCTATCAGTGGCGCGAACATTGAAGTCGACATGATCGTGCAGAACGTTTCGCACGATAACACCACCGACTTCACCTTCACCGTGCACCGCAACGACTACGTCAAGGCCGAACAGGTCCTGAAGAACACCGCCAAAGAGATCGGTGCCCGTGAAGTGATCGGCGACACCAAGATCGCCAAGGTCTCCATCGTCGGTGTTGGCATGCGTTCCCACGCAGGCGTTGCCAGCCGCATGTTTGAAGCCCTGGCCAAGGAGAGCATCAATATCCAGATGATCTCCACCTCCGAGATCAAGGTATCGGTCGTGATCGAAGAGAAGTACCTGGAACTGGCAGTGCGTGCACTGCACACCGCTTTCGAGCTGGACGCAGCTGCCCCTCAGGGCGAGTAATGCGTTGATCCCAAGGGCGCGGTCTGACCGCGCCCTTCGTTTTTTTGGGCAGTGTGTGCTTTTGCGTACCCTGGTCAATACTTAGGCGTAGGCCTATTGCCATCGCGGCTGTAGGTCTAAGCCCTTTTTTTGCAGACTGTTTATCCCTGAACTCATTCCGGAAGGAGATAGGTAATGCTGATACTGACTCGTCGGTGCGCAGAAAGCCTGATCATTGGTGATGGAGAAATCACCGTGACCGTGCTCGGCGTCAAAGGCAATCAAGTGCGAATTGGTGTGAACGCCCCCAAAGAAGTGGCCGTGCACCGTGAGGAAATCTACCTGCGCATCAAGAAAGAGAAGGACCAGGAGCCAAGTAACTAATTTTTCTCGAATTATTTTCAAATTTTAGTTTGCAAACGGGGAAAAGGCTGGTTATTATACGCCCCGTGTTGCGGAGAGGTGGCCGAGTGGCCGAAGGCGCTCCCCTGCTAAGGGAGTATACCTCACAAGGGTATCGGGGGTTCGAATCCCCCCTTCTCCGCCATTATTCATGTAGGGCGTTGTTTGAATCGCTGGTTCGCTAAGTTGTTGAAACTAAACGAAAAAGTGGTTGTAAAACAAAAACAACGAACTATAATGCGCGGCAACAAATGCACTCGTAGCTCAGCTGGATAGAGTACTCGGCTACGAACCGAGCGGTCACAGGTTCGAATCCTGTCGAGTGCACCATATAAGAGGTTGTTTTCTACTGGAAAATAACCTCCGCTTCAACCAGGGTAAGCTGGTTTATCAAATACCACCTTGCACTCGTAGCTCAGCTGGATAGAGTACTCGGCTACGAACCGAGCGGTCACAGGTTCGAATCCTGTCGAGTGCACCATTCAAGAGATTGTTTTCTTCTGGAATATAATCTCTGCTTCAACCAGAGGTAAGCTGGTTTATCAAGTACCACCTTGCACTCGTAGCTCAGCTGGATAGAGTACTCGGCTACGAACCGAGCGGTCACAGGTTCGAATCCTGTCGAGTGCACCATATAGTAAGAAGCCCGCCTAATAGGCGGGCTTTTTGCTTTCTGCGATTTATATTTCCCGCCTCCCGTGTCATCGCCATGAAAAAACTGTCATAGAGCTAACTGCCTTCGGCTGTAGGCTTTACGGGAAAGGTCGACCTGTAATTTTTTGAAATCTGTGTTTTTTGCCTGGCGGCGTGCGTCGCACAGCTGCACTCGGACAACGATGAGCTTTGTGTCGCAAGCGATTGTTCTTGCCAAGATTTTAAGCGCCCAAAGCGGTCAAGCGGTGTATCATTGCGCCCGTCAGCCCCGCCGGGGCTTGTGGAATACCTCCATGGACTTACCCAGTAGTTACTCAATAGCTTGTTTCAACAATCACGAATCGACTGATTGATCCTCCCGGCGTGCTCCGCTGCTGGGAGTGGAGTTCGCCTATGACTGAAATCGAAGTAAAAAAATCTCAAGACAGCCTGCAGGATCGTCTTGCGCAGGTCGTTGAGCTGTTGCAGCGCCAACGTGTTGTCGAAGACCTGACCCATCGTCAGGAAGGTCATCACCAAGACCTGGTCGAAAACCTGGTTCACCGCCAGAACCTCGTCGAGCTGCAGCGCAAGCTCGATGATCTGCACTCCGCCGACGTTGCCTATATTCTCGAAGCCCTTCCGCTGGAAGACCGCCTGACGGTCTGGCAGCTGGTCAAGGCCGAGCGTGATGGTGACATCCTGCTCGAAGTGTCCGACTCCGTACGAGAAACCCTGATCGCCGACATGGACGATCACGAAATTCTCGCTGCCGCCAAGGAAATGGACGCCGACGAACTGGCCGACCTTGCGCCAGAGCTGCCGCGCGATGTCGTCCACGAGTTGATGGAAACCCTCGACGCCCAGCAACGCGAACGCGTGCGCTCGGCCTTGAGCTACGACGAAGACCAGGTCGGCGCGCTGATGGACTTCGAGATGGTCACCATCCGCGAAGACGTCAGCCTCGAGGTGGTCCTGCGTTACCTGCGCCGCCTCAAGGAGCTGCCGGGGCATACCGACAAGCTGTTCGTGGTCGACTACGACGGTATCCTCAAGGGCGTGCTGCCGATCAAGCGCTTGCTGGTCAACGATCCTGAAAAGCAAGTGGCTGAAGTCATGGCCAGCGACCCGGTCAGTTTTCATCCGGAGGAAGACGCCTACGATGCCGCTCAGGCCTTCGAGCGTTACGACTTGATCTCGGCCCCCGTGGTCGACAAGAACGACCGCCTGATAGGTCGTCTGACCATCGACGAAATGGTCGACCTGATCCGTGAAGAGAGCGAAAGCGAAGTGCTGAGCATGGCCGGTCTGCGCGAGGAAGAAGACATCTTCGCCTCGGTCTGGCGTTCGCTGCGCAACCGTTGGGCATGGCTTGCGGTCAACCTGATCACCGCCTTTGTGGCGTCGCGGGTCATTGGCCTCTTTGAAGGTTCGATCGAAAAGCTGGTGGCGCTGGCAGCCCTGATGCCAATCGTGGCGGGTATCGGCGGCAACTCCGGTAACCAGACCATTACCATGATTGTGCGCGCGATGGCGCTCGATCAGGTCAGCCCTGGCAATACGTCAAGGCTGATGCGCAAGGAGCTGGGTGTCGGCCTGGTGAACGGCCTGATATGGGGTGGGGTGATTGGCGTTGTTGCCTACCTGTTGTATGACAGCTGGTCATTGGGTGTAGTGATGACCGCAGCCATGACCCTGAACCTGTTGCTCGCCGCCTTGATGGGGGTGTTGATCCCCATGACCCTGGTGCGCCTGGGGCGCGACCCGGCAATGGGTTCCAGTGTGATGATCACGGCGGTCACCGACAGTGGTGGGTTCTTTATTTTCCTCGGCCTTGCGACCGTCTTTCTTCTGTAGTCGGGCTTGGCGCGGAACTTGTAGGAGCGGACCTGGCCGCGATGGGCTGCGAAGCGGCCCCGGCGATTCTGAAATCTATTGCATCTGAATGCTGCACCGCAGATTTCACAGGCATCTGGGGCCGCTGCGCGCCCCATCGCGGCCAGGTCCGCTCCTACAGGGTGACGAAAAAAAGCCAGCGATAAGCTGGCTTTTTTGCACTTGGCTGACAGCTCAGGAAGCGTCTGCAGCCATTTCCGCGTCATGGGCGATCAATGAGACGAGGGCATTCTGCTGGCGGTGTGAGAGTTGGCGGAAGCGTTGCAGCAACTCACGTTCATGGAGTGACAGCTCCGGGCTGTCCAGGCGCATGCTCAACTCTTCGCCGAGTGCGCCTTCCTGGATGAGGCTCTGCTCCAGGCGGGCAATGATCTCGGAGTTCATGCTGCGATGATGGTTACGGGCGACCTCTGCAATGCGCTCACGCATTCCATCGGGTAGGCGCACGACGAATTTGTCAGCCGTACGGCTGGAGTAAATAGCCTGTTTCATTGGGCGCATATAATTGACCGGTTTGGTTCAGGGGAAGCGGTTCTCGAATCGGCCGCAAGACGTGGTTACGACCACCCTGGTGGCTAAATGTTCAACCTGAATTGTGAAAGAGGCTGCATCATGCCTCAATGTCGCCGGTTCATTGGCGTCAATTCTGTGACAAATATTGAGCCGAATAAAGGCTACTGGCCAGTACTGATTATCGGAAATGTGGACTGGTTTGAAAAGTTTCCTCTCGGCGGCTGATCAAAAAAGTCACTTCGGCTGATTCGAGAGGTGCCCTGGCCCGTAGGAGTGCTGTCATACGCACAGACACGCGCGAGCTACCCTAGGTACTGAGCATAGTGGTTCGCAAGCCCGCCGCAAGTAGCGAGGTGCCATTACCGATGGTAGGCAGACTAATTTACCTGATGGGCCCTTCGGGCTCTGGCAAGGACAGCCTTATAAATGCCGCGCGGTCAGACCTGCAGTGCCGGCAGGTGCGTGTTGTCCAGCGGGTCATTACCCGTTCGGCCGAGGCAGTGGGAGAAGACGCCATCGGCGTTACCCCGGCGATGTTCGAGCAACTTCGACAGGCCGGTACTTTTGCCATGCACTGGCTAGCCAATGGGTTGTGCTACGGCATTCCTGCGCAGATCGATGAATGGCTGGCGAATGGCGAGGATGTAGTAGTCAACGGCTCGCGAGGCTATCTGGAAGAAGCGCTGCGGCGCTACCCGGACCTGCTGCCGGTATTGGTTCATGTGCAAAGCGAGGTGCTGAGGCAACGGCTGGTCAGTCGCGGCCGCGAGAGCCTGGAAGAGATCGAACGGCGGCTGGCGCGCAATGATCAGTTCGATAGCGGTTCCCAATCCCGGGGTGGGGTTGTGATTGCACGGCTGGACAACTCGACGTCCCTTGAGGACGCCGTGCAGCGCCTGTTGCAGCTGTTTGTGCGAGTCGAGGTCTGATTCAGCGCAACATCGGGTCGAACCTGATCTTGCGGCCTCGCATCAGTGCCAGCACCAACAGGACTAAAAACAATGCGCTGCTGCAACCGAGCAACGCACTCGTATCCGCCGATTCGGGTGGCAACGCCATGGCCGCCAGAAAACTGACGAGGCTCATCAGTAGAAAAATCTTTGCAGTTTTGGACATGCGTCGGTCCCATTCAAAAAACGAATCGCTGGGTTTGAGCCGAAGAGTGCGTTGGCGCTGGCAACACTTCGGCTGCTTGCTGAGGACGTTGAGCTTGCGTTGCATGAATCACAGCGAGTTGCGGTCTCATCGACGTGGCGGGAACGACAACGCTCGCTGTGGGGTCTGAACTTTCAGAAGAGTAGTAATGAAAGGACACCAGTGCAACGAGGGCAAGGGCGTTAAGCAGGCAAAGGGCGCTGTTCATGAGTCTTCTCCGCGTTGATGACGCACAGCTGTGATTCACAAGCTCTGTGCAGCAGACCTTATGCCAACCGGATTTCCTATAAAAAATCCTTTTAATTCAAATAGTTAAAATATTTCCATGCAGGCTTTTCCTTGCAATCTGCATGGCAGCCTTTTTGCGCCATTGCAAAATGCACGGTCTCAATCAAAGGCCTGTGGTAGAGGGGCGGGGGCTGTGTCGGCTGTTTTGGGGCTGTGGCGCCGACGGCTACACTTAAAAAGCCAGCGGATGACATGACAAACGCTGGCATGCTGGTTAACATGCTCACCGTCCATCGCCGCGCACGTTCGTCGCACGGCATCAATGTCTCAGTAGCTCAATTGGATAGAGCATCCCCCTCCTAAGGGGAAGGTTGGCAGTTCGAACCTGCCCTGGGACACCATACAAATCAAACGGTTATCACTCTAATCTTTTTTCCTTGTATGGCTGGCTATCACTGGCTAGCGAAACCTTCTACATCGCTAACCTCAGCTACCAGTGATTTTGCCAGGTTCTTCGCTCATCGATGCCTCATGCCACCCAGCCTGCCCCATTACTTGGGTTGGTTAATGTGTGGTATACCGAGCGACAGTCTCCCAGACGCCGATCACGTTAATCGCTCCTCGTCCACCAGCGCAGGGTTGGAAAGCGCACGCGAGATTCGAGATTTTCAGTCAGCGAAAAACACAATTCCCTTAAGCAGGTTTTTCTTTCTATTTAGTGGGGATAGCCTCCCCACTACCGAATACACATATAAGTCTAAAAAAGGTAGATGCCATGCAACACGGTGATCAAGCCGCGCCCCGCTCTCAATCCAAGATCCTCTGGAGAGTGGCAGCAATCGCTACGATGGGGTCTCTCGGTTTCGGATATGACACAGGTGTCATCTCGGGGGCACTACCCTTCATGACCCTGGATCCCTCTCAGGGTGGCTTAGCTTTAACTCCTGTGACTGAAGGTGCTGTCGCGTCTTCGCTTATCTTTGGTGGTGCTTTCGGCGCCTTCTTCGTTGGCCAGCTCTCGGATCGTTACGGCCGCCTGGTCATGCTCAAGGTGCTTGCGCTGCTTTTCGCGCTCGGTGCCATTGGCAGTGCCTTGGCTCCAAACCTTTGGGCGATGATTCTGATCCGCTTTGCCCTGGGGTTCGCCGTTGGGGGCGCTTCGTCCATCGTTCCGGTATTCATTGCTGAACTTGCTGGGCCCAAACATCGGGGCCGGCTGGTATGCCAAAGCGAATTAATGATCGTCTCTGGACAGTGTCTGGCTTACGTTTCAAGTGCCACGCTTGCGCACCTCTTCGAAAACCCGGTGATATGGCGTTATATGCTGGCCATTGCTCTGATTCCTGCTGCATTGCTCTACATCGGGGTGAATTTCGTTCCAACCTCACCGCGTTGGCTCGTGGCGAAAGGCCGTATAGATGAAGCCCGGAAAATTCTGGTGAACCTTCGTGACACCAAAGCTGAGGCTGAACAAGAAGTTCGTGAGATCGTAGAGCAATGTACCTATGAAAAAACGCACGGCGGTATGTTCAGCAAGCTCAATGAGCCGTGGTTAGTAAAATTGCTTCTGGTGGGCATCGGGCTTGGATTCATGATTCAAGCTACGGGTGTCAACGCTTTCATGTACTACACCCCGATCATCTTGAAGTCCACGGGTATGGGGACAAATGCGGCCCTGGTCGCAACCATGGGAAATGGCATCATCTCTGTCATTGCCTGCCTTATCGGGATGTGGGCTATCAATCGGATGGGTCGCCGCCCGATGTTGCTGATGGGACTGGTGATGGTGGTAGTGGCTCAAGTTTTCCTGGGTGCGGTTCTGAACTTCATGCCCAGCTCGTTGCTGCAAAGCTATCTGGCGCTGTCCGGTATACTGGTTTTCCTCTTTTTCATGCAAATGTGCATCGGCCCGGTGTATTGGGTACTGATGTCTGAAATTTTCCCGACTCACTCTCGTGGATTGATGAATGGGATCTCAGTAGGGCTTTTCTGGGTATTCAATGCGATTGTGGCGTTTGCATTCCCGATCACGCTCAGCATTTTCGGCGGGATGACATTCTTCTTGTTCGCAGTGCTAAATATTGGCTCCATCATCTTCTGTGCTCGTTGCATTCCCGAGACGAAGGGGCTGTCACTTGAGGAAATTGAAAAGCTGATGGAGCGCCGTTTCAGCAAAAATACCAGCAGTGATAGCGAGTCGCTTGGGAAGAAGCTGGCGACCAGCACAAATTGGTCTTAGCGGTACCTGCCTAGTCAAGCAGTCACTCGCGGGCTATAAGAAGTCCCTGGCCCGCGAGATGTTTAGTTCAATCGAATCAGATAGTTTCCCTCCTTTTCGGAAAGTGCCCATTATGGATTGTTAGTCCTTAGTGCGAGGGCGCTTGTCTGAATCTCGGTGAAAAACAAAAAAAATAGGAGAATTAGATGCTTGGCGTGAATCACGTGCGCGCGGTAAATCCTCGCCTGCTTTTTGGGATGACACTTCTTGGTTTGGTCGGCACTCTTTCCGGCCAAGTATTGGCGGGTGATTTTGACTCATCTCGGTATGCCTTGGGGGATTGGGGTGGCGTTCGGTCGGAGCTGTATGACAAAGGCTATGATTTCACAATCGAATATACTAATGAGGTCGCCAGCAATCTTCAGGGTGGCTATAACGATGATCGTACTGCACGCGATGCAGACCAAGTTGCGCTGGGTCTACATATCGACCTGGCAAAAGCTTGGGGCTGGTACGGTGCACAGTTCCAACTCATGATTACTGAACGAAGTGGTCGCAATTTAGCGCTGGATCGCATCGGTGATCCTCGTGCGGGTATGCTGAGTTCGACTCAGGAAATTTATGGCCGTGGTCAGACTTGGCGCCTCACACAGATGTGGCTCAGCCAAGCGTTTCTTGACGGCGACCTGGATGTCAAGTTTGGCCGGTTTGGGGAAGGCGAAGATTTCAACTCTTTCCCCTGCGACTTTCAGAACAATGCGTTTTGTGGGGCTCAAGTTGCTAACTGGGCAGGGTCAGTATGGTTCAACTGGCCGGTCAGCCAGTGGGCGCTTCGGGTGAAGTACAACCTTGCACCTGAGCTCTACGCTCAAATAGGCGCCTTTGAAGTCAATCCTTCAAATCTAGAGGTCGGCAATGGCTTCAAGCTCAGTGGTAGCGGAACCGAGGGCGCATTAATTCCAGTCGAACTGGTCTGGTCTCCCAGGGTAAATGATCTGCCGGGAGAATATCGCTTGGGCTATTACTACAGCACGGCTAACGCTGATGACGTTTATGAAGGCGCTGATGGCCAGCCTCAACCTGTGACTGGAGGCGAATTCAAAAGTCATAGCAGTAAGCACGGCGCCTGGATTGTGGCCCAGCAGCAGTTGACGAGCCGAGCAGGTAGTCCAAAACGCGGTTTGGGTGTGTTCTTCAACGCCACAGTGCATGACAAGGAGACCAATCTTGTCGATAACTTCCTGCAAGTGGGGGTGACGTATAAAGGGCCGTTTGATGCTCGACCCAACGATGATTTTGGCATCGGGGTGGCTCGCATCCATGTCAATGAAGACGTCGCCAGGCATGCACGACTTAGCAATCAAATAGCGGGTATCGCCGACTATGAAAACCCAGCCTTCATGCCGATTCGTGATACTGAATACGACGCTGAGATCTATTATGGATTTGCGGTCACACCGTGGCTAATGGTACGTCCAAACTTGCAATACATTCGTCAGGCGGGCGGGGTAAAGGAAGTCGACGAAGCACTCGTCGCAGGCCTTAAGATTCAGACTCGTTTCTGACATTGATCCAGATATGTGTCCTGACGTTCTCGGCAGGGCACAACCTAGCCACTTGCACCCTGAGTTTTCTCGTTACTTAAACATCTCTCTCGACCCCAGGATTGCACCAAGTTGAATTGTTCGATCTACCACTCAAGGCGATAGTGGCGTCCACTCTCATCTCCCTGCCAGTCAGAGATCTAGATTTTGCGTAGAGCGTGATTTTCGCGCCGATTTTGATTTCTGCATCTGCACGAAAGTGTTTTTACACAGCCTCGGCCAGAAGCAGCCATTCACGTTTCGTCGGAAAAGTGTCTCTGAGCCAAATTCGGGGGGGACAATCGAGAGCGATCTTCACATCTCGATCATGTATGCCCTTAGGGCGTGGTCAGGAGGAAACCATGAGCAAACGCGACAAGCGTGGCAATCCTGTTTCCTATGGCTCGCAGGAGGCAATCGATGCTCTGGATAGAGCTTGCGACTTGCTGCATGCCTACCAGGCCGATCCTCTGGCTGCGGCTGACAAAATTATCGCGGAGCACCCGGATTTTGCGCTGGCCTACGCCTTTCGTGCTGGCGCGATTGCGACTGCGACCGACAAAGCGTTTGACTCAGAGCTGTTCAAGAGCCTGGACGCGGCAGAGCGGTTGGCACCGAAAGCGAATGATCGCGAGCGGCAGCATATCCATGCACTACGCGCTTGGTTCGACGGCGATTGGGAGCGGGCAATCGAAATCTGGGGGCGTGTTTCGATCGAGCACCCCCGCGATCTGCTGGCACTGCAATACGCCCATTTGGGCGACTTCTATCTAGGTTACTCGCACATGCTACGTGATCGCGTGGCTCGTGTGATGCCGCGCTGGGATAACGAAGTTCCTGGCTTTGGCTTTGTGAAAGGGATGTATGCCTTTGGCCTGGAAGAGGCAGGGGATTACCGGCAGGCCGAAGAGCAGGGTCGCGAGGCTGTTGCCTTGAACCCGCAGGATGGTTGGGCAGTGCATGCCGTCACTCATGTCATGGAAATGCAGGGCCGTAGCGAAGAGGGGGCTAATTACCTTTCATCCAGCGCCAATGCTTGGGCTCCCAATAGCATGTTTGCCTTCCATTTGTGGTGGCACAACGCGCTATTCCTCCTTGAGGCTAATGACGTGGCTGGCGCGCTTCGTCTCTTTGATGAGGACATTTCAGCGGGTGGATTTGGTCAAGCGCTTGAGCTACTTGATGGATCAGCGCTGCTCTGGAGACTCTCCCTGCTCGGTCATGACGTTGGAGATCGGTGGAAAGGACTGGCCAAAAAATGGGAGTCCCGTTGTGAAGACGGCTTCTACGCTTTTAACGACGTGAACGCGATGATGTCATTCGTGGGTTCTGGAAACAGTCGCGCACAAGCTCAGCAGTTGGATGCCCTGAAGCGGGCCGCTGCTGGCAGTGGTACCAATGCCATGATGAGTAGAGAGATTGGTGTGCCAGCGTGCGAAGGGTTGGTGGCGTTTGGTCGTGGGGATTACGCCCAGGCTATAGCGTCGTTGATGCCGCTACGCGCCAAAGCTAACCGCTTCGGCGGTAGTCACGCGCAGCGTGATGTCTTCTCATGGACGCTGACCGAAGCAGCTATTCGCCTTGGCAACCGCGCACTTGCCGAGGCACTGGTTGCCGAGCGCCTTGCATTAAAGCCTGAGAGCCCGATCAACCGCGCCTGGAAAATGCGCGCTGGTCAATTACAGTCGCCGCATGCGGGATAGCAGGAAGTCAATCAGCCGCGCACTGCGAAGGCGCGTTCGATCTCGATTGCTGCCCTTATCAACAGGCAGTAATCGGCTAGAAGCGGACCATGGACACAGTGCGCGTGACTCCGTAATGTGTTCTGGTTCAATATGTCAAGCTGATATCATTCAAGAATTTACACGCCGAGTGGGAAACATGAATCGTCGTAAAAAAATAAAGCAGCTATTAAAGGCTCACGAAAAAAAGGCCAGTGCCAAATTGGCCCCCAAAAACAAGCCTAAATACATTAGTAAAGCTGACCGATTGAAACCAGCTTCTGAACCCAGTCAAGATTCCACCATTTCTTCTGAGAGCTGATCTATTTATCTTAATCAAAACAGATTGCACCGCTTCTCATCGAATGCCCGCTATGGGTCAATTCTGTTGAAAAAGTCGGACACGGTTTCCACGGCAGAAAAGTACGCGTCTGAGATTGAATTCTTTACTTTGGGCAGAGAGCACAATTTCCAATGGCTGAAAGGGTACATCCTTCGTCTTTCGCATGCGCAAGATTTTTCGCCGGACATCGACGTGATCCCGTGCCTTCCGACAGTCGAAGGAATTAACGATTGTGAGAGCTCCATCAAAGTCTGAGCCAGACTGCCCGGACTTTGGTAGGTGGGGTATTTAACTCAGATAGTCGACCTGATAGCGATGGGTGCGCAGGTTGCCCAATGCATCGCGAACCCTAAGGTGTGCAGGGTGACTTGCGTATTCTTTCAGAGCGCTAATGGACTCAAATTCCGAATACAAAACAACATCACAGGCATAGTCAATCTGGCTTATATCGACACCAATTTCCAACACTTTAAGCCCTGGAATTTCATTGCGAATGGATTCGAATTCCAGCTTGACCTTTTGGATGTTAGCGCTGCGCTCTTGCTCGCTTTCACCACGCAAGTTCCACATGACGATGTGTTTGACGGGCTGCATTGTAGACTCCGAGTGGAGAGAGTTGTATGCATCGGTGGCCTCGAACGGCCACGGATGAAGTCGGGGTTTAGTGCGGGTCAGCGGCTTCGTGGATTAAGAATGAAATCAAAATCCAGGGTGAAGTACGGCCCGTCAATCGGTTGTCCATAGGGGTCGATACCGGGTTCATGCTGCACCCAATCAGCAATCAATGACGACCGAACACCAAATACAGCATCAGAGTCGAGATACTCGCCATTTTCCCGGAACACGTGGGTGACCAAGCGCTCGTGATCGGGTGAGGTAATCATGAAATGTAGGTGAGCAGGACGCCATGGATGACGATCAAGCGCCTTTAACATGTTGCCGACTGGGCCATCGTGCGGAATTGGGTAGCATTCTGGAGTGATGGTTTTGAAATGGTATCGTCCTTCCCCATCAGCTTGCAGTACGGCTCGGCCCTGATAATCGCCCTGGCCAAGCTCCGGTTTCTGTACATCGTAGAAACCCGCGTCATCTGCCTGCCAGACCTCCAATATTGCGTTGGGTACCGGGTTGCCATCGATATCTCGTACTTGGCCGCGAACAAACCATGGGGTGCCTGGCAACCCCTCACTCACATCAGCTCCCAGATCGTACTGAGGCGCGCCTTGGACGTGAAAGGGCCCAAAGACGGTTGCTTCGGTGCAACCCTCTGGCTTCTTGTGATTCTGAGCTGTGACCAGCGTGGAAAGCCCCAGCGTATCCGACAGCAAGATGAACTCTTGGCGCGTTGGGGTGCAGATATGCCCCACAGCGGTGAGAAACTCAATGCCCTTTTCCCACTCTTCTTCCGTCAGGCGAGTCTCGCGCGCGAACGCGTGCAAGTGCTGAACCAGGCTTGTCATGATTTCACGAAGACGTGCGTCCTCGGTATTAGCATTACGAGTCAGAACAGCCTGTGTGATGGTGTGTTCGTCCAGATTTCTCATAGGTGGCCCTTGGTACATTTTTGTTGTGTTCAGCGAATGGCTCGCGTGCACATGCCATTTCCCGATCAGGTACATCTAAGCTAAAGTGCCAGGCGGCGGAATAAAACACTGGCGGTGAAATTCTTTATTTCACCGGTGAAAAAATAAGGTGTGATTGTGGATCGGTTCCTTGAGCTAGAACTATTTGTTCATACGGCAGAGCTTGGCACATTGAGTAAGGCTGCTGAGCATCTGGATATTTCGAACGCTGCTGCCAGTCGGCTCTTGGCCGCACTTGAAAAGCGATTAAAGGTGCGCCTGATCGAAAGAAACACCCGGCGGCTTTCGCTTACGAACGCAGGCCATGACTTCTACACACGGTGCAAGAGTTTGTTAGCCGAGATGGCCGAAGCCGAGGCTTCCGTGAACGCGGCATTGGTAGAGCCAACCGGGACACTCACCGTTACGGCCACTATCTCTTTCTCCATGCTGCACCTGGCTCCATTGGTGCCCGAATTTCAGCGACTGTATCCTGGGATCAAAATCAAAATCATCGGAGCGAATCGTTACTACGACATCATGGATAGCGAGATCGATCTGGCTATCCGGACGCGGGAATTTGAAGCAGATTCGAGCATCACAATTCGGCGATTGGCCGAGACGCGGCGGGTATTGGCTGCCTCTCCTGCATACCTGGCCAAGAAGGGTTCTCCGAAAACGGTTGAGCAATTGCGTGACCACGATGTACTGATCTACAGCCATGCCAACCATCCGAATGTGATGGAATTCAGCAAGGGGGAGGAGAAGGTCAGCATCAAGGTTCAGCCAACGATGGAGACCAATGATGGACAGATTGTGAGAGCCGCAGCCCTGGCTGGGGCGGGGATTCTGGTGCAGCCGAAATACATCATCTATGACGATCTTGTCGCAGGTCGACTGCTGCCAGTGTTGGATGACTGGCACCTTCCTCGCTTGACCATCAACCTGGCGTTCCAGGATCGGCGCTACATGCCCGCAAAGACAAGATTGTTCATCGATTTTCTGCTGGAGCACTTTAAGCGAAACGAATACGAGCGGTATTGGACGCGCTAAAAAGACCCCGACTCGCACGCCTGACGCGTTGGGCAGGTCGGGGTAAAGCTCATGCATCAAGAGGGGCGGTTGCCCTCATAGGCGTTTTGCAGCAATTCGCGGATAGCTTCGCGCTCAATGGGGCGAGGATTCCAATACGGATTCGCCAGTGCGATGTCTGTGGCTCGATCCAGATCCGCCTCGGTAACGCCTAACGATTTCAACGTCAGCGGCGCCCCCAGCGATTTCGCCAGGTCATACAGTGCACCTCCGGCTGAATCTGCTTTCCCGCCCAGGGCTCGGACAATTCGTTCTGCAGCTTCGGGAGCGGCCTTTGCGTTGTACGCTATGGCATGTGGTAGAACGATCGTATGGGTCGGCGCATGTGGCAAATTAAAACTGCCGCCGAGCGTGTGGCAGAGCTTGTGATGAAGGGCCATGCCTACATTGCCAAGAACGGTGCTGCACAGCCAGGCTCCATATAGGCAGTCGGCCCTGGCATCCAGGTCCTTTGGTGCCTTGGTTATAGAATGCAGCCCTTCAGCCATTGCGCGAATGCCTTCCTCGGCAATCAACGACATCACGGGATTGCCATCTTGGGCATACAGACCTTCAGCTGCATGCGCGATGGCATTCATGCCGCTGGTCACGGACATATCGACGGGCAATGTGGCCGACAGCTCAGGATCATAAATCACGGTCTTTGGCAGGACGCGGATGTCCTTGCCGGTTTTCTTGATGCCATTTTCAGTAAGACCGTACACCGGGGTCATTTCCGACCCAGCGTAAGTGGTAGGGATAGCGAGAATGGGCAGGCCTGAATCCAGAGCGATTGCCTTGCCAAGACCAGTGGTTGATCCCCCGCCAATAGCGATTGCGCAATCGGCACCGAGGCGCTGTGCTACCTCGCGAGCTTCACGTGCTGTTTCAATCGGCACATGCATGACGGCCTTGTCAAAAATGCCAGCAGCGCGAGAGCCGAGAATATCAGCGATGTGCTCAGCCTGGTGGCGTTGCTCGGGGGTCGACAATACCAAGGCGCGGCGGGAGCCTAAATGATCGATTTCCGCCTCGAGCTGCTGCAGTGAGCCTTTACCAAAAATGACTCGCGCAGGGAGACCGGTATAAGTGAAATTAGAAATGGCCACGGATCAGTTCCTGTTTTTGTTGGTAGTGCCCATGGCCTGGCTGAGGTTGCGCAAAACGGAAGTATCCGGTCATTTCTAATCATTGCTTTGAATCAATGATCGTCGAGGGAGACGCGTGTCTCTTCTCCAATGCACATGGGCTGCCTCATTTCCCGGTGTGTTGCTTTTCCGAGTCATGATCGCAGCCTATCGTTACGCTAAAAGGTGAAAAATGCTTTTTATGAAAATCTTTGTTCCTCTGGTGAAATAATGGGTCAGCGAGTCCAAAGCCGCTCGTAATTATTTTCCCGGAACCGCTTCACCAGCGCTTCGATGAATAACCTGACTTTTGAAGGCATGTGGCGCCGCGTCTGGAAAGCGATATTCATCGTCAGGAGGGGGAGATCCCAATCATCCAGGACCGCCACAAGCTCGCCCCGCTGTAAATGGTCATGGACGATGTATTTGGGCTGAACGAGGATGCCCAAATTATCCAGCGCTGCTCGCACAACAAACTGGCCGTCGTTCGCCGAGATGAATGAACGCACGTTGACCGTCATCGACTCTGATCGACCTTTAAAAGGTAATTCTGTCGGATTGATCGCGTAGTCATAAAGGATCATTTTGTGCCGGAGCAAATCCATGGGGTTTTCAGGCACCCCGTGCTCTTCAAGATAGGCCGGCGACGCCGCCAGGATACGGCGCGTTTGCGCGAGTTTTCGAATGGTCAGATTGTTGTCGGCTTCGAATTGGCGGTTACGAATCGCTATATCGACATTGTTTTCCATCACATCGAGGTACCGATTGGCGGCTATCACGTCGACGCTGATCTCAGGATAGAGGCGTGTAAATTCTGGTAGCAGGGGCTCAATGTGCAAGAGGCAAAAGGAGAGCGAGGCTGTTACTCGCAAGACGCCGCTGGGTTTGACCACTGCATCACGAGCCACGGTCTCTGCTTCGCGCAGGTCGGCAAGGACTGAGCGACTTCGCCTATAAAATTCGGCTCCCACCTCAGTTAGCGATAGCTGCCTTGTGGTGCGCTGCACCAAGCGCACTCCCAGGCGTGTTTCCAGCGCGATGAGATATCGACTGGCAGCAGATATGGACAAGTCGAGCTTCTCGGCGGCCTTGCTGATACTGCCTGCTTCGGCGACATGAATGAAGAGCTCTATTTCTTTGAAAGGATCCATGGGGATTTTCCCGATTTTTGGGAAGCTGTATCCCGATCATACGGGTTTTTTCATTGGGTGGGAGAAATTAGACTCGGCGCAACAGGTGATAAAAACAAGAAGTGGTTCCCATCATGAAATTCAGTTTTCAACTCATGTGCCCATGTCCCGCCTTTCGTACAGGCTTACTGGCGCGCAGTCAGGGCATGCACTTCTTGTCCCGCCTCCAACGAGCCGCTGTAACAGCGATGCTCAGGTGCTTCAGTGCCCGCACACCCTTTACTGTCTGAGTGACTATCGTCATGCCAAAAACTCAAGTCGAACTTATCGCCTCCTATTGGACTATCGCGGGTGACACCCATCCTGGTGCTGCCAGTGAGATCAGTCCCTTTACCTTACAGGAGCGTGCTGAAGCCGCCTCTAAAGCGGGCTGGCGGGGAATGGGCCTTGTTCACGCCGATATCCTGCATTCCATTGAGCGCCTGGGATTGCCGACAGTCCGCAACATCTTTCAGGACAACGGCATGAAGCATCTTGAGGTCGAGTTTCTCATCGACTGGCACTTGGCTTGCGAACGTCGCACTGCCTCGGATCGTATGTGCGAAGAGCTGCTGGAAATCGCGGCGCAGGTGGGTGCTCGAAAACTCAAGTGCGCTGCCGGTCTTTTCGAGGAGGGGCTTGATGTCGGCCTCATGCGCGAGAGTTTTGCGATCCTCTGCGACAAGGCAATGCAATACAACGTTGACGTGGCGATCGAGTTCCTGCCGTTTTCAAGCGTGAACACGATCGATAAAGCGTTGGCAGTCGCTACCGATATTCGGCCCAATGGTGGATTGATGGTCGACAGCTGGCATATCGCCCGTGGCGGCATGGGCTTCGAGGAAATCAGCAAGATTCCAGTGGAGCTGATCAAAGGTGTCGAAGTGGATGACGCCGATCTTAATCTCGTAGGGGATGTTTTCAACGATTCCACCCACCACCGTAAATGCTGTGGCGAAGGTGAGTTGGAGATTCCGGTATTCGTCCAGGCCATTTTGGATACTGGCTATCGCGGCCCCTGGGGTGTGGAGCTGATTTCTGCCGAACTGCGCAAATTGCCGCTCGATGTGATAGCAAAACGAGCTTTCGAAACCACCATGGCTCAGTTCGAGAACGCTCGTTTCTGATCGCCAAATCAACATCTCTATCCATTGAATCCAAGAATAAAGAGGAAACTATCATGGTCGGTATTGCTGTTCTGGGCGCCGGGCGCATCGGCAAAATTCACGCGGCTAACGTTGCGGCTAACCCATTGGCACGTTTGATCGCTGTCGCAGATCCCTATGCCTCAGCTGCGCAGGATTTGGCGGGAGCGCTGGGCGCTGATGCCATGACGGATTGCGAAGCTGCAATCGACCGAAACGATGTAGATGCGGTGGTTATCGGTACTCCTACCCATACACACATTCAGCTCATGATGCGCGCCGTTCGCCAAGGCAAAGCAGTGCTCTGCGAGAAACCGATCGATTTGGATCTGCTGAAAAGCCAAGCAGCTGTAGAGGAAATTGAAGGCCTGAAGGGACGCGTGATGCTGGCCTTTAACCGTCGTTTCGAAACGACCTTCGCCGCTATGCGTGCGGCGATCGACGCTGGCGAAATTGGCGAAGTTCGCCAGGTGATCATCTCCAGCCGAGACCCAGGCCTCGCTCCAGAAGACTATATCCGCCACAGTGGCGGCATCTTCCGCGACATGACTATCCATGACCTCGATATTGGCCGCTGGTTGCTGGGTGAGGAGCCGGTGGAACTGACGGCTATGGGCAGTCGTCTGGTAGATCCAGCCCTGATGGAGAAATACGACGACTATGACACCGCCATGGTGCATATGAAGACGGCGTCTGGAAAGCAGTGCCATATCAATAACTGCCGTCAGGCGGTTTATGGCTACGATCAGCGTATTGAGGTTTTTGGCTCTAAAGGGATGCTGCTGCAGGACAACCTGCGTCCAACTACCCTTCGCCGTTGGACTCAAAACTCCACCGATTCGCGCGAGCCGCTGCTGAATTTCTTCCTTGAGCGTTACCAACAGGCTTATAAGTCGGAGCTGGATGCCTTCGTCAGCGCTTTGGTCGAGGGTAAACCGCTGCCGGTCACTCCGCATGACGGCTTGCAGGCGCTGCGGTTGGCGGACTGTGCCGTCGAGTCAGTTCGTACCGGTCGAGCTGTGCAGCTTTAATTGATGGTGGATGCCTCCGGGCATCCAGTCCAAGCAATAGGAGTACACCATGTCCAATAGCATTAATGCCAAACCGCTGGGCGTCGCTTGCCTCGGAATTACACATCCCCATACGTCGGGGCGGGTAAAGGCATTTCAACGAATGGCAGATGTCCGTTTTCTTGGTGCCTACGACGATAGCCCGCTATTAGAACCGTTTGTAGATGCACTGGGACTTCAAGCGCGCACGAAAGAAGAGATTCTGGCCGACCCTGACGTTCATGTAGTGCTGGTGCATCCAAAGAGCTACCTGATGGCCGATTGGGCAATTGAGGCCCTTGAAGCAGGTAAGGCCGTTCTTTGTGAAAAGCCTGCTGGCCGTGGAACGAAGGATACCCAGCGCATCGTGGAGGCGGTGGAGCGGACTGGCGGACTGTTTCAGGTAGGTTACTGCTGGCGATTCGCTCCTTCTGTAGAAAAAATGCAGCAGGTTCTGGAAAGTGGTGAGATCGGCAAGGTTCTTCAAGTTCGTGCCCATGCCGGCTGCTCTCATGATGAAGCGGACACCAATCACATGAAGCAACCCGGAGATCTGGGTGGCGCTTTCTACGTCATTGGTTGCCACACGATCGATCGCATCCTTCTGCATTTCGGAATGCCCAGGTCGGTCAATGCCCGGATCAGCAAATTCCAGGGTCAGATGAGCGACAGTGCTCGTGAAGATGCGGCAGCTGCGGTGCTCAACTACGACGATAAAATGGTGACCATCGACTTTATGTCGTGGGATCCGATGCCCTGGACTGAAACCTGGGACATCACGGCGTATGGAACCCATGGCGTGATGCACTCAACGCCGATGCCTGCTTCCTACAAGCTTTACCATGATGGCAAGAATGGCTATCAGCAGGGTTGGACGCACTGGAACGAAACCAGCTTCCCGGAAATCTGGGCGGTACGTAAAACGGTCTATTCGCCGGAAATTGCCGAGATCGGCAACCCTGTTTATTTTGATCGCGAGGCGTCGGCGTTCGTTCAGGCGTTGCGAAATGATACACCCTCCCAAGTGCCAGCAACCCAAGCTCACAACATCAACATTCTGCTAGAAGCACTCTTCGAATCGTCAGCTCACGCGGGACGGGAGATTCACGTCGGTTAATCCGACGGCTATCCCTCGCTGCTGTCCGCCCCTGCAAAAGGGGCGGATTAATAAAGTCGTACAACAAGAATAAACCTACGATTACAGGTGACAACATGCGCACGTGGATTAAGTTGGCTGCCACCGTCATAGTGGCCGCAGCAGTCGTCGGCTGCTCGAAAGAAGATGAGACAAGCAAAGGTGTTATCGGCATATCACTGCCTTCGAAAATGGAAGCGCGTTGGGTTTCTGATGGCGATAGCATGGTTGAAAAACTACACGAGCTTGGCTACAAAACGGATATTCAATACGCGCAATATGAAATTCCTACTCAGCTTTCTCAACTCGAGAACCTGCTGGTCAAGGGCGTTAAAGGCTTGATTATTGCGCCCATTGACGGCACCACGATGGCGGATGTTTTAAAGCAGGCAAAGGAAAAAGGCATTACGATTATTTCGTATGATCGATTGATACGAAATTCGAAAAATTTCGACTATTACGCGACGTTCGATAATTACAAGGTCGGTGTTCTACAAGGTGAATCTATCGTTAAGGCGTTGAGTCTTGACCAAGGCCAGGGCCCCTTCAATTTCGAAATTTTCGCTGGCTCCACTGACGACAATAATGCGCATGTTGTCTATGCCGGTGTCATGTCCGTCCTCAAGCCTTACCTTGATAGCGGTAAGCTGGTTATCCGTAGCGGTCAGGTCAAGCTCGAACAGGTTGCCACACCCAATTGGGATGGGTCTCAGGCCCAATCGCGAATGGATAACTTGCTGAGCGCCTTCTATGGTAAAGCTCACCTGGATGCTGTCCTGGCGATGAATGACCAGATTGCAATCGGTGTGGTCTCCTCTCTGCGCGGTGTGGGCTACGGTAACGGTGGCTCACCGATGCCAGTGGTGACGGGTCAGGACGCGGAAATTCCAAGCGTTAAGGCAATTGTCCGTGGCGATCAACATTCGACAGTATTTAAAGACACGCGTGCATTGGCTGAAGCTGCTTCATTGATGATGGATGGAGCGTTACAGGGCAAACCCGTTGCGGTGAATGACACCACCTCCTACGACAACGGCATGATGATCGTTCCGACTCAGTTGCTGGCCCCAGTGTTGGTGGAAGCCGATAACTGGAAAAAAGTTCTGGTGGATACCGGCTTTTACAGCGAAGACCGTCTGCGTTAAGCATTTACATGGCGCGTTCCTGATCATTTAGCGGCGCGCCTTATCGGAGATGGGATATGTCAGATTATCTTCTCGATATGCGCGGCATACAGAAGTGCTTTGGTGCTGTTAAAGCCTTGAGCAGTGTGAATCTTCAAGTCGGTCGTGGAGACATACATGCGATTTGTGGAGAGAACGGCGCTGGCAAATCAACACTGATGAAAATACTCAGTGGCGTCTATCCTGCAGGCACCTATGAAGGCACTATCCATTTCGATGGGGAGGAGCGCAGGTTCCTGGACTTGCGTGATAGTGAAGCAATGGGCATCTGTATCATCCATCAGGAGCTGGCGCTGATACCCATGTTGTCGATCACTGAAAACCTGTTCCTGGGTCACGAGATTGCGCACCGTGGCGTCATTGATTGGTCGTTGGCCCACCGACGAGCAAAGGAATTGTTAAATAAGGTCGGGTTGTCCGTATCACCACAGACGCCCGTCAATCAACTGGGTATCGGTCAACAACAATTGGTGGAGATTGCCAAGGCACTTGGCCGGGATGTACGTCTGCTGCTCTTGGACGAACCGACTGCCAGCCTCAATGAAAAGGACAGTGACCGTTTATTGGAGTTGATGCTGGAGCTTAAAAGCCGAGGCATCACCTCAATCATTATTTCCCATAAGCTCAACGAAATCGCTCGCGTTGCTGACGCCGTCACGGTCATCCGCGATGGCACGACAGTCGATGTGATCGATTGCCGCGCGACACCTTTGAGTGAGGATCGCGTCGTACAGGCAATGGTGGGGCGAGAACTGGCTGATCGATATCCTCCACGCGAATCTCAACTTGGCGAAACATTGTTTGAGGTAAAGGATTGGTCGCTTGAGCATCCCGAAAGGCCAGGGCATGACTTCATACGGCGAGTCAGCTTCTACGCGCGGCGTGGTGAAGTGATCGGGATTGCCGGCTTGATGGGGTCTGGACGGACTGAGTTGGCGATGAGCCTTTTCGGACGAGCTTTTGGACGCAACATACGCGGTAGCGTCCGACTCAATGGTAAGGACGTCGACCTCAGTTCGGTACGCAAGGCAATTGATATCGGCGTGGCCTATGCCACTGAGGATCGAAAGGGTGCCGGGCTCCTGCTCGGGGATGGAATTGGCCGCAATGTCAGCCTGGCAAATCTCAAGGCGTTATCTCGTCGCTGGGTCATCAACGAAAGTGAAGAAATGAAGGTTGGCGATGGCTATCGCCGAGCGCTACGAATTCGTAGTCCGGATCTGCGGCAACCTGTCGAACGACTTTCTGGAGGGAACCAGCAAAAGGTCGTTCTAGCCAAGTGGCTGTTTTCCAACCCCGAGGTACTGATCCTGGATGAGCCTACCCGAGGCATCGATGTAGGGGCCAAGTACGAAATTTATGGAGTGGTCAATGAGGTGGTCTCGCAGGGCAAATGCGTGGTGATGATTTCCTCGGAGATGCCCGAATTGCTCGGTACGTGCGACCGGATCTACGTAATGAATGAGGGCCGTTTTGTCGGTGAGTTTCCCATTGCCGAGGCCTCTCAAGAACGCATCATGCATGCAATCATGAAAAATGAGGTGATCCAGTGAGTGACGTAATTGCCCCTGTGGCGCCTAAAAACAGCGTACTGCCGGCGCTCAAGCGCGGCGCACGGGAATACGCCTTGCTCAGCTCATTGCTGGTCATCATGGTGTTCTTTCAGATCGCAACAAACGGCGCGTTGTTGCAGCCTTTGAACTTGACCAACCTGGTGCTTCAGAACAGCTACATCGTTGTCATGGCGCTCGGCATGTTGATGGTCATCGTCTGCGGGCATATTGACCTGTCGGTGGGGTCAATCGTAGGCGTCATTGGAGCGATTGCTGCGGTACTGATGGTTCAGTACCGGCTGGATTTTGTCACGGTATCGCTATTATGTTTGCTTGTGGGTGGACTTATTGGGGCCGCTCAAGGCTATTGGGTTGCGTTCTGGGGCATGCCGTCGTTCATCGTGACATTGGGCGGGATGCTGATTTTCAGAGGAGCAACCATTGCGATTTCCGAGGGAAAATCGATCGGTCCATTTCCTGAGGGCTTCGTTTCCTTGAGCGCCGGGTTCCTGCCTGATCCATTCGATGGGCAGACGCTACGGATCACCTCAATTATCTTGGGCCTGTTGGTAGTCGCCTGCTTCGTGATCGTCGAATGGCGGGCTCGCAGACGTGTTCTCAAGGCAGGGGCAGTGCCGGTTTCGGTACCGGTGTTCTTGCTCAAGAACGGAACACTGGGTGCCCTGATCGTTGCGTTCTGCTACCTACTTGCTACCTATCGAGGGTTGCCCTCGGTTTTGATCATCATGAGTCTGTTGATCGGTATCTATACGTTCATCATGAATCGTACCGTCATCGGTCGCTGGATTTATGCTGTCGGGGGGAATCTGAAAGCCGCGAAGCTATCGGGTATCAATACAGCCCGCGTCACGTTCTTCACCTTCGTGAACATGGGTGTACTGGCTGCAGTGGCAGGTCTGATTTTCGCTGCGCGTCTAAACAGTGCGACTCCCCGCGCGGGCAGCGGGTTTGAACTTGATGTCATCGCTGCGGTTTTCATTGGCGGTGCATCGGCGTCTGGTGGTGTAGGCAAAGTGGTGGGAGTGGTCATCGGCGCTTTCATCATGGGTGTGCTCAACAATGGAATGTCAATCATGGGAATCGGAGTGGATTACCAGCAAATGATCAAAGGAGCGGTTCTGCTCGCTGCCGTATTCGTGGATGTTTATCAGAAGAACAAGGCCTGAATCGGCATTCGTTTCTTCCAGCAGACACACCGCTGGCATGGTGCCCCAGGCGCCATGCCATTGGATTCAAGGCCCCGAAAAGGGATGTACTCGAGATGCTGCTTACCGATGGAGCTCACTGTAAGCGCGGGTTAGCGGGCCAGGCAAGCTGCGCCAGTCGCTGACGCCCGGCGCAACTGCGACATGACGCTCCCCGCTGTAACCGCCACGGCAGGCGACATTGGGCAACTGCTCGCGGCCAGCGCCTCTGCGACCCAGGTATTGCAGGTATAGAACAGCGAATAGCTGCCCTCGGCCTGGTAGAACCGGCTTTCGCCATACAGGCCAGGCCCGAGCGCCGCCAAGGTGCCCGCCGCTGAGCGGGTGAAGGTTCCGACCACGAACGCGAGCAGTCGCCGGTAGCCGTCCTCTGTCACCCGCACCTCGATGACCTCGCTTGCGGCGAAACTCCGCCTGGGGTCCCCGACAATCTTGACCACATGCAGTACGGTTGCCGTCGACCCGAACAAAGCCCGCAGGGCGAGGCTCAAGGTGGCCTGTGGGGCCCGGTAAAAGTGCTCGTCACCCCAGCCGAACTCGACGAAGTCGCCGTCGCCGAACGCTTCGGCCAGTGCGGGAAGCGCCTGAAGCAGATCAGGGCGCGCCGCAATCACTAACCCGGTATGCAGGCCATGATTCACGACATAGAAGGACCGCCAACCGCCGTCCTCACCCCTCGGCGGGACCGACGCGGCAGCGCAACCGAACAGCGTCAGGACCAGGGCCAGCACTACAATGCGCATACACAAGGGCTTGGAGGCTCGCTAACGAAACGTGGGAAAACCCCGGCAGGGGGCGCTCTATACAAGCATAGAAGCTTGCTCGCGCCGAAACATCCAGCCCGACTTTCCCCCTCAAGCAATCTCCCCATCGGCCGCTGACCTCCTCAACACCGTTGTTTTTTCCAATCAGCACCTGAGGATTTGCGCGATGAATGCGAGCATTCGGCTGGCGTGTCTGGTAATGGGTTTGAGCGGATCAACCGCTGTCATGGCGACACAGAACAATGTGATTCGATTCGAGGGCAGTATCGTGGAGCCTCCCTGTCCGGTCGGCGTTGAGCAAGTGACATCCAGTGGCGCAGGGCCGGGAGTGAGGGTCAATCTCAGTGGTTGCGCCCTCCGTCCAACCCCATTCGCCAGCGACCCGCAAAGCCATCTGGTTCATCCGGTCGTGAGCACGAAGTCGTCGGAGTTTTTCATTCCGGCCGACGGTGCCTCGCTGCTGCGGATTACCCTCAGCTATCCCTGAGGGTGGGAACGGCAGGCGACGACGTACCTCAAATGTGGGAGTTGGGCTTGCCCCAATGCCGGTCAGTTAAGGAATCGAACGCCGCAACATGTAGGAGCGGACCTGGCCGCGATGGGCTGCGAAGCGGCCCCGGCAATTCCGAAACCGCACGCAATCCCAGGGCTTGTCGTAGATATCACCGGCCTCGGGGGCTGCTGCGCAGCCCATCGCGGCCAGGTCCGCTCCTACATTAGGTGTTGCGTCGTTCTATTCCTTAACTGCCCAGCTCCTACTGAAGCCATCAGGTTTCAGCTAGATATGCAGCGCATGCCCCAACGCCCGCAGCGCCGCTTCCTGCACCGCTTCACCCAAGGTCGGATGGGCATGAATGGTCCCGGCCACATCTTCAAGTCGGGCACCCATCTCCAGTGACTGGGCAAAGGCCGTCGACAACTCCGATACACCTACGCCCACCGCCTGCCAGCCAAGGATCAGGTGGTTGTCGCGCCGCGCCACGACACGGACGAAACCACTTTTCGATTCCAGCGTCATGGCCCGGCCATTGGCGGCGAACGGGAACTGCGCCACCAGGCAGTCCAGGCCTTCTTGCTGGGCCATCTCCGGCGTTTTGCCGGCCACCACCACTTCCGGGTCGGTAAAGCACACGGCCGCAATGGCCATCGGGTTGAACTGCCGGTGTTTGCCGGCAATCAGCTCCGCGACCATTTCACCTTGGGCCATGGCCCGGTGGGCGAGCATCGGTTCGCCCGCCAGGTCGCCGATTGCCCAGACGTTGCGCATGCTGGTCTGGCAGCGGTCGTCGATGGCGATCGCCGAGCCGTTCATTTTCAGCGCCAGGGAGTCCAGATTGAAGCCAGCGGTGCGTGGGCGGCGGCCGACAGCAATCAGTACGCGGTCGCATTCAAGCTCGATCTCGCCGCCGTCCGCGTCCTTGGCTTTCAAGTGCTGGCTGGTGGCGTCGTAAGCCTCGACGCTGTGCTTGAGGTACAGCTTGATCCCCAACGCTTTCAACGATTCGGCCACTGGCTGCGTCAGCTCGGCGTCGTAGGTCGGCAGGATCCGCTCGCGTGCTTCGACCACGCTGACCGCCACGCCCAGTTTGCGGTAGGCGATGCCCAACTCCAGGCCGATGTAACCGGCGCCGACTACCACCAGATGTTTGGGTAGCGACGTCGGGGCGAGAGCTTCGGTGGAGGAGATGATCGGCCCACCCAGCGGCAGGATCGGCAGTTCGACGCTCTGGGAACCGGTGGCCAGCAGCAGGTGCTCGCACTGGATACGCACACCGGCGCTTTCGACCTCGACGGTCTTGCCGTCGACGATGTTCGCCCAGCCTTGAATGACCTTCACGTTGTTCTTTTTCAGCAGCGTCGCCACGCCGGTGGTCAGGCGATCGACGATACCGTCCTTCCAGCTCACGCTCTGGCCGATGTCCAGACGCGGTGCCGAGACGTGGATGCCCAGGTTCGAGTGTTCACTGTGGCGCTGGGTCTGATGAAACTGTTCGGCCACGTGGATCAGTGCCTTGGAGGGGATGCAGCCGATGTTCAGGCAGGTGCCGCCCAGGGCCTGGCCTTCGACCAGCACGGTGGGGATGCCCAGTTGGCCCGCGCGAATGGCCGCGACGTAACCGCCGGGGCCGCCGCCGATGATCAGCAAGGTAGTGCTCAGAGTCTGCATGGTCACTCCACAAACAGGCTGGCGGGTTGTTCGAGCAGGCCACGAATGGCCTGGATAAAGAGCGCAGCGTCCATGCCATCCACCACCCGGTGATCGAAGGAGCTTGAGAGGTTCATCATCTTGCGAATCACGATCTGGCCCTTGATGACCATCGGGCGTTCAACGATTTTGTTGACGCCGACGATCGCCACTTCCGGCAGGTTCAGCACAGGCGTACTGACGATACCGCCCAACGCGCCGAGGCTGGTCAGGGTAATGCTCGAGCCAGAGAGCTCGTCGCGGCTGGCTTTGCCGGTGCGCGCGGCAGTCGCCAGGCGGGCGATTTCTGCGGCGCTGTCCCACAGGCTGCGGGCTTCAGCGTGACGGACCACCGGTACCATCAAGCCGCTGTCGGCTTGCGTGGCGATGCCGACATGCACCGCGCCGAGGCGGGTGATGACCTGGGCTTCGTCATCGTAGCGAGCGTTGATCTGCGGAAAATCGCGCAGGGCGACGACCAGCGCGCGGACCAGGAACGGTAGCAACGTCAGCTTGCCGCGGCTCGCACCGTGTTTTTCGTTCAGGTGGGCGCGCAGTTCTTCCACGGCGGTGACATCGATTTCTTCGACATAGCTGAAGTGAGCCGCACGCTGAGTCGCCTCCTGCATGCGCTGGGCAATCTTGCGACGCAGGCCGATCACCGGAATCTGTTGTTCGTCGGTGCGCTTGCCGTAAGCCGCCGCTGGCGTGCTGCTGGCCACGCTCGGTTGTTCGAGAAAGGCGTCCAGGTCTTCGTGCAGGATGCGCCCGGCCGGGCCGCTGCCGTGCACATAACGCAATTCGATGCCGGCATCCAGGGCGCGCTTGCGCACAGCCGGTGATGCCAGTGGGCGCTCATGGGCTTCACGCGGGACCGGTGCTGAGGGCTGTCGCGGTGCAGCGGCGCTGGCCTGTGGGGCGGGCGCAGGCGCTTGCACTTCAGGTGCCTTGGGCGCTGCAGCAGGCGCAGCGGCTGGCACAGCCTTGGGCTTGTCTTCCTGATGGTTGCCGGTGCCTTCGACTTCAATGCTGATCAGGATGCTGCCAACCGCCATGACTTCGCCTGGCTCGCCCCCCAGGGCAATGACTTTGCCATTGACCGGCGAAGGGATGTCGACCATCGCCTTGTCGGTCATCACATCGGCCAGTACCTGATCTTCGACGACCATGTCGCCGACCTTGACGTGCCAGGCCGACAGCTCAACTTCTGCGATGCCTTCGCCAATGTCCGGCATCTTGATGACGTGCGTACCCATTTAAACCTCCATGACCCGTTTCAATGCCGCGCCCACTCGGGACGGGCCTGGGAAATACGCCCACTCCTGGGCATGCGGGTAGGGCGTATCCCAACCGGTCACACGCTCGATCGGGGCTTCCAGGTAATGGAAGCAATGCTCCTGGACCAGAGACACCAGTTCGGCGCCGAAACCGCAGGTGCGGGTGGCTTCGTGCACGACCACGCAGCGTCCGGTTTTTTTCACCGAAGCGACGATGGTTTCCAGGTCCAGCGGCCAGAGGCTGCGCAGGTCGATGACCTCGGCGTCGATGCCGGTTTCTTCCGCGGCGACCTGGGACACATACACGGTGGTGCCATAGGTCAGGACGGTCACGGCGTTGCCTGGCCGGGTGATCGCGGCGCTGTCCAGCGGCACGGTGTAGTAGCCGTCCGGCACGGCGCTGGCCGGGTGTTTCGACCAGGGTGTTACCGGGCGGTCGTGGTGGCCATCGAACGGGCCGTTGTACAGGCGTTTGGGCTCCAGGAAAATCACCGGGTCATCGTTCTCGATGCTGGCGATCAACAGGCCCTTGGCGTCATAGGGGTTGGACGGCATCACGGTGCGCAGGCCGCAGACCTGAGTGAATACCGCCTCGATGCTCTGGCTGTGGGTCTGGCCACCATAGATGCCGCCGCCGCAGGGCATGCGCATGGTCATGGGCGCGGTGAAGTCACCGGCCGAGCGATAGCGCAGGCGCGCGGCTTCCGAGACGATCTGGTCGGTAGCCGGGTAGACATAGTCGGCGAACTGGATTTCAACCACCGGCCGCAGGCCATAGGCGCCCATGCCCACGGCCGTACCGACGATCCCGCTTTCGGAGATCGGTGCGTCGAACACCCGCGACTTGCCATACTTGGCCTGCAGGCCTTCGGTGCAGCGGAACACGCCGCCGAAGTAGCCGACGTCCTGGCCGTAGATCACCACGTTGTCGTCACGTTCGAGCATGACGTCCATGGCGGAGCGCAGGGCCTGAATCATGGTCATGGTGGTGGTAGCCATGGCGTTTTCCACCTGAATTTTGTTGTTGTGGTCGTTCATGTCAGATCCCTAGCTCCTGGCGCTGGCGCCGCAAGTGGTCGGGCATTTCCTTGTAGACATCCTCGAACATGGTCGCGGCGCTGGGGATCTGGCCGCCGGCGAGGGTGCCGTAGCGTTCGGCTTCTTTCTGGGCTTTGATGATCTGCGCTTCGAGCTCGGCCGTGGTCGCCTGATGCTCTTCTTCGGACCATTGGCCGATGGCGATCAGGTGCTGCTTCAGACGCGCAATCGGATCGCCGAGCGGGAAGTGGCTCCAGTCATCGGCGGGGCGGTATTTGGACGGATCGTCGGAAGTCGAGTGCGGGCCGGCGCGGTAGGTGACCCACTCGATCAGCGTCGGGCCGAGGTTGCGCCGGGCCCGTTCGGCGGCCCAGCGGGAGGCGGCGTAAACGGCCATGAAGTCGTTGCCGTCGACCCGCAGTGAAGCGATCCCGCAACCGACGCCGCGGCCGGCAAAGGTACTGGCTTCGCCACCGGCAATGGCCTGGAAGGTGGAGATGGCCCACTGGTTGTTGACCACGTTGAGGATGACCGGGGCGCGATAGACATGGGCGAAGGTGAGGGCGGTGTGGAAGTCCGATTCGGCGGTGGCGCCGTCACCGATCCAGGCCGAGGCAATCTTGGTATCGCCCTTGATGGCCGAGGCCATGGCCCAGCCCACGGCTTGCACGAACTGGGTCGCGAGGTTACCGGAGATGGTGAAGAAACCGGCTTCCTTCACCGAGTACATGATCGGCAACTGGCGGCCCTTGAGCGGGTCGCGCTCGTTGGACAGCAACTGGCAGATCATGTCGACCAGCGACACCTCGCGGGCCATCAGGATGCTTTGCTGGCGGTAGGTCGGGAAGCACATGTCGGTGACATTCAACGCCAGCGCCTGGGCGCTGCCGATGGCTTCTTCGCCCAGGCTCTGCATATAGAACGACATCTTTTTCTGGCGCTGGGCGGTGACCATGCGGCTGTCGAACAGGCGGGTCTTGAGCATGGCGCGCATGCCCTTGCGCAGAATCTCCAGCGGAATGCCTTCGGCCCACGGGCCCAGCGCATTGCCGTGCTCGTCGAGCACGCGGATGAGGTTATGGGCAAGGTCGGCGGTATCGGCCGGGTCAACGTCGATCGGCGGCTTGCGGACCTGGCCCGCATCGCTCAGGTGCAGATAGGAAAAGTCGGTCTTGCAGCCAGGGCGGCCGGTCGGTTCGGGAACATGCAGACGCAGGGGTTCGTATTCGTTCATTGCTGTCTCTACGCTCGCTCTTGTCATGTGTTTTTGTTGGGCGTGGTTGAGCGGTGAAGCGGTTGGCTACAAGTCTGGCTCAGGGTTCAAGCCCTTGCTGACTTGCCAGTCACTGGTAGTAGCCATGCCTCATCATATTCCCGGGCACAGAGAATATTTCTCTCAAGTTCGTTGCCTTTGGCGTGACTTGGGGATAAATATTCTTTTTCGACTCGGTAATGAGGTTAAATTTTCTTATGCGCAAATTGGATAGAACCGACATCGGCATTCTCAACAGCCTTCAGGACAACGCGCGCATTACCAATGCCGAGCTGGCCCGCTCGGTGAACTTGTCGCCCACCCCGTGTTTCAACCGGGTCAAGGCGATGGAGGAGTTGGGCGTGATTCGCCAGCAAGTCACTCTGCTTGCGCCCGAGGTGCTGGGGCTGGATGTGAACGTGTTTATTCACGTGAGCCTGGAGAAGCAGGTGGAGCAATCGCTGCACCGCTTCGAAGAAGAAATCGCCGAGCGGCCCGAGGTGATGGAGTGCTATTTGATGACTGGCGACCCGGACTATTTGTTGCGGGTATTGCTGCCCAGCATTCAGGCGCTGGAGCGGTTTCTCGATTACCTGACGCGCCTGCCGGGGGTGGCCAATATCCGATCGAGTTTTGCGCTCAAGCAGGTGCGCTACAAGACGGCGTTGCCGTTGCCGGCCAATGGGTTGACGTTGCGTGGCTGAGGGCCCTATTCGCGGATAAATCCGCTCCCACATTCCCCGCTCACTATCTGTGTGGCGGGCTTTTATGTGGGAGCGGATTTATCCGCAAAGCTTTTACCTCCAACCTCGCTATCGGGCTTGAAATTGCCCACGGCCGGTGCGCATTCTGTACATATCACCCTCATCGGTTTGGTACACGACAAGGACCCTGTCATGAGCACCCTCGGCCACCGCTCACTCGCGGAACGCCTCAAAGGCATCGCGGAAGTCGAATGCGTCACCCCGGATCTCAACGGTGTGCCGCGCGGCAAGGTCATGACTGCCGCGGGGTTTCTGGAAGGCCGGCGCTTGCAGATGGCCCGTGGGGTGTTGCTGCAGTGCATCATGGGCGGTTATCCACCGGCGCGCTTTTATGGCAGCGATGACGGCGACCTGGTACTCAAGCCCGACACTGCGCAGGTTCACCGCCTGCCCTGGAGCGAGCCGACTCGGGCCCTGGCGATCTGCGATGCGGTCGAACTCAGCGGTGCGCCTTCAGCCTTGTCCACCCGCGGCCAGCTCAAGGCCGTGATCGCCCTCTATGCCGAGCGTGGCCTGGTGCCGGTGGTGGCCACCGAGCTTGAATTCTTCGTCTTCGCCCCCAACCCCGATCCGCAGCAACCGTTCCTGCCACCGGTGGGTGCCGATGGTCGTCGCGAAGACGGCAGCGCGGCGTTTTCCATCAGCTCCAACAATGGGCTGCGGCCGTTCTTTACCGAGGTGTATGCCGCCATGGCGGCGCTGGGCTTGCCGCGTGACACCTTCATGCACGAGATGGGCGTCAGCCAGTTCGAGATCAACCTGCTGCACGGCGACCCATTGCGCATCGCCGACCAGACCTTCCTGTTCAAGCTCCTGCTCAAGGAAATCGCACTCAAGCACGGCCTGATCGTGGTGTGCATGGCCAAGCCGCTGCGGCACACGGCAGGCAGTTCCATGCACCTGCACCAGAGTGTGCTCGAGCAGGACAGCGGCAACCCGCTGTTCAGTGACGCCGAGGGCCAGCCGACCCCGGCCTTCTACCATTTCATCGGCGGCCAGCAGGCGGCCATGGCTGAATTCACCGCGCTGTTCGCGCCGAACGTGAATTCCTATCAGCGCCTCAACCACCCGTTCGCCTCGCCGAACAATGCCTGTTGGTCCCTGGATAACCGTGCCGCCGGCCTGCGCATTCCGGCCAGTGCGCCGGTCTCGCGGCGGGTCGAGAACCGCCTGCCCGGAGCCGATGCCAATCCTTATCTGGTGGTCGCCGCCAGCCTTGCCGCGGGGTTGCACGGCATCGAGCACGAGCTGGAGCCGTCGCCACCGATTCAGGGTGAATTCCAGGTGCCGGAACATTTGTCCTTGCCCTGTACCTTGCATGCGGCGCTCGAGCGTCTGAATCGCAGCGAGTTGGCGAGGGAATTGTTTGGCCGTGAATTCGTCGAAGGATACATCGCCAGCAAGACCCTGGAACTGGCCAGCTTCGCAGACGAAATCTCACCTTGGGAGCGTCGCGTTCTGGGGATGCAGGTCTAGGCGATTTTTTTCGTCGACGCCCCAGCGCTGTCGGCAATATCACATATCCTTATCCACAGTTTTCACCCTATTCAAGGAGCCGCACGGGACGCTGATGCGAACGATCTGGAAGTCTTTTCGAGCGCTTTACTTCGCTGCGCTGATGATGTTGATCGGCTCGGGTCTGCTGAGTACCTACCTCGCGTTGCGGCTGGCAGCCGATCAGGTTGACGGCCTGTGGGTCGGTGCCTTGATGGCCGCCAACTATTTCGGCCTGGCGCTGGGTGGCAAGATTGGCCACCGCCTGATTGCCCGGGTCGGGCATATCCGTGCCTATGCGGCGTGTGCCGGGATCGTCGGTGCGGCGGTGCTGGGCCATGGCCTGGTGGATTGGCTGCCGGCCTGGTTGATGCTGCGGGTGATCGTTGGCCTGGGCATGATGTGCCAATACATGGTGATCGAGAGCTGGCTGAACGAGCAGGCCGATGCCAAGCAGCGCGGGGCCGTGTTCAGCGGCTACATGATCGCGTCCTATCTGGGCCTGGTGTTGGGGCAGCTGATTCTGGTGGTGCATCCACAGCTTGGGCTTGAGTTGCTGATGCTGGTCGCCGCCTGCTTTGCCCTGTGCCTGGTGCCGGTGGCATTGACCCGGCGAATTCACCCGTCCGCCTTGCACCCGGCGCCGATGGAACCGCGGTTTTTCATCAAGCGGGTGCCGCAGTCGTTGAGTACGGTGCTGGGCGCGGGCCTGATCGTCGGTTCCTTTTACGGTCTGGCACCGTTGTATGCGTCACACCAGGGGCTGACCACCGAGCAGGTCGGTCTGTTCATGGGCAGTTGTATTTTTGCCGGGCTGCTGGTGCAGTGGCCGCTGGGCTGGTTGTCCGACCGCTACGACCGGGCGGTGTTGATTCGCAGCGCGGCCGGTGGCGTGGCGATTGCCGCCTTGCCGCTGGCGCTGCTGCCGCAGGCACCGCTGGAGGTGTTGTTCGCTGCCGGCTTTATCGTTTCGCTGTTGCAGTTCTGCCTGTATCCGCTGGCCGTGGCGTTTTCCAACGACCACGTGGAAAGCGAGCGGCGGGTGTCGTTGACGGCCATGCTGCTGGTCACCTATGGCGTCGGTGCCAGCATCGGGCCGCTGGTGGCGGGGGTGGTGATGAAGCTGTTCGGCAACCAGATGCTCTATGCATTCTTCAGCTTCTTCGCGCTGGTGCTGGTGTGGCGCATCCGGCCAAAAGCGGTGACCAACCTGCACCAGGTCGACGATGCACCGCTGCACCACGTTGCCATGCCGGCCGTGGGTTCGCCCTTGGCGGCAGCGCTGGACCCACGGGTTGACGAGCAGGTGGTGCACGACCAGATGTACACCGCTCCTGAGGCAGCAGCGGATGTTGAGCCTGCGCACGACGTACCTGTCGACAAGGCAGTTGAACCGTCAGAACCGCTGAATGATGAGCAGTCTTCGCCCGATGACGGGCTGCAGCCCAAGGCGAACTTGTAGGAGCAGGGCTTGCCCGCGATAAACGATGACGCGATTCTCCTGAAAAACCGCAGCGCCTTCATCGCGGGCAAGCCCGGCTCCTACAGGTTTCACAGGTCTATCAGTAGTCGTCCTGGTCGAAACGACGGGCTTCACGCTGAAGCTGATAGACAAAGCGTTCGACCTGACGCTGCACCAGGCCGCTCATGTTGTGAAAGCGCAGGCCGGTGAAGGTGGTGTTGAGGCGCTCTTCATAATGCAGGTAACGCAACTCGACCGGCGTGCTCATCTTGCCGAACGGCAGGGCGGCTTCGAATTTCTCGTACACCTGGCCCAGTTGCAGGCGCTCAGCGATATCACCTGCAAAGCGCAGCTTGCAGCCGGTGGCGGAAATATCCAGCAGCTTGCCGGTGATGGCGCCCTTGCCCTTGAGCTTGTCACCGTCGAGGGTCACGTCCACCAGCTGCGAGAGCTTCAAGGCGGCGCGGAAGGCGTTGCGGCGCTGGTGGTAAATCACCTCTTCGGGCAGCGCGCCCCGATAGCAGCGGCCATCGCTGGCGTCGTCGATGGTCAACGGCTCGGAAGACTCCCAGGCAATCCGCACGCCGTCATGAAAGCCTTCGATGCGAAAGGGCTCGCCCGCTTGCAAAAAGCGCTCACCGTCGCGGGGGATCATTTCGTCCAGTGTGATCCGGCCGCCTTCGCGGTCCACTTCCACCAAAAAGCTCTGGAAGCGCTGGCTGCGCTCATGGAAGGTAATGATCAACGGATCATTGGCTTCTTGCAGTGCACGCAGGTTGGCGGCGATTTCCAGGGGGGTGGTGAGGACCTTGGGAGGCTGCGGCGCATCATCCGCGTTTGAGGCATTGAACACGGTTTATCAATCTCCAGGCAATAACGGCTACACGCGTGGCACTATTTTGCCAGCATGTTCGACGCCTTCATAAAGTGAGTCAAGCCTGACTGAGGGCGCGAGGCTTGGCGAGCAGCGAGGTCGAGCCTCGGCTGTCATAAAGGGAAGGGGATTCACCGCCCATCAGGATACGCAACTGGTTGGCGGTCGAGGCCTGCTGAAGCTGGATCGAGCGACCGTTGCGCTCGTTCACGGCCTGGCAGTCGGCGAGCAGTCTGGACAGCATGTCGGTCCGCTCCCGCAGCAGCGCGCCCCGAGGGGAGGCGGCGGCAAGCGCTTCCAGCCCCTGTTGGTCGGGGCTCAGGTTGGCGCTGGCGAGCAGTTCGCTGCGGCGACGGCCATGCTGGTCGAGCAGCACGATCAACGACTGCTTGCGCGCCAGAATATTCTCAAGCAACGGCATGTCCCGGCCGTGCAATGCCACCGCTTCGGCCTCGAGCAGCTCAAGCAGTTGTTGCGCTGGAGCAAGGTCTTCTTCGATCAGTTGCAGCAAAGCGGTGTCGTGCATGGCGGGCTCTGTGTCTCAAGCGTCCTGAAAACGGTGCAGGCGAGGAATCAGCGCTGCGATTCGAAGCCGAGCAGTTTGCTGGCAACGCGGTTGCTGTCGACCTGATAGCTGCCGTCGGCGATGGCCTGTTTCAGGGCCTCCACACGGGATTTGTCGACAACCGGTTGGTCGCGCAGCGAATCGGTGACCTTCTGCAGCTGCTGGGCCTCAGGGCTCAGGTGCACGGCTTCGCCGCTCTGCGTTACGCCAGCCGAGGTAGCGGAAGCTTGGGCCGCTTGCCCGTTGCCGGCGGTTTCCTGCGGGGCGCCGGCGCGGTTGCCGGTCGTCACGGAGGGAGGAGAATTCACACGACTGAAGTCGATGACCATGATGGTAAAACCTCTGGGTTTCTGGACGCTTGCCTTGTTGTCGACCGTTTGCGGGAAAACTTTAGGCGCATTTCAATCATGCGCACCAAGGCCACGGACCCTTGTGGGACAGAGTTTAGGAAAACCGGTTCCCGACTGCCACTGTTCAATCGGGTTTGATCACATGGCCACTTCGACCTGGCCCGGCCCGGTCACCCGCGCCTTGACCACCCGTTTGGAATTGAGGTTGCGCACCCGGATCTGCTCGCTCAGGCCGCCCTTGCTCAGGGCCTCGCCGGGCATGCGCACACTCAGTGAACCGCTGCGGGCGACGATCACCACATGATCGCCCTTGCGTACCACCTCGGCCTGTTGCAGATGCACCGGCGTCAGGATCTGATCGATAACCGTTGGTCGGACAAGTTTTTGCCCGATCGCCTCATCCACCGAGGTCAAGTAGCCCTGGTTGAGCAACCCGACATCGCGCTCGCGCAAGGCCACGTCCTGCTCGCCAATGATAGCTTCGCGCTTGAGCGGGCGCGTGACGCTGACAACGTTGCGAAACAGCCGCACTTGAGCGGGCACAAACACCGTCCACGGGCCGCTGCCATCGCAGCGCACCCGCACGGTGACACGGCCCAGCGGCTGCGCCGGGCTTTCCAGGGTGGCTGTCAAATCCTTGTCGCACAGCGGCATGCGCAGGCGCGGGTCGAGTGGGTTGACCTGAACCTCGAAACGCCCTTCAGTCTGGGTGGTTGCCAAATAATCTTCGACGCTGAACTCAAGAAACCCTTGAGTGACACCGATAAGCTGTTCGGGCAAGGTAACGGCGTCCGCCACGGCGCGATGGCTCAGGGCTATCATGCAGAGCACGGGCAGGGCACAGAGCAAGGGGCGTGTCAGGCGTCGAAATACTGTCGTTTTTGCGTTCATGTCATAAAAAAAGCAAGGGCCGTGCCGATTGACTGGATACGGTCCACGGGTTCGATCAAGGAGTCTGACATGGCGGGTGTAATGGATTCGGTCAACCAGCGCACTCAGCTGGTGGGGCAGAATCGGCTTGAGTTGTTGTTGTTCAGGCTCAACGGCAAACAGCTGTACGGGATCAACGTGTTCAAGGTGCGCGAGGTGCTGCAGTGCCCGAAACTCACCTTGCTGCCCAAATCCAGCCCGGTGGTGCGCGGCGTGGCGAACATTCGCGGTGCGACCCTTCCGATCCTCGATCTGGCGATGGCGACGGGCCTGCCGGCCATCAGCGATGTACAGAACACCTTTGTCATCATCACCGAATACAACACCAAGATTCAGGGCTTTCTGGTGCACTCGGTGGAGCGCATCGTCAACATGAACTGGGAAGAGATCCATCCGCCACCCAAGGGCACTGGCCGCGATCACTATCTGACGGCCGTGACCCGGGTCGATAACCAGTTGGTGGAAATCATCGACGTGGAGAAGATCCTCGCGGAAGTGGCGCCGACGTCCGAAGCCATTTCAGCCGGCGTGGTGGATGAGGCTACCCAGCACAAGGCCGTGTCGCTGCGGGTGCTGACAGTGGATGATTCCTCGGTAGCGCGCAAGCAAGTCACTCGTTGCCTGCAAACCGTTGGCGTCGAGGTGGTGGCGCTTAACGATGGCCGCCAGGCGCTCGACTACCTGCGCAAATTGGTGGATGAAGGCAAGCGCGCAGACGAAGAATTCCTGATGATGATTTCCGACATCGAAATGCCGGAGATGGACGGCTACACGCTGACCGCGGAAGTCCGCAACGACCCGCGCATGCAAAATTTACATATCATCCTGCATACTTCCCTGTCCGGCGTCTTCAACCAGGCGATGGTCAAGAAAGTGGGCGCCGACGATTTCCTGGCTAAATTCAAGCCAGACGATCTGGCCGCCCGCGTGGTCGAGCGGATCAAGGCAACGGATAACAGCCAGGGGTGAAAGTCCCTGGCAGAACGAATGGTTTTTAGAGGCGGCAGCTGTGTCTACGGGTAACCTGGATTTTGAACAATTCCGGATTTTTCTGGAAAAAGCCTGTGGCATTCTGTTGGGCGAGAACAAGCAGTATCTGGTAGCAAGCCGCCTCAACAAGCTGATGGAGCAGCAAGGGATCAAGTCGCTGGGTGAGCTGGTGCAGCGCATCCAGACCCAGCCGCGCGGCGGTTTGCGCGAACAGGTGGTCGATGCCATGACCACCAACGAGACCCTGTGGTTTCGCGACACTTACCCCTTTGAAGTATTGAAAAACAAAGTCCTGCCCGAGCAGATCAAGGCCAACCCCGGGCAGCGCCTGCGGATCTGGTCGGCGGCGTGCTCGTCCGGGCAGGAGCCCTATTCGATCTCGATGGCGATCGACGAGTTCGAGCGCAGCAATATCGGCCAGCTGCGCATGGGCGCGCAGATCGTCGCCACCGACTTGTCCGGGTCGATGCTCAACAACTGCAAGAGCGGCGAGTACGACAGCCTGGCGATTGCCCGTGGCTTGTCGCAAGAGCGCTTGCAGCGTTATTTCGACCCCAAGGGGCCGGGGCGCTGGGCGATCAAGCCGGCGGTCCGCAGCCGCGTGGAGTTTCGCTCGTTCAACCTGCTCGACAGCTACGCTGCATTGGGTAAGTTCGACATCGTGTTCTGCCGCAACGTGCTGATCTACTTCTCGGCCCAGGTCAAAAAGGACATCCTGCTGCGCATCCACGGCACCCTGAAGCCGGGCGGTTACCTGTTTCTGGGGGCGTCGGAGGCGCTCAATGGTTTGCCGGATCATTACCAGATGGTCCAGTGCAGCCCCGGGATTATCTACCAGGCCAAATAAAATGCTGTAGCCGAGCTTGCTTAGACCCACATCGCAGGCAAGCCTCAATGCCGGTCAGTTAAGGATTGGAGCGCCGAAAACCTGTGGGAGCGGATTTATCCGCGAATCCAGACACCGCGGTTTTTCTGGCATTGCGCGGTGCCTTCATTCGCGGCGGTCCGGCGATCCGGTAAATCCGCTCCCACATGAGTCTCGCCTTAACTGACTGGCATTGAGGCAGGCTTCTATGTGAATGGAAACGGCGTGGGAGCAGAGCTTGCTAGCGATGAGGCCAGCACAAGCGACATCAGCCCCCCGCTTTGCCGCTTTCCCGCCACCCAGCGGTCAATCCTTGCCGCTTTTCTGTCATTGCCGCTGCCGGCAATTCTCCGCAATCCCGTGTTTTCAGGCCTTTGGCGGTTTGGCACGTTGTTTGCTGAAGCTTGCTCACGAACCATCAGGCCAACCCGCACAGGTTTTCCGACATGAGCATCAGCTTCGACAAGGCGCTCGGCATCCACGAAAAAGCACTGGGCTTTCGCGCTCAGCGTGCCGAGGTGCTGGCCAACAACATCACCAACGCCGACACGCCCAACTACAAGGCGCGTGACCTGGACTTCGCGGATGTGCTGGCGGCCCAGAGCAGCAAAAGCAGTTCCGGGCACTTTTCGCTGGAGCGTACCAACGCTCGCCATATCGAAGCCGATGGCCTGGTCAGCATCAGTGACGAGTCGCTCAAGTACCGCACGCCGATGCAGCCCTCGGTGGACCAGAACACCGTCGACGCCCAGATGGAACAGTCGAACTACGCGCAAAACGCGGTCGGCTTCCAGGCCAGCTTCACACTGCTCAACAGTAAATTCAAAGGGCTGGTTTCGGCCCTGCGCGGAGAGTAATCCATGTCCCTCGCCAACGTATTCAACATCGCCGGCAGCGGCATGAGCGCCCAGACCACGCGCCTCAACACGGTCGCCAGTAACATCGCCAACGCCGAGACCGTCTCTTCGAGCATCGACCAGACCTACCGCGCGCGCCACCCGGTGTTCGCCACCACCTTCGAGCAGGCCCAGAACGGCGTCGGTCAGTCGCTGTTCCAGGACCAGGGCGAAGCCGGGCAGGGCGTGCAGGTGCTTGGCGTGGTCGAAGATCAGAGCAACCTCGAAGCCCGTTACGAGCCTAACCATCCGGCGGCGAACAAGGACGGCTACGTCTATTACCCCAACGTCAATGTGGTCGAGGAGATGGCGGACATGATCTCTGCCAGCCGCTCGTTCCAGACCAACGCGGAGTTGATGAACACCGCGAAAACCATGATGCAGAAAGTCCTGACCCTGGGTCAGTGATAAGGGGCCTGGCATGAGCACCACCGATACCACCAATGGCCTGAGCAGCTCGGTTTTGACCTCGCTGCAAAAGCAGACCGCCACCACCAACAGCAGCAGCGGCACTGCTGGCAGCGCCCTGGGCAAGGACGCGTTTCTGCAATTGCTGGTGACCCAGATGCAGAACCAGAACCCGCTGGACCCTCAGGATAACGGCGAGTTCGTAGCCCAGTTGGCGCAGTTCAGCAGCCTGGAAAGCATGCAGTCGCTCAATGATTCGGTGAACTCCATCTTGAGCTCCTACCAGTCATCCCAGGCGCTGCAAGCGTCGTCGCTGGTGGGCCGCAGTGTGATCGTGCAGACCGACAACTCGGTGGTCGACACCAGCAAAGGCATGAGCGGCTCGATCAATCTGACCTCGTCCAGCACCGGCACCACCGTGGGGGTGTACGACAGCGAAGGCGAGCTGGTGCGCACCCTTGACCTGGGAACCCAGGCCGCCGGCAAGGTCGACTTCAGCTGGGATGGCAAGGACGGCGACGGCGAAGTGCTCGATGCCGGCACCTACACCTTCAAGGCCAGCGCCACCATCGACGGTGTCGCGACCGCCATGACCACCAACCTGCCAGCCACGGTCAACAGCGTGACCATGGGCACCAATGGCGGGGAAATGATGCTGAACCTTGCAGGCCTGGGCAGCGTCGCCCTGTCGAAAGTTCAAACCATTGGAATCTAGCGCCGATTAACGCGGCAGGAGTGAGAGCATGTCCTTCAATATCGGCCTGAGCGGTATCACCGCTGCCAACAAGGCGTTGAATGTTACCGGCAACAACATCGCCAACGTTGCTACCACAGGCTTCAAAGCCTCTCGTGTCCAGTTTGCGGACCAGTATGCAGCGTCGATTCGCGCGACGACGGGCAAGACCACCGTGGGTAGCGGTGTGACGGCTGCGTCGGTGTCCCAGCTGTTCGGCCAGGGCAATATTGGCACCACGGGCCAAAGCCTGGACCTGGCCATCAACGGCAGTGGTTTTTTCGTGCTCGATAACAACGGCTCGAAAGTCTATACCCGCGCCGGCGCGTTCTACAGCGACAAGCAAGGCTACGTGGTTGATGTCACTGGCAACAACCTGCAGGGTTATGGCGTGGACGCCAACGGCACCGTGATTCCGGGTGCGTTGACTAACCTGCAGATCGACACCTCGAACATCTCGCCCAAAAGCACCGGCACCATCGCTGAAACAATGAACCTCAACTCCAGTGCCACCCAGCCAACCGTTTCGCCGTTCGACCCGGCCACGGTCAACAGCTACAACTACACCTTCAACACCGATGTCTACGACAGCCAGGGCAACATTCACCAGATGAACCAGTATTTCGTCAAGGATGCGGCCGCCAACGCCTGGACGATGTACACCACCATCGACGGTCGCAATCCTGCGGATCCGACAAGCAGCACGCCGCTGGTCAATACCCTGAATTTCAAGTCTGACGGCTCCATTGATGCCGCCAGCATGACCGCCGGAGCGGTCGCCGGCGGCATGGCTATCAACGACAACAAAACCTTCAGCCTCACCGGTTGGGTTCCGGCCGTGAAGCAGGAAGATGGAACGTGGATAGCCAATGGTGCTGCCTCCAATGCCACGGGGCTGACGCTCGATATGCTGGCCGCCACCCAATACAACTCCACTTCAGCAGTGACCGCCAAGTCTCAGGATGGCTATGCGACCGGTGAGCTGGCCGGGTTGACGGTGGACAGCAGTGGTGTGCTGTTCGCCAACTTCACCAACGGCCAGGACAAGGCCATTGGCCAGGTCGCGATGGCCATTTTCGCCAACAACCAGGGCCTGACGCCGGTTGGCGGGACCAACTGGAAAGAGTCCTTCTCCTCGGGCGTGCCCGTGGTCGGTGTGCCGAACGCCGGCACCATGGGTGAAATCGCCTCGGGTGCACTGGAAGACTCTAACGTTGAGCTGACCAGCGAACTGGTCGACCTGATCAAGGCGCAGAGCAACTACCAGGCGAACGCCAAGACTATCTCCACTGAAAGCACCATCATGCAGACCATCATTCAGATGACCTGATGAGGGTGTCAGTTAAGGCATAGATTCTGTGGGAGCGGATTTATCCGCGAATGATGACGACGCGCAATGCCTGAAAAACCGCGGTGTCTGGATTCGCGGATAAATCCGCTCCCACATTAGGTATTGTGTCGTTCAATGCCTTAACTGACCGGCATTGGGGCAAGCCCGGCTCCTGCACGGATATCGAGTTCACACCGCCAGCAAGCGCCATGACCAAAATCATCACCGCCGCACTCCTGCTTCTAACCCTCCAGGCCCAAGCCGCCCCAGCCCCCTTCTTCCGCTGGCAAAGCCTCGCCACCGGCCGCTACCTGTGCGCGCAAGTCGACCCCGGCAAAGGCTGGATGAAATTCGCCGGCCCCTTCAACAACGCCGGTTGCCGCCCATAAGCGGCGAGCCTCTTGCCGCTGGCGGCAAACCACCGCCGTTTTACCGACGCTCTCCCGCTCCTGAAAACCATCAAAGCCCCGAAATACGAGGCTTTCCCAAGTTGGTTCGATATTTGCTATGTCCATGGCAAAGCGACAGCCGTTGGTGAAAGGAGTGCGTTGTGGACAAGATGCTTTACGTGGCGATGACCGGTGCCAGCCAGAATGCGCTGGCGCAAAAGGCCCACGCCAACAATCTGGCGAACATTTCCACCAGTGGCTTCCAGCGCGACCTGGAGCAGGCCCGCTCGATGCCGGTGTTCGGCGACGGCCATCCGGCCCGCGCCTATGCCCTGACCGAACGGCCCGCCACTGACTTCACCCCCGGCGCGCTGCAGGAAACCGGTCGTGACCTGGACGTTGCCATTGGCGGCAATGGCTGGATTGCGGTGCAGACCCCGGATGGCGGCGAAGGCTATGTGCGCACCGCCAGCATGAACATCGACGCCTTGGGCGTGCTGCGGGCCGGCAACGGCATGCCGGTCATGGGCAACGGTGGCCCGATTGCCGTGCCGCCCGAGCAGAAGGTCGAGGTCGGCGAAGACGGCACCATCAGCATCCGCGCCCTGGGCGAAGGCCCACGGGTGATGGCCGAGGTCGACCGCATCAAGCTGGTCAACCCGGACCTGAAAAACATGACCAAAGGCCCCGACGGCATGATCCACACCAAGGACGGCCAGCCCGCCCAGGCCGATGCCGGCGTGCGCGTGGTGTCGGGGTTTCTGGAAGCGAGCAACGTCAATGCCGTCGAGGAAATGACCTCGGTGCTGGCGCTGTCGCGGCAATTCGAGCTGCACATCAAAATGATGACCACAGCCAAGGAAGGCGACGAAGCCATGGCGCGTGTTTTGCAGATCGGCTAATCAACAGATTGAGTGCCTTGAAACAGGCACGATAGGAGAACAGCATGCTTCCGGCTCTTTGGGTCAGCAAGACAGGCCTGTCCGCCCAGGACATGAACCTGACCACCATTTCCAACAACCTGGCCAACGTGTCCACCACCGGCTTCAAGCGTGATCGCGCCGAGTTCCAGGACTTGCTGTACCAGGTGCGCCGCCAGCCGGGCGGCCAGTCGACCCAGGACAGCGAGCTGCCCTCCGGCCTGCAACTGGGCACCGGTGTGCGCATCGTCGGCACCCAGAAAAACTTCACCGCCGGCAGCCTGCAAACCACCGATCAGCCGCTGGACATGGCCATCAACGGCCGTGGCTTTTTCCAGGTCCTGCAGCCCGATGGCACCGTTTCGTACACCCGTGACGGTACCTTCCACCTGAACTCCGATGGCCAGATCGTCACCGCCAGCGGCATGGCCCTGGAACCTGCGATCGTCGTCCCCAACGAAGCCCAGACCTTCACCGTCGGCCAGGACGGCACCGTCTCGATCACCACCGCCGGCAACCCTGCCTCGCAAGTGATCGGCAACCTGCAAACCGCCGACTTCATCAACCCGGCCGGCCTGCAGGCCATCGGCGGCAACCTGTTCCTGGAAACCGCCGCCAGCGGAGCGCCGCAAGTCGGTACCCCAGGCCTGAACGGTTTCGGCACCACGCTGCAGAACACCCTGGAAAACTCCAACGTCAGCACCGTTGAAGAGCTGGTGAACATGATCACCACCCAGCGTGCCTACGAGATGAACTCCAAGGTGATTTCCACCGCCGACCAGATGCTCTCGTTCGTCACTCAAAATCTGTAACCGAAGCCTGCTACGCCGCGAGGTCTGTGTCATGAGTCGCTTGTTGTCTGTTCTTGCCCTGGGTGCGGCGGCCTTGCTGGCCGGTTGCGTCAGCCCGCCACCGAAACCGGACGACCCGTATTACGCGCCGGTGTTGCCGCGCACGCCGTTGCCGGCGGCGGCCAACAATGGCTCGATTTACCAGGCCGGTTTCGAGCAGAACATGTACGGCGACCGCAAGGCGTTCCGGGTCGGTGACATCATCACCATCACCCTGAACGAAAAGACCCAGGCCAGCAAAAACGCAGGCTCGCAGATCGCCAAGAACAGTGACGCCAGTATCGGCCTGACCTCGCTGTTCGGCGCTGGGGTGTCGACCAACAACCCGTTCGGCAGTGGCGACTTGAGTCTGGACGCCAGCTACAGCGGTAGCCGCGCGACCAAGGGCGACAGCAAGGCGGCCCAGGGCAATACCCTGATCGGCTCGGTCACTGTGACCGTGGCAGACGTGCTGCCCAACGGCATCCTGGCCGTACGCGGCGAGAAATGGATGACCCTGAACACCGGTGACGAGCTGGTGCGCATTGCCGGGCTGGTCCGTGCCGACGATATCGCCACCGACAACACCGTGTCTTCGACCCGGATTGCCGATGCGCGGATCACCTACTCGGGCACCGGCTCCTTTGCCGATGCCAACCAGCCGGGCTGGTTCGACCGGTTTTTCCTAAGCCCGCTTTGGCCTTTCTAGGATGATCATGCTCAACTTCAAGCACCTGATGGCGGCGGCATTACTGTTGACGACGGCCTTTGCGGCCCAGGCCGAGCGGCTCAAGGACATCGCCAGCATCTCCGGCGTGCGCTCCAATCAGCTGATCGGCTATGGCCTGGTCGTGGGCCTGAACGGCACGGGTGACCAGACCACTCAAACACCGTTCACCCTGCAGACCTTCAACAACATGCTCTCGCAATTCGGCATCAAGGTGCCGCCCGGCTCCGGCAACGTGCAGCTGAAAAACGTCGCGGCGGTGTCGGTGCATGCCGACCTGCCCGCATTCGCCAAGCCGGGGCAGGTGATCGACATCACCGTGTCGTCCATCGGTAACTCCAAGAGCCTGCGTGGCGGCAGCCTGCTGCTGACCCCGCTCAAGGGCATTGACGGCAACGTCTACGCCATCGCCCAGGGCAACCTGGTGGTGGGCGGTTTTGACGCTGAAGGCCGCGACGGTTCGAAGATCACTGTCAACGTACCCTCGGCCGGCCGGATCCCGGGCGGTGCCTCGGTGGAGCGGGCCGTGCCCAGCGGTTTCAACCAGGGCAACAGCCTGACCCTGAACCTCAATCGCCCGGACTTCACCACCGCCAAGCGCGTGGTCGACAAGGTCAACGAACTGCTCGGCCCGGGCGTGGCCCAGGCCATCGACGGCGGCTCGGTGCGGGTCAGCGCGCCGTTGGACCCCAGTCAGCGGGTGGATTACCTGTCGATTCTGGAAAACCTCGAGATCGACCCGGGCCAGGCGGTGGCCAAGGTCATCATCAACTCGCGTACCGGCACCATCGTCATCGGCCAGAACGTCAAGGTCTCGCCGGCCGCCGTCACCCATGGCAGCCTGACCGTGACCATCACCGAAGATCCGATCGTCAGCCAGCCTGGCCCGTTCTCCAACGGCGAAACCGCGGTGGTGCCACGTTCCAAAATCAATGCCCAGCAGGAAGCCAAGCCGATGTTCAAGTTCGGCCCTGGCACCACGCTGGATGAGATCGTCCGAGCGGTCAATCAGGTCGGCGCCGCACCAAGCGACCTGATGGCGATCCTCGAAGCCCTGAAACAGGCCGGCGCCTTGCAGGCCGACCTGATCGTGATCTGAGGCCGGCCATGGACATGCCAAAAAGCGGCGTGGGTGCCGCAGCCGACAGCGGTGCCTACACCGACCTCAATCGCCTGAGCGCGATGAAGGTCGGCGACCGCGACAGCGAGAGCAACCTGCGCAAGGTGGCGCAGGAATTCGAGTCGCTGTTTCTCAACGAAATGCTCAAGTCCATGCGCAAGGCCAACGACGTCATCGCCCAGGACAACCCGCTCAACACCGAGACCACCAAGCAGTATCAGGACATGTACGACCAGCAGCTGTCGGTCAGCCTTTCCCGGCAGGGCGGCGGCATCGGTTTGCAGGATGTGCTGATGCGTCAGCTGTCGAAAAACAAGTCCCATGTCCCGGCGCCCACCAGCGGCCCGCTGGCCCACAGCGATGCCTCGACCCAGCGACCGCTGTGGGCGACCCGCAGCGCGGCGGCCGACATCAAGGTCAGCGCCAGTGAGGGTGTGCAGGCCGGGCGCAACGACATGGCGCTGCTCAACCAGCGCCGGCTGGCGTTGCCGAGCAAACTCACTGACCGTTTGCTGGCAGGCATCGTGCCGTCGGCCACAGCGGCCACCGAAGGCGTGGCCGCGAACAAACGCATCGACACCTCGGGCATTCGCAGTACCGCGCAAGCCTTTGCCGCGCCAAGCGAGTCGATGCGAATCCTGGGCCGCAGCATCGCCCAGCCGCCGCTGGCACCGTCCAGAAAGGCCTTCAGCACCTCCGACGAGTTCATCGCCACCATGCTGCCGATGGCCAAGGAAGCCGCTGCGCGCATTGGCGTCGACCCGACCGTGCTGGTCGCCCAGGCCGCGCTGGAAACCGGTTGGGGCAAATCGGTGATGCGCCAGAGCGACGGCAGCAGTAGCCACAACCTGTTCGGCATCAAGGCCACCGGCAATTGGCAAGGCGATCAGGCGCGGGCCATCACCAGCGAGTTCCGCAACGGCCAGATGGTCAAGGAAACCGCCGAGTTCCGCTCCTACGACTCCTACCAGGACAGCTTCCACGACCTGGTCAGCCTGTTGCAGAACAACGATCGCTATCAAGCTGTGCTGAAGTCGGCCGATAACCCGGAGCAATTTGTGCGCGAGCTGCAAAAAGCCGGCTACGCCACCGATCCGGACTACGCCAGCAAGATCACCCAGATCGCCCGGCAAATGAAGTCTTACCAACATTACGCCATGGCAGGCGGCTCCACGAATCTATAAGGGTTGAAGCATGTCGAATCTGATCTCGATCGGGCTGAGCGGGTTGAACTCCAGCCAGGCCGCGCTGGCAGTCACCAGTAACAACATCGCCAACGTGGCGACGTCGGGTTACTCGCGTCAGCAGACGGTGAACAGTGCGGGCGCCCTGCAGAATATCGGCGTGGGGTATCTGGGGACGGGCACGACCATTTCCGACGTGCGTCGGATCTATAACAGCTACCTGGAAAATCAACTGCAGACAGCCACTTCGCTCAGCAGCGATGCGTCCGCTTACCTGGACCAGATCACGTCCGTGGACAAGCTGCTGGCTGACAGCTCTACAGGCATCAGCTCGGTGCTCTCAAGCTTTTTTTCATCGCTGCAAACGGCCTCTGCTGCTCCGGGGGATGTCGCTTCGCGCCAGTTGTTGTTGACCCAGGCGCAAACCCTGAGCAACCGCTTCAACTCCCTTGCTTCGCAGATGACTCAGCAAAATGACAGCATCAATGCGCAATTGACGACGCTGTCAGGCCAGGTCAACAAACTGACCGCCAACATTGCCGACCTCAACCAGCAAATCACCCAGTTGTCGGCCGCCGGCACCAGCCCCAACAGCCTGCTTGATGCCCGCAACGAAGCGGTGCGCTCACTCAACGAGCTGGTCGGCGTGACCGTGCAGGAGCGTGAAGGGGTTTACGATGTGTATCTGGGCACCGGCCAGTCGCTGGTCACCGGCAACCGAGCCAATGCCTTGTCGGTAACGCCGGGCGCCGCCGACAAGAGCCAGTACAGCGTTCAGATCAACTACCCGAACTTCAGCTCCGACGTGACTTCGGTGATCACCGGTGGCGAAATGGGCGGCATTCTGCGCTATCGAAGCGACGTGCTGATTCCGGCCCAGAATGAGCTGGGGCGTGTGGCCCTGGCGGTTGCCGACGGCATCAACAGCCAGTTGGGGCAGGGGTTGGACGCCAACGGCGAGTTTGGCGCCTCGATGTTCTCCAGCATTAACAGCGCCGCGGCGATCAGCCAGCGCAGCCTGGCGTCGTCCGGCAACAGCGCCGGCTCCGGCAACCTGGATGTGACCATTGCCAACAGCGGCAACCTGACCCTCCATGATTATCAGGTGACGTTTACCAGCGACAAGGCCTACACCGTCGTGCGCTCCGATGGCACGCCGATGGGCAGTTACAGCCTGGATGAAGACCCGGCGCCGGTTATCGACGGCTTCTCGCTCAAGCTCAATGGCGGCGGCCTGGCCGCAGGCGACAGCTTCAAGGTGATTCCGACCCGCAATGCTGCCAGCGCCATTACCACCACATTGACCGACGCCAACAAGCTGGCCTTTGCCGGGCCGATCAATGCCACGGCCGGTACCGGCAACGCGGGCACCGGGACCATTACCCAGCCGACCCTGACCGGCAAACTGGACATCTACGACAGCGCCGCCCTGAGCGAGATGCAGGGCGCGCTGAGCAACTCGTTGCCGGTCAAGCTGGTGTTCGGCACGGCCGCCAACGGCGCCCAGACCTATACCGTCAATGATGCGAAAGGGAATCCGATCGGCAGCGGTAGCATCGTGCCCGGCCAGGACAACAAACTGACCATCAGCGTGCCGATGCTCGATGACAGTGGCGATCCGATTCTGGATGCCGATGGCAATCCGAAGGCGTTTAGCTTCGACACCAGCATCGGTGGCACGCCAGCCAGTGGCGACACCTTCAGCGTCGGCTTCAACATCGACGGCAAGTCAGACAACCGCAACGCCCAGTCGCTGCTCGAACTGCAAACCAGGTCCACCGTCGGCACCCATTCCGGCACCGGCAGCAGCTTCACTGGCGCCTATGCCTCGCTGGTCGAGCGGGTAGGGGCCAAGGCCAACCAGGCCCAGATCGACACCAGCGCCACCACGGCCATTCTGACCTCGGCCAAGGCCAGTCGCGATTCGGTCTCGGGCGTCAACCTGGATGACGAGGCCGCTGGCCTGGTCAAGTTTCAGCAGTACTACACGGCCTCTTCGCAGATCATCAAGACCGCGCAAGAAACCTTCAGCACCTTGATCAACGCCCTTTAAGGAAGTAGTCGACCATGCGGATTTCCACCTCTCAGTACTTCGAGACCAGCGCGGCCAACTATACGAAGAACTTCTCCGATACGGCCAAGACCAACGAGCAGATTTCTTCCGGCATCCGCATTCAGACCGCGGCCGATGACCCGGTCGGCGCGGCAAAATTGCTGATGCTGCAGCAGCAGAGCGCGCTGCTGACCCAGTACAGCAGCAACATGACCACCGCCACCAACGCCCTTAACCAGCAAGAGAGCGTGCTCTCAAGCATCCATGACGCCATGCAGCGTGCCAGCGAACTGGCGATCCAGGCGGGTAACGGTGGCCTCAGCGATGCCGACCGCACCTCCATCGCCGCCGAGATCGGCGAAATCGAAGGCAGCGTGTTCGGCATGCTCAACTCCAAGGATGCCAACGGCGATTACCTGTTTGGTGGCTCCAAGAGCTCGACGCCACCCTATGTGCGCAATGCCGACGGCACTTATGCCTATCAGGGCGACCAGACCCGCCTGAGCCTGCAGGTGTCCGATACCTTGAAACTGGCGACCAGCAACACCGGGCACAACGTCTTCGAGTTGGCAGTGAACAACAGCCGCACGGAAGCAACGCTCACCGCCCCGGCCGTGGACGATGGTCGCGTGTCGGTGTCCGACGGCCTGCTCAACTCGGTCAACAGCTACTCCAAGTCGTTCGCCGCTGGCCAGCCATACACCGTGAACTTCACCAGCGCGACCCAGTACAGCATCGTCGATGCCGACGGCAACGACGTCACCTCCGAGACCGCCTCCAATGGCGTGTTTGATCGGGAGAAGGAGGGCGCCTCGACCATCACCTTCCGTGGCGTGGATTTCGAGATCAGCGTCAACCTGCAGGAAACCGACAGCGACCCGGACGCTGCCATTGCCGGGCACTCGTTCACCTTGCAGGCCAAGCCGGATTCGGTGACCACCACCCGCAGCGCGGCCAACACCTCCACCGCCCAGGTGACCGCGTCGAACATCACCGACAACGATAAGTTTCTCGGCACCTTCCCCGATGGTGGGGCAGTGATCAAGTTCAGCAGCGCTACCGACTACAAGGTCTACGCCCAACCCTACAATGCCGACAGCAAGGCGATTGCCGAGGGCGTAATGGGGAGTGGCAACACCGTGACCGCCGCCGGGGTGACCTTTACCTTCGACGGCGCACCGAATGCCAACGATCAGTTCTCGGTCACCAGCAGCACTCACAAGACCCAGAATGTTCTCGACACCTTGAGCTCGCTGCGCAAGAGCCTGCTGGTGCCTGTCACGGATACGGCCACCGCCACTGATCTGAAAAACGCTGTGGCATCGGCCATCAGCAACTTGGGCAGCGCGCGCGAGCGCATCGACCTGGCCCGTGGCGAGATCGGCGCGGCGCAAAATTCGATGCAGATCCAGCAGGATGAAAACACCAGCCTGAGCCTGGCCAACAAGAGCACCCAGTCCGCCATCGGCAATACCGACATGTCGACCGCGGCCATCACCCTCACCCTGCAACAAACCATGCTGCAGGCCTCGCAGCTGGCCTTCGCGAAAATCTCCCAGCTGAGCCTGTTCAACAAGCTCTGACGCGCTTTGCGGCCGGTATTGGCAGCCTTTTGAAGGGGTTGCCCATGTCGGCCGCGTTGTTTTTGCCCTGTGTTGAGCCGTCCACACAGCAATTTGAGTGTGACCAATAAGTCAAATCGTGCATCTTCCCTGTATTGTATTAGCGGATGATACTGGCCTCGGCCCTCGCGATTTGCTTGAGTTGCCCCCGGTATCAGCCACGCCGCCTATGCCAGGCGAGGTTTTATCCCGTTTTTTTCGGCGCCCCTCAATTCACGCGAGTGGTGATCTTCAGCTGTTTATTATTGGGAAGCCATGATGATTGGCATAAAAAGCATAGCGAGTTACGTGCCTGCTCAAGGCCTTGATAACTACGCCCAGGGTGCCAAGTTCGAGAAGGACGAAGAGTTCATTCTGGGCAAGATCGGCTCGGCCTTTCTGCCCCGCAAGGAAGCCACTCAGGAAACTTCCGACCTGTGCGTCGAGGCGGTCAACGCCTTGTTCGCCCTCAATCCGCAACTTTCGCGCGAATCGATTGACGCGCTGATCGTCGTCACCCAGAACGGTGACGAAGAGGGCTTGCCGCACACCGCCGCCATCGTCCAGGACAAACTGGGCCTGCCGACCTGCGTGGCGGCTTTCGACATTTCCCTGGGCTGCTCGGGCTACGTCTACGGCATCTACGCCCTGAAGGGTTTCATGGAAGCCGCCGGCCTGAAGAACGGCCTGCTGGTGACCGCCGACCCGTACTCGAAAATCGTCGACCCGGAAGACCGCAACACCACCATGCTGTTCGGCGACGCGGCCACCGCCACCTGGATGGGCGAAGACGCGCCCTGGCAGCTGGGCAAGGCCAAGTTCGGCACCGACGGTTCGGGTGCACCGCACCTGAAAGTCAGCGACGGCGTGTTCTTCATGAACGGCCGCCAGGTCTTCAACTTCGCCCTGCTCAAAGTGCCTGCGCACCTGCGCGAACTGCTGGACGAATCGGGTCTGAAATCCGACGACATCGACGCCTTCTGCATCCACCAGGGCAGCGCCGCCATCGTCGACGCCGTGGCCCGTCGCTTTGAAGAACAGCCTGAGCAGCAAGAGAAGTTCATCAAGGACATGGTCGAGACCGGCAACACCGTGTCGTCGAGCATTCCGCTGCTGCTGGAAAAGCACGTGCTCGACGCCTCCTGGAAGCGTGTTGCACTGAGCGGCTTTGGTGTAGGCCTGTCGTGGGGCTCGGCGATCATCTATCGCCCGTGACCTGCTGACGGCACAAAAAAAGGCGCGCTTGCTGAACGGCAAGCGCGCTTTTTTATTGCTCAAATTATCAAACTGGCTCGAGCTCTTTGTAGGAGCGGACCCGGCCGCGATGGGCTGCGAAGCGGCCCCCGGGGCCCGTGAAATCTACAGCGGAGGTCGCGCCTGCGGTAGGTATCAGAATTGCCGGGGGTGCTTCGCACCCCATCGCGGCCAGGTCCGCTCCTACAATGTTCGGCGTCGCCGATCGCTATCCAATTCGGAAAACAACGTAAGCAAATATGCACAGATCTGGCGCGAACATGGTCCTAAGACCTATCCTACGCGGTCTGTCGCCGCCGTGAGGATTGTGCCCGGGAAGCTCTGCCACTAGGCTTTTGCGGTCGCTGAATGTTCAGCGATCGGGTGTGGTAACCCGGCACTGACTTGCTGCCTTTATGGCGGCTGTACGCGGGAGAGCTTCGGCTCTGCCGGGTTGGTCTCTGCCGGTTTACCACCCCGCGTACAGCTGCCACCCATCGTGTGGTAACGACTGGATGACGGCCCAATTGTAGAGACTACTATGAAAAAAATTGTTCCAGACCCTCCAAAGAAAGTCCTCGCCAAAACCGTCAAAATGCCTTTCGACACCTGCGACGCAGGCCACATGCCGCTGCTCGCCGTCCAGCCTGGCATCGACGCCGAAGACGCCCTGATCCACGTCGCGCTCTATCTGCAATGCGGCATCGACACCCAATACAAAGTCATCGAACAAGCCCCCAGCCAATGCAAGAGCCTGGCCTTCACCAGCCTGCATTCCATGGAAATGGCCAAAGGTGTCGTTGAAGCCGTCCTGGGCGGAATGAAGCGCGGCGATCCCGGCACCTGAACGTAGGCGCCCCTAAAAGCTTCGCAGGCAAGCCTTGCTCCTACAGAGTCCTGCACACGATTTGCGGGGCATTTGTAGGAGCAAGGCTTGCCTGCGAAGGCCACACCGCAATCCAACGCCGTACCCGCACCCCAAATCGCTTTTGTGACACACCGCACATTCCCAATCCAGCACACCTGCACACCTGCGCACCTCTCACCGCTAACCCCTTTGTTTTCCGGGCAGTGGCCTGGTGATGGCAATTTTTTTCAAAAAATCCCTCAAGCAACCTGCAAAGCCGACGATAAACACTACGAAGGTTCTCTAGGCCACACCCGGCGGGTGCCAGGGCCGGAAGCCGCAGCACCCATCCAACGAGGATTTCGTCATGGCTTTAACCGTAAACACTAACATCACGTCCCTGGGCGTTCAGAAGAACCTGAACAAGGCTGCCGACTCGCTGTCGACCTCCATGAGCCGCCTGTCCTCGGGCCTGAAAATCAACAGCGCTAAAGACGACGCCGCTGGCCTGCAAATCGCCAACCGTCTGACCAGCCAGATCAAAGGTCTATCGGTTGCTGTTAAGAACGCAAACGACGGTATTTCCATCGCGCAGACCGCTGAAGGCGCGATGCAAGAAACCACCAGCATCCTGCAGCGTATGCGTGAGCTGGCTCTGCAATCGGCGAACGGCTCGAACAGCGACGAAGATCGCAATTCTCTGCAACAAGAATTCACCGCGCTGACCGGTGAGCTGAACCGTATCTCCAGCACTACAACTTTTGGTGGTCGTAACCTGCTGGATGGTTCCTTCTCCAGCACAAGCTTCCAAGTCGGCTCCAGCGCAAACGAAACTATTTCGTTTGGCATGGGTGATATCAGTGCTACCGGTTTGAAAGGTACTTACAGTGAAGCGAAAGTAGCTGGTACTTCTCTGACTGGCATGAATGCCACGGTGACTGGTTCGGCTTTGACTGGTCCAAGTGTCACAGGTTCGGTACTTGCTGACACCATGAGGGCCGGTGGAACCGGTCTTATTGCTGCTGATGCTGGTGTCCTCACCGTCAACGGTAAAACCGTAAACCTGCTTACAGGTGATACCGGTGATGTGATTGCATCTCGGATCAACGCTGATACAACAATTGGCGCAACCGCTGCTTGGGATGATCAAGCTAAGACGCTTACTGTTACATCAGACACTACTGCTGATCTCGTCATTGGTGGGGCTAAAGTTGCATCTGCAGGCCTGGCTGCTGCCACTACACCACTTAGTGTGCCTAAGGCAGGTGCAATTGAGGTTAATGGTCAAGCCATTGCTTGGACCGCAGGCGCAACGGTTGCTAGTGTTCTTACTGCAATCAAAACTGCACCAGGTATTCAAGATGCAGTCCTGAATAGTGAAGGTCGTATCGAGCTGACCTCTAAAGATGGATATAGCGGTGTTGATATATCGGACAAAACTGGTGGGTCGTTGGCGCAATTGGGGTTGACCGCAGGTGCGACCACCTCGAAGCTGAAAGCTGATACTTCTGTGACTATCAATAATATTGAAGTTAAATTCAATAAAGGTGACGATATGGAAGCTATCGTTTCTGCAATAAATAGCTCCAGCACAGGTGTTACTGCTACTAAGAATAGTAATGGTAACCTGGCGCTTTCTGCCGACAAAAATATCGCTATCGCCGCAGGTAGTAAGGGTTCCCCTGCTAGCTTGGGCTTGACTGCTGCGACCACTGACGCAGTGACCATGGATACCAAGGTTTCCAACTTGAGTATTCTGGATGCGGCAAGTTCGCAGCAAGCGATTCAGGCCTTGGACGGTGCAATCGAACAAGTAGATAGCCAGCGCGCTCAGCTTGGTGCGGTCCAAAACCGTTTTGATAGCACTGTATCCAACCTGCAGAGCATTTCCGAAAACTCCACTGCTGCTCGCAGCCGTGTTCAGGATGCCGACTTCGCATCGGAAACTGCCGAGCTGACCAAGCAACAAACCCTGCAGCAAGCCTCCACCGCTATCCTGTCTCAGGCTAACCAACTGCCATCATCGGTTCTGAAGCTGCTTCAGTAATCTCGGCACCTGGTAATTGACGGAAGGGCGCGTCGATGCGCGCCCTTCCGTTTTTACGTTTGTGAGGGGTGATGGTCATGGACATGAGCGTCAAGCTAAATCTGTCTTACCCTGCGCCGGTTGCGCAAGATGGTCCGTCGGTCAAGCCCGGGGTGGCCCTTATACAGGCTGCGGTCGAAGAGACCGAGAAGCCTGAGCGGCTCGAGCTGGAAAAAGCAGTTAAAGATATTCAGGATTACGCCCAGGCGACTCGGCGCCAGCTGGATTTCTCGATCGACGACTCGACCGGCCAAGTAGTGGTCAAGGTTATCGCCACTCAGAGTGGCGAAGTCGTGCGGCAAATTCCCTCGGAAACAGCTCTCAAGCTTGCTCAGAGCTTGAATAATGGCGGCAGCCTGTTGTTCGACGAGCAGGCGTAGTTGGCACAAGAATTGTTGGGACGCTGCTTTGTGTCGTCTTTCGTCAATAAAGCGGCGGCCACCGAATAAGGAGAGTGAAGATGGCAGGTACAACCGTCAGCGGTATCGGTTCAGGGATCGACACACAGTCGATCGTGACAGCGTTGGTCAACTCTGAGAAGGCGCCAAAGCAGGCACAGATCGATGCCCAGACTAAGACAGCCACGACTAGTTTGTCAGCCATCGGCACTATCAAAAGCGCACTGGATGCTTATCGGACTGCAATCGACAAGCTCAACACCACGACAAACTTCAGTGGTTTGACTGGGGCTTCTTCGGATAAGGATGTCGCGAAGGTTACGGTGGGTGATGCCGCATCCAGTGGCAACTACAGCCTCGAAATCACTCAATTGGCAACAGCTTCCAAGATTGCCAGTCAGGTATATGCGGGCGGTGCCAAGTCAGTAGTCAATGACACCGGATCTTCGACCACGCTTACGATTGGACAGGGTGATGCCACCTATAGCGCGACGATCGCTGCAGGCGCGACGTTGGAAGAAGCTCGTGAATCGATTAATAGCCAGTTGCAGGGCAAGGGTATCAGCGCCAACGTGCTGACAGATGCTTCAGGCTCGCGGCTGGTATTTACCTCGACCAAAATGGGAGCGGGTACAGAGCTCACGCTGGGTGGTGGCTCCGAATTGGCCTCGGACTTCACCATAGTTGCGACGCCGCAAAACGCTAAGTACAAGCTTGATTCGATGGAGCTGGAAGCGAACTCCAATACTGTCACCGAGGCGGTCAGCGGTCTGACAATCGAACTGACGAAAGAGGGGAAATCGACCCTTTCGGTGGCGACCAGCACTGATACATTGAAAACATCGGTTCAATCTTTTGTCACCGCCTATAACACGCTGATGACTGCCATAAACGCCCAGACGAAAGTGACGGCGGGAACAGGGGGTAGTGACGCGCCGACTGCGGCTGCGCTGACCGGGGACGCCACTATGCGGGCGTTGGTTTCCACTATTCGCAGCGAGCTGACTAGTCCAAATGGGGCGGGAGCGCTTCAGACTTTGTCCCAGCTAGGCATCAACACGGTTCAAAAGACCGGTTTGCTTGAGCTCAATAGCACCAAGTGGGACAAGGCCGTCAAAACCTACGGCACCGATATTGCGGGCATGTTTACGGGAAAGAACGGGTTGCTCACTCGTATGAGCTCCATTACCGAGAACTACACCAAGACTAACGGTATTCTGGCCACCCGCCAGACAAACATCACCAATCAACTGTCCGATATCACTAAGGCCCAGGAAGCGCTCGATCGCCGGATCGAAACCATGACCACAACGCTATCGGCTAAATACAATGCCATGGATACCTTGGTCGCCCAGCTCAATGCCACGAGCTCCAGCATCATGACCACCCTCAATGCGCTAAACAAAGTCGACAGCGACAGTTGATTTCGACGTGTGTAAGAAGCCCGGTCGCGGTCGCCACTGGTGCCTCGGCTTTGTCATTTTAGCTTGGCAATTTCTTAAAGTTTTGTGCGAAACCGTCGATACAAAAGGTATGAGACGAGTTATTTCTCCCCACTATCCAAGCGTTAACGAGGTAGAACCATGCACCCGATGAAAGCCCTTCGGCAGTATCAGAAGGTCAACTCCCACGCACAGATATCCGAGGCCAGCCCGCACCGGCTGATCCAGATGTTGATGGAAGGTGGCCTGGATCGCATGGCCCAGGCCAAGGGCGCCTTCGCTCGTGGTGATATCGCCACCAAAGGCCTGATGCTCGGCAAGGCTGCCGACATCATGATCGGCCTGCGTGATGGTATCGATAAAGAAAAGGGCAGCGCCGAAGAGTTGGAGCGTTTGGACAGCCTGTACGAGTACATGACCAACCGCCTCATCGAAGCCAACCTGCGCAACGACATGGCCATAGTCGATGAAGTCATGGGCCTGCTCGTCACCATCAAGACCGGCTGGGACCAGATCGCCAATACCCCCATCGAGTAAACAACACCGCATCTCGAGGATTTCACCGTGAGTGCACTGCAACGTATCGAACAAACCCGCGATGCCCTGCTCGATGCATTGCATGCGCGCGACTGGCAAGCCATCAGCGAGCTGGACCTGGCCTGCCGAGAGTGTGTCGAAAAGGTGCTGGATGAGCAGCCGGTCAACGAGCAGCAGCTGCGTGAAAACCTCGAGGAGCTTCTCAACGTCTATCGGCAACTTATTGAAATAACTTCAGGTGAGCGTCAGGCCGCAGCCGACGAGATGTCGCACCTCAACCATGCGCAGAAGGCGACAAAGGTTTACCATTTGTTCCGCTGACAGGTTGATGCAAAAAATGTAACGCGCCATAAATTTGACTGTGTACACTTTTTTGACTTAACTAGTGGCTGTTTACCTACATCGGACGTCAATCTGTTACGCGACCGTTACGAAGTCCGAGCTTGCCCTGCCCGCAGGGTGCCGAGTTAACCAGGGAAGTTGCTATTGCATGTGGCGCGAGACAAAAATTCTGCTAATTGATGACGATAGCGTTCGCCGCCATGAATTGGCGGTGATTCTGAATTTTCTTGGGGAAGAAAATCTTGCCTGCGCGAGCCACGATTGGCAGCAGGTTGTATCGTCTTTGACGTCGAGTCGTGAAGTGCTCTGTGTCCTGATTGGGGCGGTCAATGCTCCGGGCAATCTACTTGGCTTGCTTAAGACAGTGGCTGGGTGGGATGAGTTCCTTCCGGTTTTGCTTTTTAATGAAAATTCTTCCGCCGACCTTCCTGAAGAGCTTCGCCGCCGGGTGCTTTCCAACCTGGAAATGCCCGCCAGCTACAGCAATCTGCTGGATTCCCTGCACCGTGCCCAGGTCTATCGCGAGATGTATGACCAGGCCCGCGAGCGTGGCCGCCAGCGTGAACCGAATCTGTTCCGCAGCCTGGTAGGCACCAGCCGTGCCATCCAGCATGTGCGGCAGATGATGCAGCAGGTTGCCGACACCGACGCCAGTGTGTTGATCCTGGGTGAGTCGGGCACCGGCAAGGAAGTGGTGGCGCGCAACCTGCACTACCATTCCAGCCGCCGCGACGCGCCGTTTGTTCCGGTCAACTGCGGGGCGATTCCGGCCGAGCTGCTGGAAAGCGAATTGTTCGGGCACGAGAAGGGCGCCTTCACCGGGGCCATCACCACCCGTGCCGGGCGTTTCGAGCTGGCCAACGGCGGTACGCTGTTCCTCGACGAAATCGGCGACATGCCGTTGCCGATGCAGGTCAAGCTGCTGCGCGTGCTGCAGGAGCGCACCTTCGAGCGGGTCGGCAGCAACAAGACCCAAAGCATCGATGTGCGCATCATTGCCGCGACCCACAAGAACCTCGAAAGCATGATCGAGGTCGGGACCTTCCGCGAAGACCTGTACTACCGCCTCAACGTATTCCCTATCGAGATGGCGCCGCTGCGTGAGCGCGTCGAAGATATTCCGTTACTGATGAACGAGCTGATCTCGCGCATGGAGCACGAGAAGCGCGGCTCGATCCGCTTCAATTCCGCTTCGATCATGTCCCTGTGCCGGCACGCCTGGCCGGGCAACGTCCGCGAATTGGCCAACCTGGTCGAGCGCATGGCGATCATGCATCCGTATGGCGTGATCGGTGTGGCGGAGCTGCCGAAAAAATTCCGTTACGTCGATGATGAAGACGAGCAGTTGGTCGACAACCTGCGTTCGGACCTGGAAGAGCGCGTGACCATCAATGGCCACAGTTCGGAATTCACCCCCGGCGCCCAGTTGCCGCCTGAAGGCCTGGACCTCAAGGATTACCTGGGCGGGCTGGAGCAGGGGCTGATCCAGCAGGCGCTCGACGACGCCAACGGCATCGTGGCGCGGGCTGCGGAACGCTTGCGGATTCGCCGTACCACGCTGGTGGAAAAAATGCGCAAATACGGCATGAGCCGGCGTGAGGGTGACGATCAGGCGGACGAGTAAACACCTGCCCGGCATCATTCTCTTGTAGGAGCGGACCTGGCCGCGATGGGTCGCGCAGCGGCCCCGGCGATCCTGGATACCGCACCTGCAACCTGCAACCTGCAACCTGCAACCTGCAACCTGCAACCTGCAACCTGCGCATAGGCATAGATGTCACTGGTTTCTGGGGCCGCTACGCGGCCCATCGCGGCCGGGTCCGCTCCTACAAGAGGTCGGCCCGGCACGGCTATTGCTAAAGCTCTCTGCAACGGACCGTTTTATGACGGTCAGCCATGAGAGAGAGCCCGATGCCACAGTCCGCCATTCTGATCTCCGATCCTCAGGAAGGGCCGCAGTCCGTGGAGCAGGCCAGTCGTCAGGGGCTTGAACAGGCCTTTGAGCTGTTCAGCCAGATGTCGGCCCAGCTCAGTGACTCCTACAACCTGCTCGAAGCCCGGGTCACCGAACTCAAGGGTGAGCTGGCGGTGGTCAGTGCGCAGCGCATGGCGGAGCTGGCCGAGAAGGAGCGCCTGGCCAATCGCTTGCAACACCTGCTCGACCTGCTGCCCGGCGGCGTGATTGTCATCGACGGCCAGGGCGTGGTGCGTGAGGCCAACCCCGCGGCTATCGACCTGCTCGGCCAGCCGCTGGTGGGCGAGTTGTGGCGTGCGGTGATTGCCCGCTGTTTTGCCCCGCGTGAGGATGACGGCCATGAAGTGTCGTTGCGTGATGGCCGTCGCCTGTCCATAGCAACCCGTTCGCTGGATGCCGAGCCCGGCCAGCTGGTGTTGCTCAATGACCTGACTGAAACCCGTCGTCTGCAGGATCAGCTGGCTCGCCATGAGCGGCTGTCATCGCTGGGGCGGATGGTCGCTTCCCTGGCTCATCAGATCCGCACGCCGCTGTCGGCGGCCATGCTCTATGCCGGCCACTTGAGCGAGCAGCCACTGCCTTTTGAAACCCAGCAGCGCTTTGCCATGCGCCTCAAGGAGCGCCTGCACGAACTGGAACATCAGGTCCGTGACATGCTGGTCTTCGCCCGCGGCGAGCTGCCAATGACGGATCGATTGACCCCGCGCGCCTTGTTCGAAGCCCTGGAGGTGGCAGCCCAGGCGCAGGTGCAAGGCCTGGCGGTGCGCTGGCAGTGCGACCCTGTGGCGGGGGAGCTGCTGTGCAATCGCGACACCCTGGTCGGCGCCTTGCTCAATCTGCTGGAAAACGCCATTCAGGCCAGCGGCCAGGCCGTGCGCCTGAAGGTCCATCTCTACGCCCGTGGGCAAACCCTGCACCTGTGCATCAGCGACAACGGCGCCGGTATCGAGCCCGCGACGCTGGCCCGTCTGGGCGAACCCTTCTTTACCACCAAGGCGACCGGCACCGGCTTGGGTGTGGCGGTGGTCATGGCCGTGGCCAAGGCGCATCAGGGCCGCCTGCGGTTGCGCTCGCGGGTTGGGCGCGGCACCTGCGCCCGGGTCGAGTTGCCGCTGATCGTGGCGCATCGGGAGGCGTTGTCGTGAACAACATCAAGGTCTTGCTGGTCGAGGATGACCGGGCCCTGCGCGAAGCGCTGGCTGACACTCTGGAGCTGGGTGGCTACCCGTATCACGCCGTAGCCTGCGCTGAGGATGCCTTGCTGGCCGTCGCCGAGCAGGCCTTTGGCCTGGTGATCAGTGACGTCAATATGCCGGGCATGGACGGCCATCGTTTGCTGGCGGCCTTGCGCGCCAGTCAGTCGCAGTTGCCGGTGTTGCTGATGACCGCCCATGGCGCGGTCGAGCGCGCGGTGGACGCCATGCGCCAGGGCGCGGTGGACTACCTGCTCAAGCCCTTCGAGCCGGCCACCTTGCTGGAACTGGTGGCCCGCCATGGCCTGGGTCGTGCGGCCCAGGGTGAAGGCGATGGGCCGGTGGCATTCGAGCCGGCCAGCGCCCAGTTGCTGGAGCTGGCCGCGCGGGTGGCACGCAGCGATTCCACGGTGTTGATCTCCGGCGAGTCCGGCACTGGCAAGGAAGTGCTGGCCCGTTACATCCACCAGCAATCGCCACGCGCCGACCAGCCGTTTATCGCCATCAACTGCGCCGCGATTCCCGACAACATGCTCGAAGCGACGCTGTTCGGCCACGAAAAGGGCTCGTTCACCGGTGCCATTGCCGCTCAGGCCGGCAAGTTCGAGCAAGCCGATGGCGGCACCCTGTTGCTCGATGAGATTTCCGAGATGCCGCTCGGCTTGCAGGCCAAGCTACTGCGCGTGTTGCAGGAGCGTGAAGTGGAGCGGGTAGGTGGGCGCAAGCCGATTGCCCTGGATATCCGCGTGGTCGCCACCACCAACCGCGACCTGGCGAGCGAAGTGGCGGCGGGGCGTTTCCGAGAGGACCTGTACTACCGTCTTTCCGTGTTTCCGCTGGCCTGGAAGCCGCTGCGCGAGCGCACGGCCGACATCCTGCCGTTGGCCGAGCGGCTGCTGGCCCACCACGTCAATAAAATGAAGCATGCCCCGGTACGCCTGTCGGCCGCGGCGCGCGATTGCCTGACCGCCTACCCGTGGCCGGGTAACGTCCGGGAGCTGGACAATGCCCTTCAGCGGGCGTTGATCCTGCAGCAGGGCGGGGTGATCGAAGCGGCAGACTTCTGCCTGGCAGGCGTGCCGACCCTGGCCAGCACGCCTGCGCCCCAAGCCGTCGTCGAGGCTCCGGCCGGCTTGGGCGACGACCTGCGCCAGCGCGAATTCCAGTTGATCGTCGACACCCTGCGCAGCGAGCGCGGGCGCCGCAAGGAGGCCGCCGAGCGCCTGGGTATCAGCCCGCGTACCTTGCGCTACAAGCTGGCGCAAATGCGTGACGCCGGCATGGACGTCGAAGCCTGTTTGTATGCAACCTGATACTTAAGGCTGTTACACGGAGATGGCACTCTTGTTGCTAACACCTGCGTGACGGCTGTGGGAAGCGTCAAAAAATTGCGGGCCGTCGGAGAGTTGATCAATGAGCCAAGGTGTTGAATTCAATCGCTTGATGTTGGACATGCGGGCCATGCAAATGGACGCCATGGCCCAGCCAAAATCAGCTGTGCAAGCGCCTGAAGTCGGCTCCAGCAGCTTTGCCGAGCTGCTTGGCCAGGCGGTCAACAAAGTCAACGACACCCAGCAGGCCTCCAGCCAATTGGCCACCGCCTTTGAAGTCGGCAAGAGCGGCGTCGACCTGACCGACGTGATGATCGCTTCGCAAAAAGCCAGTGTCTCATTCCAGGCCATCACCCAGGTTCGCAACAAATTGGTCCAGGCGTACCAGGACATCATGCAGATGCCGGTTTAAGGACGAGAGTGAGACATGGCAGACGCAGCGGTCGATAACGTCCCGGCAAAAGCTGGCGCAGGTGGCAAGCCGCCCCTGTTCGGGCTGAATATCCTCGACAACCTTTCCCAGATGACCATGTTGCGGCAGGTCGGCCTGATGGTCGGTCTGGCGGCCAGCGTGGCGATTGGTTTCGCCGTGGTGCTGTGGTCGCAACAGCCGGATTATCGTCCACTGATCGGCAGCCTGGCCGGCATGGACACCAAGCAGGTCATGGACACCCTGGCCGCTGCCGATATTGCCTACAACATCGAACCCAATTCCGGTGCCTTGCTGGTCAAGTCCGAGGACCTGGCGCGGGCACGCCTGAAGCTCGCCGCCGCAGGCGTTGCGCCCAGCGATGGCAGCATCGGCTTCGAGATCCTCGACAAAGACCAGGGCCTGGGTACCAGCCAGTTCATGGAAGCCACCCGCTACCGGCGCGGGCTGGAAGGCGAACTGGGGCGGACCATCGCCAGCCTGAACAACGTCAAGGCTGCCCGCGTGCACCTGGCCATTCCGAAAAGCTCGGTGTTCGTGCGCGATGAGCGCAAGCCCAGCGCCTCGGTGCTGGTCGAGTTGTACCAGGGCCGTTCGCTGGAGCCGGGCCAGGTCATGGCGATCGTCAATCTGGTGGCGGCCAGCGTACCGGAACTGACAAAGTCGCAAGTCACCGTGGTCGACCAGAAGGGCACCTTGCTCTCGGATCAGGCCGAAAACAACGAACTGGCCATGGCCGGCAAGCAGTTTGACTACAGCCGCCGCATGGAAAGCATGCTGACTCAGCGCGTGCACAACATCCTGCAACCGGTGCTGGGCAACGACCGTTACAAGGCTGAAGTGTCGGCCGACGTCGATTTCAGCGCGGTGGAATCCACCTCCGAGCAGTTCAACCCGGACCAGCCGGCGCTGCGCAGCGAGCAGTCGGTCAATGAGCAACGCTCCAGCAGCCTGGGCCCGCAGGGCGTGCCCGGTGCGCTGAGCAACCAGCCGCCCGGCCCGGCCACTGCGCCACAAACCACCGGTGGCGCTCAAGCCGCTGCAGGCATGGTGCAACCGGGCCAGCCGCTGCTCGACGCCAACGGCCAGCAAATCATGGACCCGGCCACCGGCCAGCCAATGCTGGCGCCATACCCGGCCGACAAGCGTCTGCAGTCCACCAGGAACTTCGAACTGGACCGCTCCATCAGCCACACCCGCCAGCAGCAAGGGCGCGTCAATCGATTGTCGGTGGCGGTGGTGGTCGACGACCAGGTCAAGATCAATCCGGCCAACGGCGAAACCACCCGGGCGCCATGGAGCGCCGACGAAATGGCGCGCTTTACCCGCCTGGTGCAGGACGCGGTCGGCTTCGATGCCAGCCGCGGCGACAGCGTCAGCGTGATCAACGTGCCATTTGCCGCCGACCGTGGCGAGGTGATTGCCGAGATTGCGTTTTACTCCCAGCCGTGGTTCTGGGACATCCTCAAGCAAGTGTTGGGCGTGGTCTTCATTCTGGCGCTGGTGTTCGGTGTGTTGCGCCCGGTGCTCAACAACATCACCGGCAACGGCAAGCAACAGGCCGGCAGCGGCATCGACGGCGACGTCGAGCTGGGCGGCATGGGCGGGCTGGATGGCGAGCTGGCAAACGACCGGGTCACCCTGGGCGGCCCGCAGAGCATCCTGCTGCCAAGTCCGAGCGAGGGCTATGATGCCCAGCTCAATGCAATCAAGAGTCTGGTGGCCGAGGACCCGGGTCGCGTGGCTCAGGTAGTCAAAGAGTGGATTAACTCCGATGAGTGATAACCGAGCCCTGACCGCCAAGCTGAGCAAGGTCGACAAGGCGGCGATCCTCTTGCTCTCGCTGGGCGAGACCGATGCGGCGCAGGTGCTGCGGCACATGGGCCCCAAGGAAGTCCAGCGCGTCGGGGTGGCCATGGCGCAAATGCGCAATATCCACCGCGAACAGGTTGAGCAGGTGATGTGCGAGTTCATCGAGGTCGTCGGTGACCAGACCAGCCTGGGCGTGGGTTCCGATGGCTATATCCGCAAGATGCTGACCCAGGCGTTGGGTGAGGACAAGGCCAACGGCCTGATCGACCGGATCCTGCTGGGCGGCAACACCAGTGGCCTGGACAGCCTCAAGTGGATGGAGCCGCGGGCCGTGGCCGATGTGATTCGCTACGAGCACCCGCAGATCCAGGCCATTGTGGTGGCTTACCTGGACCCGGATCAGGCCGGCGAAGTGCTCGGGCATTTCGATCAGAAGGCGCGGCTCGACATCATCTTGCGCGTGTCGTCGCTCAATACCGTGCAGCCGGCGGCACTGAAAGAATTGAACCAGATTCTCGAGAAGCAGTTCTCGGGCAACTCCAATTCTTCGCGTACCACCCTGGGCGGCATCAAGCGTGCGGCCGACATCATGAACTTCCTCGACAGCTCGACCGAAGGCCAGCTGATGGATGCGATTCGCGAGGTCGATGGCGACTTGTCCGAGCAAATCGAAGACTTGATGTTTGTCTTCAACAACCTCTCCGATGTTGACGATCGTGGTATTCAGGCGCTGCTGCGCGAAGTGTCTTCCGACGTGCTGGTGGTGGCCCTCAAGGGGGCCGACGAGAAGGTCAAGGACAAGGTCTTCAAGAACATGTCCAAGCGTGCCTCGGAGCTTTTGCGCGACGACCTGGAGGCCAAGGGCCCGGTGCGCGTCAGCGACGTCGAGACGGCGCAGAAGGAAATCCTCACCATTGCCCGGCGCATGGCCGAAGCCGGCGAGATCGTGCTGGGCGGCAAGGGTGGCGAGGAAATGATCTAAGCCCTGCGCAGCTACCCCGGATTGTTGACAAACCCCATGTGGGAGCGGATTTATCCGCGAATAGAATCGCTGCGGTTTATCAGGCATACCGTGTTGACTCTATTCGCGGATAAATCCGCTCCCACAGTCCAATCCAGCAGGTGGATTGGGCGAAATTTTGAAGAGTGCGTGGAATCATGTCGACCAACGAGCATTTGAGTGAGCTGATTCGCGCAGACGATATCGACGCCTTCGACCGCTGGGCGCTGCCCAGTTTCGACCCTGAAGTGCCGGAACCCGAACCCGAGCCTGTCGAAGAACTCCCGGAAGAAATCGAAGAAGTACCGCTGGAAGAAGTCCAGCCGCTGACCCTCGAAGAACTCGAAAGCATCCGTCAGGAAGCCTACAACGAGGGCTTCGCCACCGGCGAGAAAGAGGGCTTTCACAGCACCCAGCTCAAGGTCCGCCAGGAGGCCGAAACCGCGCTCAAGGCCCAACTGAACCGGCTTGAGCGGGTGATGCAAAACCTCTTCGAGCCCATCGCCGAGCAAGACACCCAGATCGAAAAATCCCTGGTCACCCTGGTCGGTCATATCACCCGCCAGGTGATCCAGCGTGAACTGCGTATCGACTCCAGCCAGATCGAGCACGTGCTGCGCGATGCCTTGAAGCTGCTGCCGATGGGCGCAAGCAACATTCGCCTGTTTATCAACCCGCAGGACTTCGAGCGGGTCAAGGCCCTGCGCGAACGCCATGAAGAACAGTGGCGGATCGTCGAGGATGAAAGCTTGCAGCCCGGTGGCTGCCGCATCGAGACCGAGCACAGCCGCATCGATGCCAGCATCGAGACGCGCATCGAACAGGCGCTGGCGCAGCTGTTCGACCAGCTGCACGATCAGGGCCTGCACCCGGCCACGCCGGACCTGCACATCGACGTGGACAGCCTCGATGCGCCTTGATCGCACCAGTTTCGGCAAGCGCTTGAGCTCCTACGCCGAGACCATCAACGTGCCCGCCCAGCCGGTGGTGGAAGGGCGGCTGCTGCGCATGGTCGGCCTGACGCTGGAGGCCGAAGGCCTGCGTGCCGCCATGGGCAGTCGTTGCCTGGTGATCAACGACGACAGCTACCACCCGATGCAGGTCGAGGCCGAGGTCATGGGCTTCTCCGGCAGCAAGGTGTTCCTGATGCCGGTCGGCAGTGTCGCTGGCATTGCCCCCGGCGCGCGGGTCGTGCCGCTGGCCGATAACGGCCGCCTGCCCATGGGCATGAGCATGTTGGGCCGGGTGCTCGACGGTGCCGGCCGAGCGCTGGACGGCAAGGGCGGGATGAAGGCCGAGGACTGGGTGCCGATGGACGGCCCGACCATCAACCCGCTCAAGCGCGACCCGATCCACCAACCGCTGGACGTGGGCATTCGCAGCATCAACGGTTTATTGACGGTCGGCCGCGGTCAGCGTCTGGGCCTGTTCGCCGGTACCGGTGTGGGTAAGTCGGTGCTGCTGGGGATGATGACCCGCTTTACCGAGGCCGACATCATCGTCGTCGGCCTGATCGGTGAGCGGGGCCGTGAGGTGAAGGAATTCATCGAGCACATCCTCGGCACCGAAGGCCTCAAGCGTTCGGTGGTGGTGGCATCGCCCGCCGACGATGCGCCGCTGATGCGTTTGCGCGCGGCCATGTACTGCACCCGGATCGCCGAATACTTTCGCGACAAGGGCAAGAACGTCCTGTTGCTGATGGATTCGCTGACCCGTTTTGCCCAGGCCCAGCGGGAAATCGCCCTCGCCATCGGCGAGCCACCGGCGACCAAGGGTTACCCGCCGTCGGTGTTCGCCAAGCTGCCGAAACTGGTGGAGCGGGCCGGCAATGCTGAGGCCGGCGGCGGCTCGATCACCGCGTTCTACACCGTGCTCTCCGAAGGCGATGACCAGCAGGACCCGATTGCCGACTCGGCGCGCGGTGTGCTTGACGGCCATATCGTGTTGTCGCGAAGGTTGGCTGAAGAGGGCCATTACCCGGCGATCGATATCGAAGCCTCGATCAGCCGGGTCATGCCGCAAGTGGTCAGCCCCGAGCAGATGACCCAGGCGCAACAATTCAAACAGCTCTGGTCGCGCCTGCAACAAAGCCGTGACTTGATCAGCGTCGGTGCCTACGTGGCCGGCGGCGACCGCGAAACCGACCTGGCCATCAGCTTGCAACCCAAGCTGGTTCACTTCTTGCGCCAAGGCCTGCACGACAACGTCAGCCTCGGGCAAAGCCGCGAACACTTGGCGTCGGTGTTTGCACCGGCGGCTTCGGGCTAATCGGCCATGGCTCAGTCAAGCCGCGCCTCGCGCCTGGCCCCGGTGGTGGAAATGGCCGAAAACGCCGAGCGCCAGGCCGCCCAGCGACTGGGGCAGTTCCAGCAGCAGGTCAATCTGGCCCAGGCCAAGCTGGCCGAGCTTGATCGCTTTCGCAGCGACTATCAGCAGCAGTGGATCAGCCAAGGCAGCCAGGGGGTTTCCGGGATGTGGCTGATGAACTACCAGCGCTTTCTCAATCAGCTGGAAACCGCCGTCGGCCAGCAGCAGCAAAGCCTGACCTGGCACCAGAACAACCTGAAAAACGCCCGCGGCACCTGGCAACAGGCCTATGCGCGGGTCGAGGGTTTGCGCAAACTGGTGCAACGCTATATCGATGAAGCGCGGCAGCTGGAGGACAAGCGCGAGCAAAAGCTGCTGGATGAACTTTCCCAGCGCCTGCCGCGCCACGACCGCTATTGATCAGGTATTTCGCCCGCTAGGTTGCTGCGATGGCGTGGCGGTGCTACACCTTCCACTGTCTGGAATTGCCGCAAGGAATCGCACTCATGGCTGTAGTCTCTGAGATTTCCCCGGATGGGAAAAAACTGACAATCGCAATCAAAGGACGTTTTGATTTTGGTCGTCATCAGGAGTTTCGCGAGTCTTACGAAAAACTGAACGCCACGCCCCAGTCGGTGATCATCGACTTGAAGGACGCTACTTACCTCGATAGTTCCGCGCTGGGCATGCTGCTGTTGCTGCGTGACCATGCCGGCGGCGATGAGTCCGATATCCGGGTGATCAACACCAGTTCGGACGTCCGAAAGATCCTGGCCATCTCCAATTTCGACAAGCTGTTCGATATCAACTGACAGCGCCATGCCAGGCTCTCAACCGCTGACGATCCTGATCGCCGAAGACAGCGCGGCCGATCGGCTGCTGCTGTGCACCATCGTGCGCAAGCAGGGGCACAGGGTGCTGACCGCTGAAAACGGCCATCAGGCCGTGGCCCTGTTCGCCGAGCAGCGCCCGCAGCTGGTGTTGCTCGATGCCATGATGCCGGTCATGGATGGCTTTGAAGCGGCGCGGCAGATCAAGGCGCTGGCCGGTGAATCTTTGGTGCCGATCATCTTTCTGACTTCCCTGAGCGAACGGGATGCGCTGGTGCGCAGTCTGGAGGCGGGCGGCGACGATTTTTTGGCGAAGCCTTACAACCCGGTCATACTCGCCGCCAAGATCAAGGCGATGGACCGTTTACGACGCCTGCAAGCCACGGTGATGGAACAGCGCGACCAGATCGCCCGCCACCACCATTATTTGCTCAACGAGCAGCGGGTGGCCAAGGCGGTGTTCGATCAGGTCGCCCATGCCGGCTGCCTGAGCGCGCCGAATATCCGCTACCTGCAATCACCCTATGCGCTGTTCAACGGTGACCTGCTGTTGGCCGCCTTCACGCCGACCGGCGATATGCACGTGCTGCTCGGCGACTTCACCGGCCACGGTTTGCCGGCCGCCGTCGGTGCCATGCCGCTGGCCGAGGTGTTCTACGGCATGACCGCCAAGGGCTACGGCCTGGCCCAGACCTTGCGCGAGATGAACGCCAAGCTCAATCGGATTCTGCCAGTCGACATGTTCTGCTGCGCCACCTTGCTGAACCTGAGCTTCCAGCGCCGGCTGGTGGAGGTCTGGAACGGTGGCATGCCGGACGGCTACCTGCAGCGTTCGGCCAGTGGCGAGCGGCTGCCACTGGTGTCGCGTCATCTGCCGCTGGGCATTTTGTCGCCCCAGCATTTTGACGATAAAACCGAGGTATTGCCGCTGGCGCTGGGCGACCGGATATTCCTGCTTTCCGATGGCGTGCTCGACACCCGTGCGCCGGGTGATGAGCTGTTTGGCGTCGAGCGCCTGCATCAGGTGTTGGCTGCCAATCGCCAGCCCGAACGCTTGTTCGTGGAAATCAGCCGGGCCTTGAGTGACTTTGGCGGGGAGTCACGGGACGATGTGAGCATGGTCGAGGTGACGATGGTCGAGCCGGACCGGCTGATGCCATCGCCGTTGATCTACTCCGATAGCGGCGCGTCGAGCCCGCTGGATTGGTCGATGAGTTTCGAATTTCGCGCCGAAACCCTCAAGCGCTTCAATCCTTTGCCGTACCTGTTGCAGCTGCTGCAGGAAATCCACGGCCTGCGGGCCCAGAGCGGCGCGCTCTACAGCGTACTGGCAGAACTGTATTCCAACGCGCTGGAACACGGCGTACTGGGGCTCGATTCAAGCCTCAAGCGCGATGCCGCAGGCTTTGCCACCTACTACAAGGAGCGTAACCGGCGCCTGGACGCCTTGAGCGGCGGCTATGTGCGCCTGCAGTTGCGGGTGGAACCCATCGGGCGTGGCGGCCGGCTGGTGATTGAAGTCAGTGACAGTGGCAAAGGCTTTGATGTGGGCGCAGTATTGGCGCGGCCGGTGATGGAACACGGCTTGTCGGGACGCGGTCTGAAACTGATCCGGCAATTGAGCCGCCAGGCCGACTGGGCCGACGACGGGCGCACTGCGCGCGTGGAGTTTGCCTGGGGGGCTCTGGCATAATCGGTACTTGATCAAGGAGTGAGCAAGTGATGAAGCAGCATCTCGATTACGACGTGCTCAGTGCGTTGCAAGAGGTGATGGAAGATGAATATCCGCTGTTGCTGGATACCTTCCTCAAGGATTCGCAAACGCGGATTCAGCAATTGCGCGAGGCTGACACGGCCGAGAAACTGGGCCATGCGGCCCACAGCTTCAAGGGCAGCAGCAGTAATATGGGCGCCTTTGTCCTGGCCGATCTTTGCCACGAGCTGGAAGAGCGGGTCAAGTATCCGCCGTTGTCCGGCATCGAAGACCTGATCAACCGCATCGACCAGGAGTTCAAGGCAATCGATCGCTTGTTCCGCAACGAGCGACTGCGTTTCCCCTGTTAGGTCGCACTGCAGGCGCCAGGCCCAAACCTGGCGCGACTTTTGCTCTACCTCCGCTACTGTGCCGTTCAATCCAGTGCTGCGGAGATCCTTCATGCCCCTCGCGTCCAACCCACTGCTACACACCACGTCGGTGGCCAAGACGCAGGCGACCAGCGTCAACGTGCCGGAGCGTGCGCCGGAAGCGGTCAAGGGCGGGGCTGCCAGCTTCGATCAGCTGCTTGCCCAGCAGTCGGCGAGCAAGGCTCCGCCGCCCACCAATGTCGCGACAAAGCCTGCGCAGGATTCGCCCGTCGACCAGGCACCGAAGGCCGATGAGCCACCCAAGGTTGCCGATAGCGGCAAGGATTTGCCTGCCAAGGCGGCAGCGGACGAAGACGATAGCGTCGATGACAGTGCTGCATCGCAAACCGATCCTGCGGTGGCCGCTCAGGCCACCCCTGCAGCAGAGCCTGCACTGCCGGCACCGGCGCCGACCCTGCCTGAGCCTGCACCGCAGGCATTGACCGATGCTGCCACGCTGGCAGCAGAACAGGCGCAGGCAGCGGCCATGGCCGTCGATAGCGAGTACGATCCCTCCACCGACCCGCTGGCCGATTTGCCGATGGTGCGTTTGGCGCTGGAGCAGAGCGCCCAGGCCCAAGGCGCTGTGTCGGCTCATGCCAGCACAGGCGCCAGTGACCAGACCCAGGCCGAACCGATGCCAGGCCTTATGGCCGGCATTACGTCGCCGGACGAGCAGTCGGCGGCAGACGGCGCCTCCACCGAGTCCGGTGAGCAGGCGTTTGCCGGGCTGCTCGACGAGGGCCTCAAGGACATCAAGGGCGCCGCCAGCGATAGCCGCGTCGACAATTTCGCCGAGCGGTTGCAGGCGCTGTCCCAGGCGGCGCAGGCCAAGCCAGTGGCTGGTTCAGCGGCCGCGGCCGTGCCGCTGAACCAGCCACTGGCCATGCACCAGGGCGGCTGGACGGAAGGCCTGGTCAACCGCGTTATGTACTTGTCCAGCCAGAACCTGAAATCGGCGGATATCCAGCTTCAGCCGGCTGAGCTCGGGCGCCTGGATATCCGCGTCAACCTGTCGCCGGACCAACAGACCCAGATTGCCTTCAGCAGCGGCCATGCCGGGGTTCGCGAAGCCCTGGAAGGCCAGCAGCAGCGCCTGCGCGAACTGTTTGCCCAGCAGGGCTTGAGTGAGCCGCAGGTGAGCGTATCGGACCAGTCGCGTGGCTGGCAGGGCCAGGAGCAGGGGCAGCGCAGCAGTGGCGATGGCAGCCGGGTCGACGGTATTGATTCAACTGACAGCGTTGCAACAGCTGAAGTCAGCAACCCGGTGGTGATCGGTTCCAGCGCGGTGGATTATTACGCTTAGTTGGATTGAGCGACACAAACCCTGTGGGAGCGGATTTATCCGCGAATCCAGACACCGCAGTTTTTCAGGCATTACGCGTCATCGTTCATTCGCGGATAAATCCGCTCCCACAGGGTTTGTGTCGTTCAATGCCTTAACTGACTGGCATTGGGGCAAGCCCGGCTCCTACGGAATCCCCGCTCGCTATTTGGCATAACACTTGCTCCGCCCCCCGTCATGTCTCAATGAGTGACGGATTATTGGCATGGCCAAGAGTGACGCAGTGAAAGACCCCGCCTCAAAAGGCAAACTCAAGCTGATTATCCTGATCGTGGTTGCCCTGCTGCTGGCCATCGGCTTGTCCGTGGGCGCGACCTGGTTTTTCCTGCAAAAAAGCGAGAGCAAGCCTCAGGAAGCGGCCGAGGTGATCCAGGCCAAGCCGGTCGCGCTCTATGAGTCGCTGACCCCGGCCTTTATCGTCAACTTCAACCACGGCGGTCGCCAGCGTTATATGCAGGTCAGCATCACCCTGATGGCCCGCAATCAGCCGGACCTGGACGCCCTCAAAGTGCACATGCCGGTGATCCGCAACAACCTGGTCATGCTGTTCTCCTCGCAACCGTTCGACACCCTGGCGACCCCGGTTGGCCAGGAAATTCTGCGCCAGAAAGCCACTGCCAGCGTGCAGGAAGTGGCGCAAAAAGAAGTGGGCAAGCCGGTGATCGACCAGCTGCTCTTCACCAATTTCGTATTGCAGTAGGAACACGACATGGCCGTGCAGGACCTGCTGTCCCAGGATGAAATCGACGCCCTGTTGCACGGCGTCGACGATGGTTTGGTGCAAACCGAATGCGCGGCCGAGCCCGGCAGCGTCAAAAGCTATGACCTGACCAGCCAGGACCGGATCGTACGGGGCCGGATGCCGACCCTGGAGATGATCAACGAGCGTTTCGCCCGCTACACCCGCATCAGCATGTTCAACCTGCTGCGTCGCTCGGCCGACGTGGCCGTGGGCGGCGTGCAGGTGATGAAGTTTGGTGAGTATGTGCACTCGCTGTACGTACCGACCAGCCTCAACCTGGTCAAGATCAAGCCGCTGCGCGGCACCGCGCTGTTCATCCTCGACGCCAAGCTGGTGTTCAAGCTGGTGGACAACTTCTTCGGCGGCGACGGCCGTCACGCCAAGATCGAAGGGCGGGAGTTCACCCCGACCGAGTTGCGCGTGGTGCGCATGGTGCTGGACCAGGCCTTCAAAGACATGAAGGAAGCCTGGCACGCGATCATGGAAATCAACTTCGAGTACATCAACTCGGAAGTGAACCCGGCCATGGCCAACATCGTTGGCCCCAGCGAAGCCATTGTGGTGTCGACCTTCCATATCGAACTCGATGGCGGTGGCGGCGACCTGCACGTGACCATGCCGTACTCGATGATCGAGCCGGTGCGCGAGATGCTCGATGCCGGTTTCCAGTCCGATCTGGACGACCAGGACGAGCGCTGGAGCAAGGCCCTGCGCGAAGACGTGCTGGACGTCAGCGTCCCGCTGGGCGCCACGGTGGCCCGCCGTCAGCTGAAACTGCGCGACATCCTGCACATGCAGCCGGGCGACGTGATCCCGGTCGAGATGTCGGACGAATTGACCCTGCGCGCCAACGGCGTGCCGGCGTTCAAGGCCAAGCTGGGCTCTCACAAGGGCAACCTGGCCTTGCAAGTGATTGAGCCGATCGTGCGCCGCTGAGCGGCGCCGCGGATTTAACCCTCTCCCAGATGTAATGCCGTCGAGGACACCATGGCGAACGAACACGAAACCATTTCCGCCGAAGACCAGGCGCTCGCCGATGAGTGGGCAGCCGCCCTGAGCGAAACCGGCAGCAGCAGCCAGGCCGATATCGACGCCTTGCTGGCCGCCGACAGCGGCCACTCGCAGGCTTCGTCCAATCGCATGAGCATGGAAGAATTCGGCAGCTCACCGCGTGGCAACAATGACCACAACGTGACCCTGGACGGGCCGAACCTGGATGTGATCCTGGACATTCCGGTGACCATTTCCATGGAAGTGGGCAGCACCGAAATAAACATCCGCAACCTGCTGCAGCTGAACCAGGGCTCGGTGATCGAACTGGACCGGCTGGCGGGCGAGCCGCTCGACGTGTTGGTCAATGGCACCCTGATTGCCCACGGCGAAGTGGTGGTGGTCAACGAGAAGTTCGGCATCCGCCTGACCGACGTGATCAGCCCCAGCGAACGCATCAAGAAGCTGCGCTGAATGAACCGGGCGTGGGCGGTAGGGCTTGCCGGCCTGAGTGCGCAAGCGATGGCGGCGGAACCCGCGGCGTCGATCTCGGCCAGCGGCAGCGTGAGCGGGCAGTTGACCCAGTTGCTGGTCGGTTTGCTGCTGGTGCTGGGGTTGATATTCCTGCTCGCCTGGCTGCTGCGCCGGGTGCAGAACGCCGCGCCGCGCGGGCGCCAGGTGATCGACGTGATCGGTACCCGGGCGCTCGGCCCGCGTGATCGGCTGGTGCTGGTGCAGGTGGGTGAGGAGCAGATCCTGCTCAGCCACACCCCCGGCTCCATCACCGCGCTGCACGTGCTGGCCAAGCCGGTGGCGCCTTCCGATGCCGCCCGGCCCGCCACGCCCGAATTTGCCCAGCGCCTGATGGACCTGTTGGGCAAGGATCATAAGGATAAACCTTGATGTTGCGCTTGCTGTTGACGCTGCTGTTGCTGGCGGCGGCGCCGCTGGCGCTGGCCGCCGACCCGCTGTCGATTCCGGCCATTACCCTGTCCAGCGGGGCCGATGGCCAGCAGGAATATTCGGTCAGCCTGCAAATCCTGCTGATCATGACGGCGCTGAGTTTTATTCCTGCGTTCGTCATGCTGATGACCAGCTTTACCCGGATCATCATTGTCTTCTCGATCCTGCGCCAGGCTCTGGGCCTGCAGCAGACGCCGTCGAACCAGATCCTGACGGGCATGGCGCTGTTCCTGACGATGTTCATCATGGCGCCGGTGTTCGACCGGGTGAACCAGGATGCCCTGCAGCCGTACCTGGCCGAGAAGCTCAGTGCCCGGGATGCACTGGCCAAGGCTGAAGTGCCGATCAAGGACTTCATGCTGGCCCAGACCCGGCAAAGCGATCTGGAGCTGTTTATGCGCCTGTCCAAGCGCACCGACATCGCCAGCCCCGATCAGGCGCCGTTGACCATCCTGGTGCCGGCCTTTGTCACCTCGGAGCTGAAAACCGCCTTCCAGATCGGCTTCATGATCTTCATTCCGTTCCTGATCATCGACCTGGTGGTCGCCAGTGTGCTGATGGCCATGGGCATGATGATGCTGTCGCCGCTGATCATCTCGTTACCGTTCAAAATCATGCTGTTTGTGCTGGTGGACGGCTGGGCGCTGATCATCGGCACCCTGGCCAGCAGTTTCGGAGGTGTTTAGCGATGACGCCTGAAGTTGCCGTCGACCTGTTCCGCGATGCGCTGTGGCTGACCACGCTGATGGTCGCCGTGCTGGTGATCCCGAGCCTGTTGGTGGGGCTGGTGGTGGCGATGTTCCAGGCGGCCACCCAGATCAACGAACAGACCTTGAGCTTTCTGCCGCGGTTGCTGGTCATGCTGGTGACCCTGATCGTCGCCGGGCCCTGGCTGGTACGCACCTTCATGGAATACATCCTGTCGCTCTACGGCAGCATTCCGCAGCTGATCGGGTAAGCGCCGATGCTCGCGCTGACTGACGTACAGATCGGCACCTGGGTGGCCAGCTTCATGCTGCCGCTGTTTCGGGTGGCGGCGGTGCTGATGACCATGCCGATATTTGGCACCACGCTGCTGCCGACGCGGATTCGCCTGTATTTCGCGGTGGCCATCACCGTGGTGATCGTCCCGGGCTTGCCGCCGCTGCCCCAGGTGCATGCGCTGGACCTGAGTACGCTGCTGCTGATTGCCGAGCAGGTGATCATCGGCGCCTTGCTGGGGTTGTCGTTGCAGCTGTTTTTCCAGGCCTTCGTGATTGCCGGGCAGATCGTCGCGATCCAGATGGGCATGGGTTTCGCGTCGATGGTCGACCCGGCCAACGGCGTGTCGGTGGCCGTGATCGGGCAGTTCTTCACCATGCTGGTGACGCTGTTGTTCCTGGCCATGAACGGCCACCTGGTGGTGTTCGAGGTGCTGACCGAGAGCTTCACCACCTTGCCGGTGGGTGGCGGGCTGCTGATCAACCACTTCTGGGACCTGGTCGGGCGCATGGGCTGGGTGCTCGGCGCCGCGTTGCTGCTGGTGTTGCCGGCCATTACCGCGCTGCTGGTGGTCAACATCGCCTTTGGGATCATGACCCGCGCGGCGCCGCAGCTGAACATCTTCTCCATCGGCTTTCCGCTGACCCTGGTGCTGGGCATGTTCATTCTCTGGGTCAGCATGGCCGACATTCTCAACCAGTATCAGCCGCTGGCCTCCGAGGCCTTGCAGTGGCTGCGCGAATTGGCCAGGGCACGCTGAAATGGCAGAGAGCGAAAGCGGGCAGGACAAGACAGAAGACCCCACCGACAAGCGCAAGAAAGACTCCCGCGAGAAGGGTGAGATCGCCCGCTCCAAGGAGCTCAATACGCTGGCGGTGATGATGGCGGGCGCGGGTGGGCTGCTGATCTTCGGTGGTGCGCTGGCCCAGGCGCTGCTGGAGCTGATGCGGCTCAATTTCAGCCTGTCGCGCGAGGTGCTGCTCGATGAGCGCTCCATGGGTATCTTTCTGCTCAACTCCGGCAAGATCGCGCTGCTGGCAAGCCAGCCGGTGTTGCTGCTGCTGTTGCTGGCGGCGCTGATCGGGCCGATCTCGCTGGGCGGCTGGTTGTTTGCCACCGGCAGCCTGGCGCCGAAATTCAGCCGCATGAACCCGCTGTCCGGGCTCAAGCGGATGTTCTCCATGCATGCGCTGACCGAGCTGCTCAAGGCCTTGGCGAAGTTTTTCGTGGTGCTGATCGTGGCGCTGGTGGTGCTGATGTTCGACCGCGACGACTTGTTGGCGATTGCCCATGAACCGCTGGAACTGGCGATTATCCACAGCGTCCAGGTGGTGGGCTGGAGCACCTTGTGGATGGCGTTGGGGTTGTTGTTGATTGCGGCGGTGGACGTGCCCATCCAGCTGTACCAGAGCAAGCAGAAGCTGATGATGACCAAGCAGGAAGTGCGCGACGAGTACAAGGACAGCGAAGGTCGGCCGGAGGTCAAGCAGCGGGTTCGCCAGCTCCAGCGCGAAATGGCCCAGCGGCGGATGATGGCCGCGGTGCCCGAGGCCGATGTGGTCATCACCAACCCGACCCACTATGCCGTGGCGCTCAAGTACGACGCTGAAAAGGGCGGGGCGCCGATCCTGCTGGCCAAGGGCAGCGACTTCCTGGCCCTGAAAATCCGCGAAATCGCCACTCGGCACCAGATCCAGTTGCTGGAATCACCGGCGCTGGCGCGGTCGATCTACTACTCCACCGAGGTTGAACAGGAAATCCCGGCGGGGCTGTACCTGGCGGTGGCGCAGGTGCTGGCGTACGTCTACCAGATCCGTCAGTACAGGGCGGGCAAGGGCAAGCGGCCGGATCCGCTGAAGGATTTGCCGATTCCGTCAGACCTTCGTCGCGATTCCTGAGCCATACGGTGTGGGAGATTCTATGGTCTATGGCAAGCCGGTATCGGCCTCGTGGGAGCGGATTTATCCGCGAATAGTTTCACCGCGGTGGCACTGACATACCGCGGTGAAACTATTCGCGGATAAATCCGCTCCCACATTTTCCCGCTCCGCATCCGTGAATAGCCGCACCACCGTCGAAAGTTGGAAAGCTTCTTGCAATGCCAGCGCTGCGCCCGCTCTGGCGTCAAAAGTTTGCTTGAAGCTCACGAGGAAAACCGGTGGATCGTACCCAGCTAATCAATGCCGCGCGCAGCAACCTGACTGGCCTCGGGCGGGGCAATCTGGGGGTGCCGCTGTTGCTGCTGGTGATGCTGGCGATGATGATGTTGCCGGTGCCGCCGTTTTTGCTCGACGTGTTCTTCACCTTCAACCTCGCCTTGTCCATCGTCGTCCTGCTGGTCTGTGTGTACGCCCTGCGGCCACTGGATTTCGCGGTGTTTCCGACCATCCTGCTGGTGGCGACCCTGCTGCGCCTGGCGTTGAACGTGGCGTCGACCCGGGTGGTCATGCTTCACGGCCACGAAGGCCACGCCGCCGCCGGCAAGGTGATCCAGGCCTTCGGCGAGGTGGTGATCGGCGGTAACTACGTGGTCGGTATCGTGGTGTTCGCGATTCTGATGATCATCAACTTCGTGGTGGTCACCAAGGGTGCCGGGCGTATTTCCGAGGTGAGCGCGCGTTTTACCCTCGACGCCATGCCCGGCAAACAAATGGCGATCGACGCCGACCTCAACGCCGGCCTGATCGACCAGGCCCAGGCCAAGGCCCGCCGTTCGGAGGTGGCCCAGGAGGCCGAGTTCTACGGCTCCATGGACGGTGCCAGCAAGTTCGTGCGTGGCGATGCCATTGCCGGTCTGTTGATTCTGTTCATCAACCTGATCGGTGGCATGGCCATCGGTATCTTCCAGCACAGCATGAGCTTCTCCGAGGCCGGCAAGGTCTACGCCTTGTTGACCATCGGTGACGGTTTGGTGGCGCAATTGCCATCACTGCTGTTGTCCACCGCGGCGGCAATCATGGTGACCCGTGCCTCGGGCTCCGAAGACATGGGCAAGCAAATCAACCGGCAGATGTTCGACTCGCCCAAGGCGCTGGCGGTGTCGGCCGGCCTGATGCTGGTCATGGGCCTGGTGCCGGGCATGCCGCACTTCTCGTTCATTTCGCTGGCCATGGTCGCCGGCGGCATTGCCTACCTGGTCTGGCGCAAGCAGAACCAGCAGAAGGTCCAGGCGCTGCAGGAAGTCCAGCGCCAGCAGGATTTGCTGCCCTCGCCCCAGCGAGCCCAGGAAACCAAAGAGCTGGGCTGGGATGACGTGACCCCGATCGACATGATCGGCCTGGAAGTCGGTTACCGGCTGATTCCGCTGGTGGACCGCAACCAGGGCGGGCAATTGCTCGCGCGAATCAAGGGCGTGCGCAAGAAGCTCTCCCAGGACCTGGGCTTTCTCATGCCCACGGTGCATATCCGCGACAACCTTGACCTGGCGCCCAGTGCCTACCGTCTGACGCTGATGGGCGTGATCCTCGCCGAAGCCGAGATCTACCCGGACCGGGAGCTGGCGATCAACCCCGGCCAGGTCTATGGCACCCTCAGCGGCATCACCGCCAAAGACCCGGCCTTTGGCCTGGAAGCGGTGTGGATCGAATTCAGCCAGCGCAGTCAGGCGCAGACTCTGGGTTACACCGTGGTCGATGCCAGTACCGTGGTTGCCACGCACTTGAACCAGATCCTGCACAAGCATTGCCATGAGCTGATCGGCCACGAAGAAGTCCAGCAGCTGTTGCAAGTACTGGCCAAGGGCTCGCCCAAGCTGGCCGAAGAGCTGGTGCCCGGCATCCTGTCGCTGTCCGGTTTGCTCAAGGTGTTGCAGGCGCTGCTGGCCGAACAGGTGCCGGTGCGCGATATCCGCAGCATCGCCGAGGCGATCGCGAACAACGCCAACAAGAGTCAAGATACTGCCGCGATGGTGGCGGCGGTGCGCGTCGGATTGTGTCGCGCCATCGTGCAAAGCATTGTGGGGATTGAGTCCGAGCTACCCGTGATCACCCTTGAGCCAAGGTTGGAACAAATTTTGCTCAATAGTTTGCAACGCGCCGGACAAGGTCAGGAAGAAGCAGTTCTCCTGGAGCCGAGCATGGCCGAAAAGCTTCAGCGTTCGTTGATCGAAGCTGCTCAGCGTCAGGAGATGCAGGGGCAGCCGGCGATCCTGCTGGTCGCAGGACCGGTCAGGGCGATGCTGTCGCGCTTCGGCCGTCTGGCGGTACCGAATTTGCACGTGCTGGCGTATCAGGAAATACCCGACAACAAGCAAGTCACCATCGTTGCAACAGTAGGGCCCAACGGCTGAGGTAACGGGTTATGCAAGTTAAGCGTTTTTTCGCCGCCGACATGCGCCAAGCGATGAAACTGGTTCGCGATGAGCTGGGGGCCGACGCCGCCATCATCGGCAACCGGCGGATTGCTGGCGGTGTCGAGCTGACGGCGGCGCTCGACTACAAGTTGTCGGCGCTGGCACCGAGCGTGCCGAACGTCGAACTCGA
>NZ_JAAAMT010000015.1:99673-101158 GCF_009905435.1 Pseudomonas sp. R5(2019)
GCGATGAGCTGGGGGCCGACGCCGCCATCATCGGCAACCGGCGGATTGCTGGCGGTGTCGAGCTGACGGCGGCGCTCGACTACAAGTTGTCGGCGCTGGCACCGAGCGTGCCGAACGTCGAACTCGAAACCGAATTGCGCAAGACCCAGTCGCGCATTGTCACCGCGCAGGCCGAATTGAGCATCCGCAACGACAGCGACGCCAATACCAATGGCCAGCTGTTCGCCGGCCTGCCGTTGACCGCTGCCGAGCCTTTGATCGAACCGCATTTCGACGAGCCGCCACGCCCGGCCCCGGCTCCGGCCATGCCGCCGGTGGACCAGCGGCTGTTCGACTCCATGCGTTCGGAACTCAACGGCTTGCGCGAGCTGCTGGAAGTCCAGCTAGGCTCATTGGCCTGGACCCAGCTGCAAGGCAGCAAGCCACAACAGGCCAACCTCTGGCGGCGCCTGCAGCGCATCGGCCTGTCCGGCCCGCTGTCGCGCGAGCTGCTGGAACTGACCTGCGAAATCGAAGACCCGCGGCACGCCTGGCGCATGCTGCTGGCGCATCTGGCACGCAAGATCGCGGTGCCGGAAATCGAGCCGATCGAAGAGGGCGGGGTGATCGCCATGGTCGGCCCGGCCGGCATGGGTAAAACCACCACGCTGGCCAAGCTTGCGGCGCGATACGTGCTCAAGTACGGCTCCCAGAACCTGGCGCTGGTGAGCATGGACAGTTTCCGCATTGGTGCTCAGGAGCAGCTCAAGACCCTGGGGCGGATCCTTAACGTGTCGGTGACTTACGTCGATCCGGGGCAATCCCTGGCCCAGGCCCTGGAGCCGCTGCTGCGCAAGCGCGTGGTGTTGATTGACACCGCCGGCCTGCAGGCCAGCGACCCGGCCTTGCGCATGCAACTTGAAAGCCTGGCCGGGCGTGGCATCAAGGCCCGCAATTATCTGGTGCTGGCCACCACCAGCCAGAAACAAGTGCTCACTGCTGCCTATCACAGCTACAAACGCTGCGGGCTGGCAGGGTGCATCCTGACTAAACTGGATGAAACGGCTTGCCTCGGCGAAGTGCTGAGCCTGGCCATCAGTCATGAATTGCCGGTTGCCTACCTTACCGATGGCCCGCGCATTCCTGACGACCTGCACGTGCCACGCCGTCATCAGCTGGTGAGCCGTGCGGTGAGTGTGCAGATGCAAGAAGAGCCCAGCGAAGAGGCCATGGCCGATATGTTCGCTGATCTCTACCACAACCCCGGCCAGCGAGTGGGCTGAGGTGAACGTGATGAAGCTGCAAAGTACCTGCATTGACGGGCTGCCTCACGCAGCCGGTCATGTGACCGCGGTCTAAGCAAGACAAGGTAAAGAACGAATATGGGCAGCATGCATCCCGTACAGGTGATCGCGGTGACCGGCGGCAAGGGTGGCGTCGGCAAGACTAACGTGTCAGTGAACTTGTCCCTGGCGCTGGCTGAGCTTGGCCGTCGTGTCATGCTGC
>NZ_JAAAMT010000015.1:101258-112880 GCF_009905435.1 Pseudomonas sp. R5(2019)
AATATGGGCAGCATGCATCCCGTACAGGTGATCGCGGTGACCGGCGGCAAGGGTGGCGTCGGCAAGACTAACGTGTCAGTGAACTTGTCCCTGGCGCTGGCTGAGCTTGGCCGTCGTGTCATGCTGCAGGACGCTGACCTGGGGCTGGCGAACGTCGACGTGCTGCTGGGGCTGACCCCCAAGCGCACCTTGGCCGATGTCGTCGAGGGTCGCTGCGAGCTGCGCGATGTGCTGCTCCAGGGCCCCGGTGGCGTGCGGGTGATCCCGGCGGCGTCCGGCACCCAGAGCATGGTCCACCTCACGCCGGCCCAGCATGCCGGCCTGATCCAGGCCTTCAGCGACATCGGCGATAACCTCGATGTGCTGGTGATCGACACCGCCGCCGGTATTGGCGATTCGGTGGTCAGTTTTGTCCGCGCCGCCCAGGAAGTGCTGCTGGTGGTCTGCGACGAGCCGACCTCGATCACCGATGCCTATGCGCTGATCAAGCTGCTCAACCGCGACTACGGCATGAACCGTTTCCGGGTCCTGGCCAACATGGCCCAGAGCCCGCAGGAAGGGCGCAACCTGTTCGCCAAGTTGACCAAGGTGACCGACCGTTTCCTCGACGTGTCGCTGCAATACGTGGGCGCTGTGCCTTACGACGAATGCGTGCGCAAGGCCGTGCAGAAGCAGCGTGCGGTCTATGAAGCCTTCCCGCGTTCCAAGTGCGCGCTGGCGTTCAAGGCCATTGCCCAGAAGGTCGATACCTGGCCGCTGCCGGCCAACCCGCGCGGGCATCTCGAGTTTTTCGTCGAGCGTCTGGTGCAGCAGACCAGCGCAGGGCCGGTTGTATGAGTGCCAGCGGCTACCGCATGTACAGCAACGCCTCGAAAGACACGCAGTACGAGTTGATCGAGCGCTATGCACCGCTGGTCAAGCGCATCGCCTACCACCTGCTGGCGCGCTTGCCGGCCAGCGTCCAGGTGGAAGATCTGATCCAGGCCGGCATGATTGGCCTGCTGGAAGTGTCCAACAAATACGACGCAAGCAAAGGCGCCAGTTTCGAGACCTACGCCGGCATTCGCATTCGCGGTGCGATGCTCGATGAGGTGCGCAAGGGCGACTGGGCGCCGCGTTCGGTCCACCGCAATACCCGTATGGTCAGTGATGCGATTCGGGCAATTGAAGCAAAAACCGGCCGTGACGCTAAAGATCACGAAGTTGCGGCCGAACTCCAATTGAGCCTTGATGATTATTACGGGATTTTGAACGACACACTGGGCAGCCGCCTGTTCAGCTTCGACGACCTGTTGCAGGACGGCGAGCACGAAGGGCTGCATGAGGACGGCGCGAGCGTACAGCTTGAACCGTCGCGTGACCTGGAAGACGAACGCTTCCAGGCCGCGCTGGCCGATGCCATCGCCAATCTGCCCGAGCGTGAGCGTCTGGTTCTGGCCTTGTATTACGACGAGGAACTGAACCTCAAGGAAATCGGTGAAGTGTTGGGCGTCAGTGAGTCCCGCGTCAGCCAGTTGCACAGTCAGTGCGCCGCACGCTTGCGCGGGCGTCTGGGGGAATGGCGGGCACGTTGACCAAGGGTTGGCCACCGGTCGCTCGACGGGTGGCGAAGTAGTTCCGCGCAACGCTGCGAATTCATGCAGTCGTGAAACGCAAAAAAAACCGGATTTGATTGAATGCGTGCCCCCTGGATGGGCGCGTTTAAGACTGCTTGGAGGTCGAATTGGACAAGAACATGAAAATCCTCATCGTTGACGATTTTTCGACGATGCGGCGGATCATCAAGAACCTGTTGCGCGACCTGGGGTTCACCAACACCCATGAAGCCGACGACGGCAACACCGCTCTGCCGATGCTCAACAGCGGCAGTTTCGATTTTCTCGTCACCGACTGGAACATGCCCGGCATGAGCGGCCTGGACTTGCTCAAGGCCGTGCGTGCCGATGCCCGCCTGAGCCACCTGCCGGTGTTGATGGTGACCGCTGAAGCCAAGCGCGAGCAGATCATCCAGGCCGCGCAGGCCGGTGTGAACGGTTACGTGGTCAAGCCATTCACGGCCCAGGCGCTGAAAGAAAAGATCGAAAAGATCTTCGAACGCGTCAATAGCTGAAGTTCGCCACGGGGGCGCTATGGACCATAACAATTCATCTTTGGGTGACTTCGAGTCGACCCTGAAGAAACATGCCCATGAGTTGGTGAACAGCCTTGAGAAAGGCAAGTTCGGCGACGCGGTACAACTGATCCATGAGCTGAACCAGACGCGCGACCGTGGCCTGTACCAGGAGGTCGGCAAACTCACGCGCGAGCTGCACAGCGCCATTGTCAGCTTCCAGATCGACCCGCGCATGCCGCAGGCCGAGGAAGTCTCGCAGATCACCGATGCCACCGAGCGGCTGTCCTATGTGGTCAAGCTGACCGAGGCGGCGGCCAACCGCACTATGGACCTGGTGGAGCACAGCACGCCGGTGCTCAACGACCTGGGCGCCGAGGCCAAGGCCTTGAGCCTGGACTGGCAGCGCTTTATGCGCCGCGAAGTCGACGCGTCCGAGTTCCGCGCGCTGGCCCGCCGTGTCGACAGTTTTCTGACGCGCAGCGAACAGGATGCCCGCGCCGTGTCCGGCAGCCTCAATGACATCTTGCTGGCCCAGGACTATCAGGACCTGACCGGCCAGGTCATCAAGCGCGTCACGCAGATGGTCACCGAAGTGGAAAGCAACCTGCTCAAGCTGGTGTTGATGGCCAGCCAGGTTGATCGCTTTGCTGGCATCCAGCATGACCACCAGCTGCTGGCCGATGAAAAAAATCAGGAAAAACATCCCGCCAGGGGTGAAGGTCCGCAAATTCATGCCGATAAGCGAGACGACGTCGTGTCCAGTCAGGACGATGTCGACGATCTGCTATCCAGCCTGGGTTTTTAGGGAGCACGTAAATGAGCTTCGGCGCCGATGAAGAAATCCTTCAGGATTTCCTGGTAGAAGCCGGCGAGATTCTTGAGCAACTGTCCGAACAACTGGTCGAGCTGGAAAGCCGTCCGGATGATGCCGATCTGCTCAACGCGATCTTTCGCGGTTTTCACACTGTAAAAGGGGGCGCCGGCTTCCTCCAGCTCAACGAGCTGGTGGAGTGCTGCCATATCGCCGAGAACGTGTTCGACATCCTGCGCAAGGGCGAGCGCCGGGTCGATTCCGAATTGATGGACGTGGTGCTCGAAGCACTGGACACCGTCAACAATATGTTCAGCGAGGTGCGTGAGCGCCACGACATTACCCCGGCCACGCCTGAGTTGCTGGAAGCCTTGGCGCGTCTGGCAGAGCCTGCGCCCGCCGGCGCTGTGGCTGTGCCTGTGGTGGCGCAGGCCCCGGCGGTTGCCGAGCAATCAGGCGATATCACCGACAGCGAATTCGAACAGTTGCTGGACTCGCTGCAGGCGGTCAAGGCCCAGGCCGAGGCGTCGGCCGCGGTACCTGCACCTGCGGTCGATGCGGCCAGCGATGAAATCACTGACGCCGAATTCGAATCCCTGCTGGATCAATTGCACGGCAAGGGCCAGTTCGCCCCAGGCGCGCTCAACGAGTCGGTCGCGCCTGAGCCGGTTGCCGAGCATCAGGCGCCGGACACCAGCGAAATCACCGACGATGAATTCGAAGCCTTGCTGGACCAGTTGCACGGCAAGGGCACCTTCAACGTCGAGGCACTGGACGTGGCGGCGGTCGAGCCGCAGCCTTCGGTTGCAGAGCCGCCACCTGCCGAGCCGCTGTCGGACCTGATCACCGATCACGAATTCGAAGCACTGCTGGACCAGCTGCATGGCAAGGGCAAGTTCGAACCTGCTGCCGTAGCGGCCCTGGCGCCGCAGGAGAGCGTGACCGCTGTTGCCCAGCCCAGGCCGCAAGCCAAGGCGGAACCTGTGCGTGCGCCGGCTCCTCGCTCTGCGCCCGTGGCAGAAAAACCGGTGGCCAGCGAAGCGGAAACCACCGTGCGAGTCGATACCGCGCGGCTGGATGAGATCATGAACATGGTCGGCGAACTGGTGCTGGTGCGTAACCGCCTGGTGCGCCTGGGCCTCAACAGCAGCGACGAGGCCATGTCCAAGGCCGTGTCGAACCTGGATGTGGTCACCGCCGACTTGCAGACCGCGGTCATGAAGACCCGCATGCAGCCGATCAAGAAGGTCTTCGGACGCTTCCCGCGGCTGGTTCGCGATCTGGCCCGGCAGCTGAAAAAAGAGATCAACCTGGAGTTGGTCGGCGAAGAAACCGACCTCGACAAAAACCTCGTCGAGGCCCTGGCCGATCCGTTGGTGCACTTGGTGCGCAACGCGGTGGACCACGGTATCGAAACCCCGGACGAGCGCGAAGCCGCAGGCAAGTCCCGGGGAGGTCGGGTGGTGCTCTCGGCCGAGCAGGAGGGCGACCATATCCTCTTGTCAATCTCCGACGACGGCAAGGGCATGGACCCTGCCATCCTGCGGGCCAAGGCGGTGGAAAAGGGCCTGATGGACCGCGACGCCGCCGAGCGCCTGAGCGAGTCGGACTGCTACAACCTGATCTTCGCCCCCGGCTTCTCGACCAAGACCGAGATTTCCGACGTGTCCGGTCGCGGTGTCGGCATGGACGTGGTCAAGACCAAGATTGCCCAGCTCAACGGCTCGATCAATATCCACTCGGTCAAGGGCCAAGGCTCGAAGATCGTCATCAAGGTGCCGCTGACCCTGGCGATCATGCCGACGCTGATGGTGATGCTCGGCAATCAGGCCTTCGCCTTCCCACTGGTCAACGTCAACGAGATCTTCCACCTGGACCTGTCGCGCACCAACGTGGTCGACGGCCAGGAAGTGGTGATCGTGCGCGACAAGGCGCTGCCGTTGTTCTACCTCAAGCGCTGGCTGGTGGCCTCGGCCAAGCATGAAGAGCAGCGCGAAGGGCATGTGGTGATTCTGTCGGTGGGCACCCAGCGCATCGGTTTTGTCGTCGACCAGCTGGTCGGTCAGGAAGAAGTGGTCATCAAGCCGCTGGGCAAGATGCTCCAGGGGACCCCGGGCATGTCCGGCGCCACCATTACCGGTGACGGCCGCATTGCGCTGATCCTCGATGTTCCGAGCATGCTCAAGCGTTACGCCGCGCGGCGTATTTGATCCCGGTGGCGCGGCCGCAGGCTGCGCCCCTTCAATGGAGTGTTTATGGCAGTCAAGGTCCTGGTGGTGGATGATTCCGGTTTTTTCCGCCGCCGCGTCTCGGAGATTCTTTCCACCGATCCGAATATCCAGGTCGTGGGCACCGCCACCAACGGCAGGGAGGCGATCGACCAGGCCCTGGCGCTCAAGCCAGACGTCATCACCATGGACTACGAGATGCCGATGATGGACGGCATTACGGCGGTGCGGCACATCATGCAGCGCTGCCCGACACCGGTGTTGATGTTTTCCTCGCTGACCCATGAAGGCGCGCGGGTCACCCTCGACGCGCTGGATGCCGGCGCGGTCGATTACCTGCCCAAGAATTTCGAAGACATCTCGCGCAATCCCGAGAAGGTCAAGCAACTGCTGTGCGAGAAGGTTCACACCCTTTCCCGCAGCAACCGCCGCTTCGGCGGTTACCGCCAGCCAGCGGCACCGGTGGCAGCCGCGCCGGCCGCCAGTGTCAGCAGCTTGCAGAGCAGTGCGCCGAGCACGTCCGCGCGGGCGCCGTTGCCCAGCCGGGTTGCCGCCACCCAGGCGCCTGCGCCGTCGTCGCCGGCCCCCAGGCGCAAGCCGTACAAGCTGGTCGCGATTGGCACCTCCACCGGTGGCCCGGTGGCGCTGCAGCGGGTGCTGACCCAGCTGCCCGCCGACTTTCCGGCACCGATTGTGTTGGTCCAGCACATGCCGGCGGCGTTCACCAAGGCCTTTGCCGAGCGGCTGGACAAACTCTGCCGCATCAGCGTCAAGGAAGCCGAAGACGGCGACATTCTGCGCCCCGGCCTGGCCTTGCTGGCGCCCGGTGGCAAGCAATTGATGATCGACGGCCGCGGCGCGGTGAAGATCCTGCCGGGTGACGAGCGCCTCAACTACAAGCCGTGCGTGGACATCACCTTCGGTTCGGCGGCCAAATCCTACGGCGACAAGGTGCTGGCGGTGGTGTTGACCGGCATGGGTGCCGACGGCCGTGAAGGCGCACGCCTGCTCAAACAGAGCGGCAGCCATATCTGGGCCCAGGATGAAGCCAGCTGCGTGATCTATGGCATGCCCATGGCCATCGTCAAAGCCAACCTGGCTGATGCGGTCTATGGCCTGGACGAGATTGGCCGGCACCTGATCGAGGCGTGCGTGTAATGGATGTACTCAGTCTGATCGGCCTGATCCTGGCCTTTGTGGCCATTGTCGGCGGCAATTACCTGGAAGGTGGGCACCTGTCGGCGTTGCTCAACGGCCCGGCGGCCTTGATCGTGTTGGGCGGCACCCTGGGGGCCGTGCTGTTGCAGTCACCGATGTCGGCCTTCAAGCGGGCCTTGCAGATCGCCCGCTGGATTCTGTTTCCACCGCGCATTGACCTGGCCGGCGGCATCGACCGGGTGGTGAGCTGGAGCCTGACGGCGCGCAAGGAAGGCTTGCTGGGCCTGGAAACCGTCGCCGAAACCGAACTGGACAGCTACGCGCGCAAAGGCCTGCAATTGCTGGTGGACGGCGCTGAGCCGGAGGCCATCCGCAGCATTCTGGAAGTCGATATCGACACCCAGGAAAGCCGCGATGTCCAGGCCGCCAAAGTGTTCGAAAGCATGGGCGGCTACGCGCCGACCATCGGCATCATCGGTGCGGTCATGGGCCTGATCCACGTGATGGGCAATCTGGCCGAACCGTCGCAGCTGGGCAATGGCATCGCGGTGGCGTTTGTTGCCACTATCTACGGTGTCGCCAGTGCCAACCTGATATTGCTGCCGGTGGCCAGCAAGCTCAAGTCCATCGCCATTCGCCAGTCGCGCTACCGGGAAATGCTCCTGGAAGGCATTTTGTCGATCGCCGAGGGTGAAAACCCGCGCTCGATCGAACTCAAGCTTCAGGGCTTCATGGAGTAACACATGGCCCGTCGTCGCCCACCGGAAGAACACGTCAATCACGAGCGCTGGCTGGTCTCGTACGCCGATTTCATCACGCTGCTGTTCGCCTTCTTCGTGGTCATGTATTCGATCTCGACGATCAACGAAGGCAAGTACAAGGTCGTGTCCCAGGCCTTGATCGGCGTGTTCAACGACCCGGAGCGCAGCCTGCGGCCGATTCCCATCGGCGATGAGCGGCCGCTGACGGTCAAGCCGGCCGAGCCGCTGGTCAAGGACGCCGAAGAGGAAGACGCAGGGATTACGCAGTCGGCCGCCGAGCCGCTGCAGACCATCGCTCAGGATGTGCGCGATGCGTTCGGCGACTTGATCAAGTCCAATCAGCTGACCGTGCGCGGCAATGAGCTGTGGATCGAAATCGAGTTGAACTCGGCCTTGCTGTTCGGCAGTGGCGATGCCATGCCCAGCGACAAGGCCTTCAGCATCATCGAAAAGGTCGCGCAGATCCTCAAGCCATTCGGTAATCCGGTGCATGTCGAAGGCTTCACCGATAACCTGCCGATCCGCACGTCCCAGTACCCGACCAACTGGGAACTGTCGTCGGCGCGGGCGGCGAGCATCGTCCGCTTGCTGGCGATGGAAGGGGTCGACCCCGGGCGCATGGCCTCGGTGGGCTATGGCGAGTTCCAGCCGGTCACCAGCAATGACACCGCCGAAGGGCGAGCGCGCAACCGTCGGGTGGTGCTGGTGATCTCCCGCAACCTGGAGGTGCGCCGCAGCCTCACCGGCACCGGCAGTGCCAACGCAACGCCGGATGCGGCGTTGCGACGTGCTGGCACACAAACTGCACCGTCGCCGCAAACACCGCCAGTGAAGAGCGGGGCCGTCAATTCCCCGTCACCGGCTTTATAACCTGTCTCGGCACGGCACAGGTTCCGGCCGGGAGGAAAGCGCAATGAGAGTCTGGGCAGTCGCCAATCAAAAAGGTGGAGTCGGCAAGACCACCACCTCCATCGCCCTGGCCGGCCTGCTGGCCGAGGCGGGCAAGCGCGTGGTGGTGGTCGACCTCGACCCGCACGGCTCGATGACCAGCTATTTCGGGCACAACCCCGATACGCTCGAGCACAGTTGCTATGACCTGTTCCTGCACAAGGGCAGCGTGCCCGACGGGCTGGCCGGGCAACTGCTGCTGCCCACCAGTGACGAGAAGATTTCGCTGTTGCCGTCCAGCACCGCACTGGCGGTGCTGGAGCGTCAATCCCCCGGCCAGAGCGGCCTGGGCCTGGTGATCGCGAAAAGCCTGGCCCAGCTGTGGCAGGACTTCGACTACGCGATCATCGACAGCCCGCCGCTGCTGGGCGTGCTGATGGTCAATGCGCTGGCGGCCAGCCAGCAGCTGGTGATCCCGGTGCAAACCGAGTACCTGGCGGTCAAGGGCCTGGAGCGGATGGTCAGTACCTTGGCGATGATCAATCGCTCGCGCAAGCAGGCTTTGCCGTTTCATATCGTACCGACCCTGTTCGACCGTCGTACCCAGGCCTCCATCGGCACCTTGCGGGTGTTGCACGACGACTATCGGCAGAATATCTGGCAGGGCTACATTCCGGTCGACACGCGCCTGCGCGATGCCAGCCGGGCCGGCCAGACCCCTTCGCAATTCGATGGCAAGAGCCGGGGCGTCGTCGCCTACCGGTCCTTGCTCAAGCACTTGCTGTCCCAACAACTTGTCGCGCAGGTGGCTTGATGAACCGTCCGGCCCAGATCGCCAGCCGTCCGCAACTGGCCTTGCAGTCCTACCTGGATGGGTTGCTGCAGGACGCCACCGAAGAGATCGAATCACCTGGCGTGCTGGATGAGTTCCAGGCGGCGGTGCTTCAAGAGCAGGTCCGTGATGCGCAGGTAGTGGTGGAGCAGGCTCAAGAACCGGTCGAGGCCGAGCTGCCGACGCCGGTGATTGAAGCCGTTATCGAAGTGCCACCAGCACCGACAATCGAGCGGGTCGAGCCGGCGGTGGATGTACACCTGCCCGCCACCACGCCGCCATGCCTGACCATCGACGGTCGCCCGGCCTGGGCGGCAGAACCCTTCGAGTGCCTGCTGTTTGACGTGGCCGGGCTGACCCTGGCAGTGCCGCTGGTGTGCCTGGGTTCGATCTATGCCCTGGCGGGCCAGGAGCTGACACCGCTGTTCGGCCAGCCGGACTGGTTTCTCGGCATCCTGCCCAGCCAGCGCGGCAACCTCAAGGTGCTCGACACCGCGCGTTGGGTGATGCCCGACCGCTACCGCGACGATTTCCAGCAGGGCCTTCAGTACGTGATTTCGGTGCAGGGCTACGAGTGGGGGCTGGCGGTGCACCAGGTCAGCCGTTCCCTGCGCCTGGACCCGGCCGAAATCAAATGGCGCACCCAGCGCGGCCAGCGGCCGTGGCTGGCCGGCACCGTGATCGAACACATGTGTGCCTTGCTCGATGTTGCAGAGCTGGCCGAACTGATTGCCAGCGGCGCCGTCAGGCAATTGCCGCAGGGCGCGCGGCACACACAATAACCGCCGCATCGTGCGGCACACCGACAACAGCGGATTTTGAGGGGTTAGGGTATGAAGAAGTCATCTGCACAAGGTTCCGAAGATCCGATTCTGCAGTGGGTAACCTTCCGCCTGGACAACGAGACCTACGGCATCAACGTGATGCAGGTCCAGGAAGTGCTGCGTTACACCGAAATCGCCCCGGTGCCGGGCGCGCCGAGCTACGTGCTGGGCATCATCAACCTGCGCGGTAACGTCGTCACCGTCATCGACACCCGCCAGCGCTTCGGCCTGGCCCCGACCGATGTCAGCGACAACACCCGCATCGTCATCATCGAGGCTGACAAGCAAGTGGTCGGTATCCTGGTCGACAGCGTGGCGGAAGTGGTTTACCTGCGCCAGTCGGAAGTCGAGACGGCGCCGAACGTCGGTAACGAAGAGTCGGCCAAGTTCATCCAGGGCGTGTGCAACAAGAACGGCGAACTGCTGATTCTGGTTGAGCTGGACAAGATGATGAGCGAAGAAGAATGGTCCGAGCTGGAGAACATCTGATTGATCTTCGAGGCAGCGGTGCTTGTGCTGGGCATCCTCTGGGCCGGGACCTTGTGGATGCTTTTGTCCTACAGCAAAAACCAGCGGCTGATGGCCGCGCAACAGGCCCGGGTTGACGCACTGCGCGACCAGCGCATCCGTGAACTGGGCAAGCGCCTGGATGATTACCAGAACATCTGCGTGCGCATGGGTGAAGAGTTGCACGAACTGCGCGCGGTGGTTGCGCCATTGCCGGACAAACTGCTGCAGATCGAGCAGCGTGATCCCAGCAGTTTGTCGTATTCCCAGGCGGCCAAACTGGTGGGCATGGGCGCGAGTATTGACGAGCTGACCCAGGCGTGTGGTTTGACTCAGGCTGAGGCGCAGTTGATGAGCAAGTTGCACGGCGGGTGAGGGCGGTAGACGCCCGTATTTGCTCATTCTTCGGTGTGCACGGCTCGGCTGATCGGGCCATTATTGGCTCGACCGAGCCAATAATGGCCCGATTTTATTTGTCTGATTTCAATGGCTTATGACGAAGCGGGCCAAATCTGGCTCGAAAAACCCGCTCAAAAAACGTTTTTCAGGATTTTTGTCTGATTCGGAAGTTTGAGATCGCCGGCTTTTATCTTTTAACTCATTGAATTTATTGGATAAATAACGAGTATTTTGCAGCTGGCACAACGATTGCGATTAAGGCGCCCTGTCATCACGGCATACAGGGAGTCCGTCCACCATGAATACCCGTCAATGTATAGGCATCGCCATGCGCGAAGCCTGTCCCAACCCACCCGGCAGCTGCAACGCCTGCGAGCGCACCGGCCTGCCGATCCTGCCGTTGCGCGCCGCGTATGCGCCTTCGCCGGGGGCGACCCAAAAGCAGCGGCATTCCTATACCAGCGACCTTGAGTCGATCCCCATGCGCCCCGACCAGCCGCGCACCCTCCGCCACGGCTTCCTCTACGTGCTGCTCGACAAGCAGGAGTGGCAGGCCTATCAGGTCACCCCGGAAGGCGCGCTGCGCCAGTTCAGCCCGTTCCAGATGCCCCTGGCAATGCCGGCTTCCCTGAGCCAGGCGTGCATCAAGCAGGACCACGACGTCACCGCCTCCTTCATCAATATCGACACCGCCCGCTACCGCACGGCCTGGCTGGCCTTTGCCAACGACGCTTGGCCGGCAGAGGTACTCAACCGCTACCAGCGTGCCATCGCCCAAGGGGGCACGGTTCTGGATGCCAGATTTCACCCGCTGGACCTGAGCGCGGCCCGCAACGACCCCGCCAGCGTCGGCCTGGCCATGACCGAACATGCCTTGCAGGTCGACCGCCTGGTGCTGGAATACGCCGCGCCGACCGTCGGCGACTTTGTCAGCGTGCACGGTTTCCACAGCCGTAATCACCGGCTCAAGGCCTTGCGCGGCCAGGTGCGCACGCTGATCCAGCGTGAGCAACTGCCGCAAGGCATGCTGGCCATCGTCCTGCCCGACCCCATCGGCCTGGTGCAGGAATACAACGCCCAGCGCGTGAGCGGGGTCGAGGA